>NZ_CP157967.1:3770000-4062954 GCF_040215725.1 Rhizobium sp. ZPR4
CTGGTCTAGTCAAGGGTCTTTGCGCCGAAAATGTAACGGGGCTGAAGCCATGCACCGAAGCTGAGGATTCCTCTTTGAGGAGTGGTAGCGGAGCGTTCCGTAAGCTGATGAAGGGATACCCGTGAGGGGTCCTGGAGGTATCGGAAGTGCGAATGTTGACATGAGTAACGATAAAGAGGGTGAGAGACCCTCTCGCCGAAAGACCAAGGGTTCCTGCTTAAAGTTAATCTGAGCAGGGTTAGCCGGCCCCTAAGACGAGGCGGACACGCGTAGTCGATGGGAACCACGTTAATATTCGTGGGCCTGGTGGTAGTGACGGATTGCTTAACTTGTTCACACTTATTGGATTGTGTGGGCGGGGACGCGGTTCCAGGAAATAGCTCCACCGTATAGACCGTACCCGAAACCGACACAGGTGGTCAGGTAGAGTATACCAAGGCGCTTGAGAGAACTATGTTGAAGGAACTCGGCAAATTGCACGCGTAACTTCGGAAGAAGCGTGACCCTTATGTACGCAAGTATGTGAGGGTGGCACAGACCAGGGGGTAGCGACTGTTTACCAAAAACACAGGGCTCTGCGAAGTCGCAAGACGACGTATAGGGTCTGACGCCTGCCCGGTGCTGGAAGGTTAAGAGGAGGGGTGCAAGCTCTGAATCGAAGCCCCAGTAAACGGCGGCCGTAACTATAACGGTCCTAAGGTAGCGAAATTCCTTGTCGGGTAAGTTCCGACCTGCACGAATGGCGTAACGACTTCCCCGCTGTCTCCAACATAGACTCAGTGAAATTGAATTCCCCGTGAAGATGCGGGGTTCCTGCGGTCAGACGGAAAGACCCCGTGCACCTTTACTATAGCTTTACACTGGCATTCGTGTCGGCATGTGTAGGATAGGTGGTAGGCTTTGAAGCAGGGACGCCAGTTCTTGTGGAGCCATCCTTGAAATACCACCCTTATCGTCATGGATGTCTAACCGCGGTCCGTTATCCGGATCCGGGACAGTGTATGGTGGGTAGTTTGACTGGGGCGGTCGCCTCCGAAAGAGTAACGGAGGCGCGCGATGGTGGGCTCAGACCGGTCGGAAATCGGTCGTCGAGTGCAATGGCATAAGCCCGCCTGACTGCGAGACTGACAAGTCGAGCAGAGACGAAAGTCGGTCATAGTGATCCGGTGGTCCCGTGTGGAAGGGCCATCGCTCAACGGATAAAAGGTACGCCGGGGATAACAGGCTGATGACCCCCAAGAGTCCATATCGACGGGGTTGTTTGGCACCTCGATGTCGGCTCATCGCATCCTGGGGCTGGAGCAGGTCCCAAGGGTTTGGCTGTTCGCCAATTAAAGCGGTACGTGAGCTGGGTTCAGAACGTCGTGAGACAGTTCGGTCCCTATCTGCCGTGGGTGTAGGAATATTGACAGGATCTGTCCCTAGTACGAGAGGACCGGGATGGACATATCTCTGGTGGACCTGTTGTCCTGCCAAGGGCATAGCAGGGTAGCTATATATGGAATGGATAACCGCTGAAGGCATCTAAGCGGGAAACCAACCTGGAAACGAGTGTTCCCTATCAGAGCCGTGGAAGACGACCACGTTGATAGGCCGGGTGTGGAAGTGCGGCAACGCATGAAGCTTACCGGTACTAATAGCTCGATTGGCTTGATCGTTCCCATTGCCAGTGCTCATCAAACAAGTTTGATGAGGCTTTAAGTTCAGCGCTCACGCATGAGCGGGTCTTCGACCCTATGCTCCGCGAGGGCGCCGGACGTCCGGCGACGCGCTTTGCGCTTGCGGTCTTAGCGACCGTGTCCGGACAAACCAAAGACGTGTTCATAAAGACAAAACGAGGCTTCTGGCCTCACCAGCTTCTCATAGGGCATAAACCGCTGGCGCGGTTTAGCCCGAAGTTGCGCTTTGCCGACCTGGTGGTTATGGCGGGGTGGCTGCACCCGTTCCCTTTCCGAACACGGCCGTGAAACGCCCCTGCGCCCATGGTACTTCGTCTTAAGACGCGGGAGAGTAGGTCGCTGCCAGGTCTGCTAAACGCAACTCAGGCTAAATTGCTCAAGCAATTTATGCCTCACGCTAAACCGCATCGCGGTTTATGCGTCTCAAAAAATCTTCTCTGATCACACGCGATAAACCCAAAAGGTTTACGCTGAAACGGCCCGGCCGTGTTACAATAGGCCGCTCAAAGCGGCCTTTGTCGCTTCTGAGGGAAGCAAGAAAACGCTTTGGAATTTTGTAGGAACCCATAATAAGGGTGCCTGCACGCGACAAATCCTCCGGATTTGCGCTGACAACACGCGATAAACCGCTTCGCGGTTTACGCTGATGACGCAAGCCGGAAGGCTTGCTTTGGCGCGACAAACCCAAAGGGTTTGCGCTGGTGACGCGGGGTGGAGCAGCCCGGTAGCTCGTCAGGCTCATAACCTGAAGGCCGCAGGTTCAAATCCTGCCCCCGCAACCAATCAATTCCCCCGGCAGCACTCCTATCGCTCGCGCGAAGACTTCATCTTCGCTGGCGATGGTAGCTCATCGTGCCTCAGGACCATAACCTGATCGCAGCAGGTTCAAATCATGCCCCCAAAACCAATCAATTCCCCCCGCAGCACCCCTCAAAAACACAAAACTCCCCCAATACGTAAGGGCAAAGGCCTGCCAATCTTGAACTCCTGCGATTCAAGCCGCGTCTTGCGAAAAGACAAAGCTCATAGTGTCGCCAAGACCTCAGCCTAGCCGGGCAATGATTCATATCGGAAAAGCCGCCCAATTCGGGCGGCTTTTCCATTTCTGGGTTTATGCATCAAACCTTCCGCTTCATGCCGAAGGCAGTGGCGGGAGAATGGCTTCGGCCCGGCTGCGCTCGGAAACGAGGCTCCAGATCTCTTGTGCGATATCGTCGGGATCGAGGGTCGGGAACGCCCCATCGAGCTTCACGCCATTGGCCTCCAGGGCACGCTTTCCGGCCGAACGGTCGATAAGGCCGCCAATGCTCACAGTGCCTGCATAGATGCCTTGAGGTCCCAGTTCGGCATTCAGCGTCAGGGCGTAGTTGCGCGCAGCCGCCATGACCGGACCGAGACGGGCGAAACCCGGCATCGGCACCACGGCCGACAATCCGCCGACGATGACGACAGCGCCGTCGCCGCGCTTCAGCATACCGGGCAATACGGCATGCGACACTTCGACGGGCGAGAAAGCAAAGATGGTCGCCGCCGACTGAAGCTTTGCTGCGTTGAGTTCGGCGGCGGGCGTGAAGCCGACATCGGATGGGACTGGCGCATAGACGGCGACGTCTATCGAACCGAAACGCGCCTCCATGGACTGAACGAGGGCGGAAATGCCATCGACATTATAGAGATCGGCGGGGAAAGCAGCTGCTTCGATACCTATGCTGTTGAGCTCTGCAACGCGTTCTTCAAGCGATGCGGCATTGCGTGCGACGAGTGCTACTCGGTAGCCTTCTCGCCCGAAGCGTGCCGCAAGCGAGGCGCCGAGCCCGGTGCCCGCTCCGAAAATTGCGATCGTTTTCCTGTCAGTCATAACCTGCTCCTTGAGGTGGTATGTTTTACTGACTAGATATGGTATATTGACTGCCAACGTCGCAAGAACGCATATGTTCGAGGCCTGGTCACATGCTTATGACTGCTGCTCCCTATCAGCCGGGAAACAATGACGACTGCCGCAAGGTGATCGAAATTCTCGGCCGCATGGGCGATAAATGGACGGTGCTTGCCATCGCCATGCTGGTGGAGCGGCCGCGGCGCTTCAACGAACTGAAGCGGATGATCGGCGGCGTTTCCCAGCAGATGCTGACCCGCACCCTGAAGGCCCTGGAGCGTGAGGGAATGGTGACGAGAACGGTCTATCCGACCATACCGCCCCAGGTCGAATATGGCCTGACCGAGCTCGGGCGTTCGCTATCGGTACCCCTGACGCATCTTGCGGCATGGGTGGTGGAACATCTGGGCGAGATCGAAACGCACCGCGCGTCCTACGATGCGGAGGGATAGGGCAATTCCAGGAACTTGCGGCAGCGTAACAGACTACTCCCTGCCTACGCCTCCGGTGAGAGGATGCAGCATTGCTCGGACACAGGCAGCAGCACTGCGCTGCTTCCTGCCGCCATCGGCTCCGATAAGGCGCCATTGGCGACGATAGCACCGGCCGCCGTTTCGCACTGATACTGATAGGCGCGGCCAAGATAGGTGCGTGTTCCCAAAACAGTTGGCAGACCGTTGCCTTCGCGTCGAACCGAAAGCCCGTCCGCACGGCAACCGAGGACAAAGCTGTCCGGAATAGGACCGAAATCATCCTGTGACAGCGTGATCTTCGCGCCGCCTACAGCCTCCGCCGTCACCAGTACGCCCGCCCGATCGACGACCCGCAGCGGCAGCAGATTTTCGAAGCCGACGAAGCGGGCGACGAAGCTGTTGGCGGGCTTGCGGTAGAGGATCTCTGGCGTATCGAGCTGCATGATACGGCCGGCATTCATGATGGCGACACGATCGGAGATCGAGAAGGCTTCCTCTTGATCGTGCGTGACATAAAGCGATGTCGTGCCATTGGCGCGTTGCAGCTGGCGGATCTCCACCCGCATGTCGACCCGAAGCTTGGCATCCAGATTGGAAAGCGGCTCGTCGAACATCAAAAGCGGTGGCTCGATGACGAGGGCGCGTGCCAGCGCAACGCGTTGCTTCTGACCGCCTGACAGGGCCGAAGGCAGGCGGTCGCCAAGGCCGGAAAGGCCGACGCGCTCGAACATGGCCTTAGCCTTCAGCAGGCGCTCCTGTGTTGCCATCCGGCGCTGTTTCAGGCCGAATGCGACATTTTCGAGCACAGTCAGATGCGGAAACAGCGCGTAGTTCTGGAACACCAGGCCGATATCCCTGGCGTGCGCCGGCAACGTCGTCAGGTCGCGGTCGCCGAGCTTGATCGTGCCGCTCGTCGGCTGCAGGAAGCCGGCGACGAGCCGCAAAGTCGTCGTCTTGCCGCAGCCGCTCGAGCCGAGCAGCGAAACCAGTTCGCCGGCCGCGACGGAAAGCGAGAGATCCTGCAGGACGGCCGTCTTGCCGTAATGGGCGCTGATGGAATTGATGGAGAGCGATACGGTCACGGGCGGCTACTTTGTCAGGAAGGTGAGGCCCAGGGTCGCTTCGACGATCGCCATGACGGCGACGGTCACGAGCATCAGCAGCACGGAAACCGAGGCGATGGTCGGGTCGAAGAACTGTTCCATGTGGGCGAGGATCTGGATCGGAAGGGTGGAGATGCCGGGACCGGTCAGGAAGACCGAGACGGAGACATCATTGATGGAGGTGATGAAGGCGAGGATGAAGGCGGCAATGACGCCGGCGCGGATATTCGGCAGCACGATGGTCAGAAACGTCTTAAGAGGCGGGCAGCCGAGGCTGATCGCCGCTTCCTCGATCGAGAAATCAAAACTCGCGAGGCTGGCGCTGACGACGCGCACCGAATAGGGCAGCACCAGCAGTGCATGGCCGATCAAGAGGCTCGGAAAGATCGGCAGCCCAAGCCCGATGGTGATCGATTTCATCAGTGAAAAGCCGAAGACGATTTCCGGAACAAGGATCGGCAGCACGAAGAGCGTCGAAAGCCAGCGCGGCAGTTCGACCCTGTAGCGGCTGATGGCATAGGCCGCAGGTACGCCGATCAAAAGCGAAAGTGCGGTTCCGAGGAAGGCCAGTTCCAGGCTGGTGATCGCCGTCGTGCGGAAGGCTTCGATCTGAAAGATGTTCGAGAACCAATGCAGCGTCAGGCCCTGCGGCGGGAAGGTGAGATAGGTGGTGTCGCTGAAGGCGGCGCCGATGATGATGACGAGCGGCGCCAGCAGGAACAGGAAGACAAGGGCCGTGAAAGCGATAAGTGCGGGGTGGACGGACTTTGTCATAGTCACACCGCCATCGGGTTCAGCCGGCGTGCGAGGCGGCTCATGATTGCGACAATGCCGATCGTCACGACAACCATGATGGCGGCGATCGTCGAGGCGCCGACCCAGTCGAAGGTGACCATGGCGCGCTGATAGAGGAAGGTGCCCATCATCATCTGCTTTTCGCCGCCAAGCAGCTGCGGCGTGGCGTATGAGGTGAAACTGCCGGTGAAAACAAGCACGGCGCCGACGATGAGGCCGGGCGTGGCAAGCGGCAGGATGACCTGGCGAAAGGTTGCGGCCGGCGTCGCGCCGAGCGAAGTGGCGGCTTGAATGAGATCCTGCGGTATGCCCTCAAGCACGCCGACAAGGGTCAAGATCATCAGGGGCACGAAGAGATAGACCATCGCGACGATCACCGAGCCCTCGGTGTAGAGCATCGACAACGGCTCGCTGATGATGCCGATCGACATGAGGATGGTGTTGAGAATGCCGTTCTTGCCGAGGATGATCAGCCACGCGAAGGAGCGCACGACGACACCCGTCAGCAGCGGAAAGACGGCGGCAATAATCATCACGCTTTTGGCGCGGCCCGGCATCTGCGCGATGACATAGGCGGCGATGAAGCCGATGATCAAGGAGATCGCCGTCGTAATGAGAGCAACCTCGATGGTTCTGAAAAGTACGGTCCGGCGAAAGCCGCTGGAAAAGAAGGCAACATAAGGGGAAAATATCCCCTTGGGTTCGCCGAAAGTTGCCGCGATCGTAATGATCACCGGAATGAGCAGGAAGAGCGTTACGGCGAGGATCGCCGGCGTCGCCAAACCCCATTTCATCAAATGCTTCATCAACTAAATTCCGTGAGAACGCCGCAAGGAGCGTGCGGCATGCCCTGTTACATGCCGAAGATCTCGTTCCAGCGATCGACCCAGTCCGACTGCGCCTCGATCAGCTTCTCATAATCGATGCGGCTGAGCTTGGCGATCATGTCGGCGCCGTAGGTCCAGAGCTTGGCCTTTTCCGGCGGCAGCACCACCTTGGTCGAAACCGGTGCATCGACGCCCTGTTCGGCTTCCGCCTGCTGCACGTCCTTCGACAAGATGAAGTTGATGAACTGGTGCGCAAGCTCGACGTTTTCCGAGCCCTTCGGAATATTGACGGTGTTGAGGACGGCGATATCGCCCTCCTTCAGATCGGCCCAGGCCATCGTCGGAACGGCCGCGCGCAGGGATGACAGAACGAAGTCCTGCGTTATCGCCACCTTGGCCTCGCCTGTCGAGATCAGGTTCACCAGCTCGGAGCCGGTATTGTAGTTCTTGACCACATTCGGCTTCAGCGCCTCGATGGCTTCAAAGGCCTTGTCGGCATCGGCATAGGGATCGACGTCGGCATGCTTGCCGGCTTCGAGCACGGTCAGCGGCCCGCCTGTCGTGGTGATGCCGGGAAGAGAAACGGCGCCCTTCAGGTCATCGCGCCACAGATCGTTCCAGGAGGTGATCGGCGGGTTCACTTTCGCCGTATCGTAGACGATACCGACGCGGCCGATTGTGTAAGCGGGGCCGTAATTGCCCTGCGGCGCCTTGGCGATATCGTAGAGGTCGGCAAGGTTCGGGATCTTGCTGCGGTCGACTTCCTGGAAGAGGCTCTGCTGGATGCCGAGCTGCGAATAGCTGTCGGTGAGATAGATGACGTCGATGCCCTTGCCGCCGCGCAGCTTCAGCTTGTTGAGGCGATCGGCATTGTTGCCGGTCTCGAAAACGACGTCGCAGCCGCAGATCTTCTTGAAGGGCTCGATGATGTTGGCCTGCATCTTCTCGCCATTATAGCCCCACCAGGAAACGGTCAGGGTCTTTGCCTGGGCGAAGGCCGGCATGGCGGTTGCCGCGGCAAGGAGAGCAAATCCCGCAGCGCGGGCAAGGGTGAGGCCTTTCATTCTCGAAATCCTTTTGGTCAATGAAATCGGGCATATGTTTCAAGCTTGCAGGATACTATTTTTCGAGCATCGGCTTTACAAGCCCAACAAATGGGCAGGGTAGCAGTTTTTGCCTTTGGTGGGATGAATATCCCGCATCATCACCTGTAGCACTCGGACATTGCAAATGCTTGAGATCGCTCGCCTTCCACAAGCGAGCCAGTCGGCTTTACATGCTGGCCCGTCATCTCTACCCTCGACTGATCGAATTTCTTGGCAGGCATGCGTCTCATGACATCCCCGAAAATAACCCTTCCCGACGATCTGCTCGTCAATGCGGCAGACGAAGTGCTGATCCGCCAGGATCTGACGCTGACCGCCCTCGGCCGTCGTCCGGCGGATCGACTGCTGCGCGTCGGCAAGCTGTTGGATGTGCATAGCCGCACCTGGCTGGACGATCAGGAAATCGTCATCAAGGGCCGGCGTATTGCCTATGTCGGCCCGGCCGGCAGCTATCAGGGCGAGGTGAGCGAGCGCGTGCACGAGCCGCATCTCGTTGCCGTCCCCGGCTTCGGCGAGGCGCACAAGCATATCGAAAGCTCGCATCTGACGCCGGAATGGGAAGCGGCTCTGGTCATGCCGCATGGCGTCACCTGGACCTGCGAGGCGAGCCATGAATTCTCCAATGTCAACGGCGCCCGCAATCTGGAATTCTGGCTGGAAGCGCGCCGCCGCGGCTCGCCGATGAAGATTTTTCCGCTGCCCGGATCGGCCGTGCCGCCGACCGCCTATGAATGGGGCGGCGGTCATTTCGGCTATGACGAGCAGAAATCCTTTCTCAGCGAAAGCCTGATGGTGGCCGGCCTGGACGAGGTCATGGATTGGCCGTCGGTCAGCAATCCGGAGAATCCGGCTTACGATCGTCTCTGGGGCATGATCCGGGCGACGTTCGAGCAGCGCGGCGTCGTCGAGGGCCATGGTGCCGGCCTGCGTGATCTGGCGTCGATCAATGCCTTTGCCGGCGCTGGCCTTGCCTCCGATCACGAAGGCTGGTTTCTCGACGAGATCTGGGAAAAGCTGACGCATGGCCTGTTCATCGAGCTTCGGCCGCATTCCCTGCCTGAGGTCATCCAGGGGCTGATCGACAAGGGCCTGTCCGACTGGTCGCAGATCGCCTTTGTCACCGATGATCGCAGCGCCAGCGATACGCTGAAGATGGGTGCTACGGATCATAATGTCCGCCTTGCGATCGAGAATGGGCTGGCGCCGGAGATCGCCATTCAATGCGTGACGATCAATCCCGCCCGCCATATGCGGCTGACCCCCTGGGTCGGCTCGATTGCGCCCGGCCGCTTCGCCGATATCGTGCTGCTGGATGACGTGAAAGCGCTGTCGATCGCCAAGGTCTGGGCTGACGGCCGGCCGGCATCGGAGGACAAGACCTTCATCGGCATTCGCCCCGAGATCGACTGGCCGGCGTGGGCGACGCAGACGGTTCGCATCGATCGCGTCGTCCGCGCGGAAGATTTTCGCATCGCCGCCCCGTCGGATGCCGCCACGGCCAAGGCGGCGTTGTTGCGTCCCTTCCATTGGGCCGATGATTTCATCACCATGAATCTGCCTGTTCGCGATGGTGCAGTCCAGCGCGATCATGATCGCAACGTCACGAAATTCGCGATCGTCGATCGCTTTTCGGGCGAGGCCAAGGTCGCCCGCATGTTCTGGCTCGGCACCGGGCCGCGCACGCCGGATACCGCCCTCGGCGCTACGCTCGGGCATGACAAGCACAATATCTGGGTCGTCGGTTCCTCCGACGAAGCGATGGCCATGGTCGCCAATGCCCTGAAGGAGCAGCAGGGCGGCTGGGTGCTGGTCTCGGGCGGCAAGGTCGTCGCCCGTGTCCGTTATGAAGTCGGCGGCCTGATGACGGCGCGCTCGGCCGAAGAGCTGGATACGCAGATGCAGGCGCTGTATAAGGCTGGCGCCGAGATCGACTGGATGTATGAACCGACCTTCTCGCCGCGCTGGTGGCCGGGCTTTCCCGAACGGCTTTCCTTCGCGACGCTCACCTGCGCGCCCTGGCGCTGGGTTCTGGTCGCTCCCTCCGAAAGAGCGCCGGAAGGTTTCGTCAATGTCGCGACCGGTGAAACCCATCCGGTCGTCTGGTAGAGATATCCCTCTTCCTTATTCTGAATATCCACCCCTGTGTCGTCGAACGTTGGTGAGCTGTCCTATGGGGTGGATTGCGATCCGAGCTTGACGGCCGAAGCTAGCTCATTAATTATCCGTTTGGTTACTTATGTCGAACCGCAGACTGTGGAAGGGTGAAGCGTATTCATCCGCACATTGGTGGGCGGCAACCGGGCGGAGGAGGCTCTGGTGACTGCAGTTGATAGTGACAGGCCGCGGATAATGTCGGCATTTTCCACACTGGGATGTGCGGAATTCGAATTGAACGAAGCCCTCGGATTGGCCGCGAAGCATGGCATCGACGCCATTGAAATCCGCGCCCTTGGCGGCACTGTCGATCTGGTTGCCTATTTCACCGAAAGGTTCGGTTCTCCGTCCGGCCTGGCCAAAGTGCTGGAAGCTTCTGCCGTAAGCGTCTGCGCTTTCAATACTTCGCTGCGTCTTGTCGGCGCGACTATGCAGGCAAAGGAAGAGTTCCTGCGCTATCTTCCATGGGCAGAGGCCGCCGGCGTTCGTTCGCTCAGGGTTTTCGACGGCGGTGAAACCGGCGACAAGGACGAGCTGGCCGAGGCGCTGGCGACGCTGCAATGGTGGCGTGAAACTGCAGAACGGGAAGGCTTTCATGCCGCTATGGTCATCGAGACACATGATTTCCTTGCGTTGCCGGACGCTATTCCGCGCTTCCTTGAAATAGCGCCCGATTGCGCGCTTATCTGGGATACGCATCACACTTGGCGCAAGGGCGGGCAAGATCCCGTCGAAACCTGGAAACAGGTTCGGCGCAACACGCAACATCTCCACATCAAGGACAGCGTTTCCAGGCCGGGGCCGAGACTGCCCTATAGTTATGTACTGCCCGGTACCGGCGAGTTCCCGATGGCGACACTGCGTTCAGCGCTCGATGCCGATGGTTATGCCGGCATCATGAGTCTGGAGTGGGAAAGATTGTGGCATCAGGATCTACCGCCTCTGGATCTGGCTCTGCAGGCGGCGCGGCAAAATGGCTGGTGGTCCACGCGGCAAATGGTGAATAATTGTTGAAGAGCATTAATATTTTAGTTTAGTTGTATGGGAGAAGGCTGCACGGAGATTGACTTTTGCAGCGCTAGTTAATTAGTGTATTAGCAATTATTAAATAACTATCTCGTAGGCATGTCCGCGCCGGGTTGACTATGGTCTTCGGTGCAATATTTCCAGCTCGATGAAGGGGGCCTCAATGATTGAGGTTTGAGGGTGTCTGGAAGATGGAAGAGGTGGATTATAGACACCGGAATCCGATGTTTCGGAGCGAGGCGCGCCGTTTATCACCCGCTGTTTCCTACTCCTGGATGTTCCTCGATCGCCGTGTCGCCCCGAAAGGGAAGTCCGATGAACGGTAGTGCAAGCCGCGAGGAGGAGGGGCATGGAGCCCTCATCTTGAAGGCGATCGCCGAGGGTGGCCTGGGTTTTGCGGCGCAATGGATTCATGATGCCGGAAATGTCGGCAAGGTGTTCTACGCGGAAAGCCTGGCGCGCGTAACGGACTCGGACGGCACCGTGCACACGGCCGGCACCTTCGTCTCACTCCTCGAGCGGCAGGATCGCTGGTTCGATCTCGATCTGCGTATTCTGGATATGGTGCTGTCCGATCTGGCCGCGGACAAGGCGTTGGTTCTCGGCTTCAACCTTTCCGCCACCAGCCTGTCGCACTCCGATCGGTTTGCCGATGTGTTCGGTCGAATTAGCCGCCGCCCGGAGCTTGCTTCGCGCCTCATCATCGAGGTCACCGAAAGCTATCCCGTAGTTGGCGCATCCATCGAGCGCATGAAGATGATCCGTGATCTCGGCTGTCGTATCGCCATTGATGATTTCGGGTCGGGTTTTGCCACGCCGGCATCGCTGTTGCAGGTGCCAGCCGATATCATCAAGATCGATGCAGCCTTCGTGTGGGACAACAGGCGAGGCCGCGACGGGAGCGACAGCCTTTCTCATCTTGTCGGCTTTGCCGCCTGCTTTGCTCCCTTTGTCGTCGTCGAGGGTATCGAAACCAGCTCTCAGCTCGATGTGGCGCGGGAAGCCGGCGCAACGCATGTGCAGGGCTTCCTGCTGTCGAAGCCGGTTTCCCTGGCGCAGCTCCGGCGCTACAAGCGGAAAGCCGTCTTGCGGGGGGTGGAATGACCGTTCCTGCTGTTTTCCCGCCGGACATGATCGCAATCTTCAATCGTTGTGCATGGCGTATGTCTGCCGGTCCTTCGCTGAAGCCTGCCATCAGGGCCTCGCAGGTGATGTCATGATGAAGCAGCCGGCTTTTGCATCGGCCTATCAGATCTCGGCGGCCCGGGCGGCGAGCGAGCTGAAGACGAAGACATTGCTGTGTGCTTTTGTGAGCCGGCTTCACATCGTCTTCTCCGGGAGCGGCGAGCTGTCCGCCACATTCGTCGGCGGAGCTGACCCGCATGTTCTTATTTCCGATCGGGCGGCTGAGGCCATTGGCCGCGTCACCATAGATGCCGAGACCGGCCTCTATGTCCTGTGCGAGCTCGGCGGTCACGCCGATGACGTCGTCATCGTGACCGCGAGCGAAAATCGATTGATTGAGGAGATCACCCTTCATCTCGGCGATGGCCGTTTGCTGCAGGGAGCGGTCGAGACGGCCGTCAGCAGCCTTGTCGGCCAGACGATGGAGGATGTCGAGCGCAAGCTTATTCTCCAGACGCTGCATCATTGCGGCGGAGATCCCACTCACACGGCGTTCATGCTCGACATGCCGCTCGTCACTCTTTGCAACAAGCTGGCGGTCTATTTCTCGGACTCCGCCGGCGAACTGCCGCAGACCGCTGCGGATACGGGATACGGAGCGAAAAGCTACCGGCTGTGATTGCGCACGCATTTCATGCGGACGCATTGTGCCCCGGTTACCAAACCGGGATCGCGCTCCTGGAACAGGGCGCAAATCGAAACGGCGCGCTGCCCGGCTGCGGGTATCGCGCATGATGCAATTCGAGCGGGGCGGCGCACGAGGAACCAAATGAGATCCGGGAAAAGATCATGGATTCTTTCAGCGAGAGAAAAGACCCCGTACCCCAGAAGATGCCCTCCTTGTTCGACGGCTGCGTGAAGATCGTTTCGGCCTATGTCAGCCACAATGCCATCCCTGTTCACAGCCTCCCCAGGCTTATCAAGGATATTCACGAGGCGCTGCAAGCATTGAATGGGTCGGCTTCGATCGTCGATCGAAGCAATCTGGTGCCGGCTGTGGATTTGAAGAAATCGGTGACAAACGACTACATCGTCTGCCTCGAAGACGGCAAACGCTTCAAGACGCTGAAGCGCCATTTGCGTGTGCATTATGGCATGACGCCCGAGGAGTACAGACAGAAATGGGGCCTTGCTCCCAACTATCCGATGGTTGCACAGAATTACGCCAACCGTCGTTCGGAGCTTGCCAAGATTTCCGGCCTCGGTGCGAATGGCAACAAAAGGGAAGGCGTCGGCTGACGCAATTCGGAAACAGGCGCCTCCCGCGTTCCTGACGGGCATGGCTTCGACACTCCGCGGGAATTCGGGCGGATATTCGCGAGCGGTTTCCATGTGTTTTGCGACGCTTGCCGCGGGGCCATGTCTGCCGGCGGAATGCTCTAAATGAAATGGCGCCCGGCAAGGGGCGCCATTGTCTTATCGAGAATGTCCGAAGTCGCTATCGGCGACGATCAGAAGACCTGACGCAGCACGACGAACAGCACGAAGGCCAGTGCGATCGAAGCCGGCAGCGTCAGTATCCACGCCATCAGCATGTTCCGCACGGTCGACCATTGCAGGCCGGAACCATTTGCCGCCATGGTGCCGGCGACGCCGGAGGACAGGACGTGCGTTGTCGAGACCGGCAGGCCGAGATGATCGGCAGCGCCGATCGTCAGCATGGCGACGACTTCGGCGGCGGCACCCTGGCCATAGGTCAGATGCGTTTTGCCGATCTTTTCGCCGACTGTGACGACGATGCGCTTCCAGCCGACCATGGTGCCGAGGCCGAGCGCCAATGCGACGGCGACCTTCACCCAGAGCGGGATGAACTTGGTCGCGTGATCGACGGCGGCGTGATAGTTCGTGACGGCCTTCAGGTCGTCGGCGCTCATCGGCAGCAGCTTCTGCTTGTCGATCAGCTTCAGCGATTCACCGATCAGGTAGATGTCGTTGCGAACGTTGCCGACGAGCCCGTTCGGCAACTTCTCGACGCTGGGATAGGCCGATATCTCGGCGCTGGTGGCGTGGATATAGGCCTGCAATGCCGGCGTTGTCGCGTCGGTCCAGGTCTTGGTCTTCACGGCATCGCTGACGGCAGCCTTCGGATCGGCCGGCGTGGCAACGCCCGGCTTCACATATTTGCCGAGCACCGTTTCGACCTGCGCCGAGGCGGTCTTGTAGGCTTCGAGATAGTTGATGTCAGGCGTGCGGTTGAGCGCGAAGGCCGTCGGCACGAGGCCGATGAGGATGAGCATGATCAGACCCATGCCCTTCTGACCATCGTTCGAACCGTGGGCGAAGCTGACGCCGGTGCAGGTGAAGATCAGCAGGCCGCGGATCCAGGCCGGCGGCGGCGCATTGCCCTTCGGTGCTTCATAGAGTTCCTTGTTGCGGATCAGCACCTTGGAAACCAGCAGCAGCACAGCGGCCATGGCGAAACCGATGATCGGCGACAGGAGCAGAGACATGCCGACGCTGCTTGCCTGCGACCAGTCGACACCGCTGGTGGCGGAGCCGGCAGGGGCGAGGAACTGATTGGCAAGACCGACACCGATGATGGAGCCGACGAGCGTGTGCGAACTCGAGGCCGGTAGGCCGAGATACCAGGTGCCGAGGTTCCAGATGATGGCCGCCGTCAAAAGGGCGAAGACCATCGCAAGACCGGAGCCGGAGCCGACCTGCAGGATCAGCTCCACCGGCAGCAGTGCCAGAATGCCGAAAGCGACGGCGCCCGAAGACGTGAGAACACCGAGGAAGTTGAAGAAGCCCGACCAGATGACAGCGAATTCCGCTGGCAGCGAGCGCGTATAGATGACGGTTGCCACGGCATTGGCCGTGTCATGGAAACCGTTGACGAATTCGAAGCCAAGCGCGATCAGGAGTGCCAGGCCGAGCAGGATCCACGGAACAGCGGCGGCTTCGGCGAGGTCGCTGCCGAGGGCGTAGCCGACATAGGCGAGACCGGCCAGCACAATGACGCCGAAGATCGGTAGAAACCATTTTGCCGAACTACCGGCTCCGTGAATTGGATGGTTGGCATTGCCACCCTCCGAAGTGTTTGAAGCGAGGTCGACCATCCCAAACTCCTTTATGGCAATTGATATCGTTGGTGTAAGCTTCCTTCATGAAACTCTCGTGACGCGCGAGTAGGTTGCGGCCGGCGGCAAATACCGGCAATAGTACGCTTTTTCAGCTGTGGGCAGGCGTTTGCGCTGATCTTGATTTCGCCGCCAAAAGGCCTTTTTCGGTTCAGCCCGCGTTCATACCTTCGGGGGTTAAATCTCGCATGTAAGGGACTTGGATAGAGGGCCATCAAAATGAGATCTTCCGTGATTGCCATCGCTGCCTTGTTCGGCGGCTTGATCGTATCTTCGGCAGAGGCAATGCCTATCCCAGCCGTTGGGACAGCGGCCTCGGCGCCGATCGTGAAAGTTGACTATGCCTGCGGTCGTGGCTGGCACCTGACGCGTTGGGGTGAATGCCGCCCGAATCGCTGGGGCCCGCCGCCGCGGCGCTGGGGCTACTACAGGCCGCCACCGCCGCCGCCATGGGGCTGGCACGGGGGCTATCGCCATCACCGTGACGGTTGGGGCGACCGCCGCTGGCGCGATCGTCCGCGCGACTGGTAGGATCAGAAACACCGCCGCATCTTGCGGCGGTGTTTTGCTTAAGGCTGAGTTTGGGGCCGTAACGCGCGCGCTCCGAGCCATAGTCCCGCAAGAGCGAGCAAGCCGGTCGATAAAATCGCGGCAAGGCTTTTCACATGAAGCGCGATCTCGGCAAGTTTCGGCCGGATGAGATCCGCCGTATTGAAGCTTTCGCCGCTGAATTTGCACAGGATGAGCGCGAGATTGTTGCGCGCGAGCGTCGCGTCGATATCGGAGACGAGGTCGTCGACCGGTACTTTTTCCACCTTCATTACTCGCATCCGCAGAAGCACCGCCTTCGCTGCCGCAAGATAGGCGTGCGAGCATTCGTTGAACGGGCTTTCCTCGTTGCTGACGCTGTCCGGCATCAGGCCCCAGAGGCAATAGGCATGTTGGATCTGCGCGAAGTTCATGAGGCGGCGGAAGGTTTCGTCGGTATCCGATGTGCTCTCGGCAAGCGAGATGATCCGCCCGTAAAAGGGAGCGATCACAGCCATTTCGCCATGGGTAAGGCTTGGTATTGGAATGCCAGCCTGGCTTCCGGAGGACCCGCCGCCATGCGCGGCAACCGAAGCCGGCCAGCCCGACAGCATAAGACAGAAGATTGCAAGCAGGACGCCGCTTGGATGCGGGTATCTCCCGCGCATGTTGCCATGCGCGGGAAGCGAGCTATTTATCATGCTAAGCCCGGCGCAGGGTCGCACTGCCGTAGCGTGTCTGCGGCAGCTGGCGTTCCGCCCAGGCTCCGAAGGCAAGGCCAAGCGTCGTCCAGAGGATGGCGTGCATGCCGAGCGATGTGACGCGGAAGCGCCAGAGCACGACAGCGGAGAATTGCTCAGGCACTTCGTTGATCGAAGGAAGCAGATATTGGATCAGCGCGATGAAGATGAGGTAGCCGATTCCGGCAATGAGCGCACCGTTCCAGGAACCATATCGCGCCGCCAGCCGGCGACCGAAGCCAACGGCGACGATCATGCCGGCGACGGAGGCAACGACCATGATGAAGAACAGTTCCGTTCTCGCACCGATCGTCTCCGGATTGCCGACGGCCGGCGGGTTCGCCGGATACTTGATGTCGGGTACGAGAGAAATCGTCACGAAAGCGGCGATGGCGAGCAGGGCTGCCGTGCCGCGCGCGCCGAGAGGGCTGACGCGACCGTAGACGAAGGAAAAGACCAGCGCGAACAATCCGCCTATTGCGGTCGAGAAGATCACGCTGCCGGTGAAGAGGCCGATGCCCGCCTGTGTGGCGCGGCTGACGATTTCCGGCTCCGGCGCCTCGCCAGCCGCCTGTGCGGCTTTTTCTTCAAAGCCGATGGCCCAGTCGACCAGCGGTTCGCCGAAGATGTGGGCGAAAGCAAAAACGAGAATACCGGCAAGGGCCCCGACGATCATGCCGCGGAGCAAAAGACGTCCAACCATGTGCTTGACCCCTTAGTGGCAGGGGAAGCCGAGAAGATGACGGGCATCATGCACGAACTCGTGCACATACATGCCCGAGATGAGCGAGGTCGCGCCTTCCTCAGCGCCGACGAAATAGATCGCGAGCAGCATCAGCAGGCCGGCAAAAATGGCCCAGGGCAGGATTTGACCGAGCGGAATCGGCTGCGGAATTGCGGTTGGGGCGAAAGTGGTGTCGGACATTGTATTTCCCTCTTGAAGAAAAGCGCGTTCCATTTGCGGAAGGGTTCTTGCGGGAAGGGTCTGGCTCTCGAGGGGCGGAACCGGTCCGCCTTCGATTACAGTGGCGCGACCGCGCCGGAATTCCACCGGCTTCCGCACCCGCAAGTGCAAGTTTATATCTATTTGTAAAGATGGTTGTCAATCAAGCGCCACTGCGATGTGAAATCGCGACAAGAGCGCGGCAGGGGATGGAGTTGGGAAGTCGCATGAAAACGCGTTTGAGCTGGATTTGCCATGGGGCGACGCAAGCCAATCGAAACGGCTGCTTTCCAGATGATGAACCATTGGAGGTGAAGGCAGCGCAGCAGGCTCAATCACTGTCCTTCGGGCTCGGGGCGATCGATCGCGTCTGGACAAGCCCGGCCCTGCGCGCGCGCCAGACAGCCACGGTCCTGGGTCTCGACGCTATCCCGGATGTCGGTTTGCGGGAATGCGATTATGGCGACTGGCGAGGGCAATCCCTTGCCGAGTTGCATGAGAGGGACGCGGATTCTCTGGCGCTATGGATGACGGATACGTCGGTCGCGCCGCATGGCGGCGAAGCCCTCTCGTCGGTCATGAAGCGTGTCGGCGAATGGATGGGAAACCATATCGAGGATACTGGCCATATCGTCGTCATCACCCATGCGAGCGTCATTCGCGCCGCCGTTCTGCAGGCCCTGCAGTCGCCGCCTGCGGCATTCTGGGCGGTCGATATCGAGCCGTTCGGGATTGTTGAAATGACGAGCGACGGCCGGCGCTGGCAGCTTCGCTTCCCAAAGATGACGATCTAAGGTCTGTGAGAATTCCACAACATTTGCTTGATGTGATTCAAGCCTTTGATGGACCGTTTTATTCTGACTGACGCCCAATGGGCGAAGATGGCGCCGTATTGTCTGCGCAAACCAACCGATCCCGGACGCAGCTGCAGTGACAACCGACTTTTTATAGAGACTGTTCTTTGGATAGTGCGTTCTTGCTCCCCCGGCGTGATTTCCCAGAGCATTTTGGAAACTGGAGCATTGCATCCCGTCGCTTCAGCGATTGGCGTCGTGGAGATGTATTTGCAAAGCTTTTTGAAGCCTGCTCGGATGAGCCAGACCTCGAATATGCAATGGACGATGCGATCATCGTCAATGTCCACCGCCATGGACAGGGCTCAAAGGGGGACTCGGAGCCGGGCCATAGGTCGCTCGAAAGGTGGAATGACGTCTAAAATCCTGGCGCTGGCCGATGCATTCGGCAATTTGGTGCGGTTCGAGCTTTTGCCAGGACATCGCTTTTCAAAGCCATTGCCTCTGGATCGCGAGCTTTCATCCATCTCGCCGCAGCCGTCATCAATTCGAGATGAATCCCCACAGACCTTAATCTTGAAGCATCCAGGGTGTGTTCGGCGGGCGCTTACGGTTCGTTATTTCTTCTTCGCTTGATCATGATGCCACTTGATGGCGAAGAACATGCCCGTGCCTAACACGAGAACCTTGAACGTAATGAAGACTATAGGGAACCAGTCCATTATTTTGAATATTTCCAGGCTGTTACTTGACACTATCTATCGTGAGGAGCGCTACCTCAAAACCGCTGCTTCAGCAGCTTCATCTTTTGTTCAAACCATCGTCGAATCCAACTTCGATCATAACATTCCCGTCCACACGGCCTAAGTGGTGCCATCATCCATCTCGCCGCAGCCGTCATCAATTCAAGATGAATTCCCATAGACCTCAGAGCAGTTTCCGCAAAAGTGCGGTTTCGCGTCGGAAATTGCGTGAAAGCAAAGGGTGGTGATCAGCGGGCCGCTTTGGTCCGCCGCCGTTCGGAGTAGACGAGATATCCAGCCATGCCGAACGTCATCGCGGCCAGTCCATACCAGGTGATGGCATAGACGAGATGGCTGTTGTGGAAGGTGATCTGTGTCAGCCCTCCCACCGGCAGTCCGCCCGGATTTTTCGTATCGTCGGCATCGATGAAGTAGGGCGCCACGTTCTGCAGTCCGCGGGCTTCCGCAATCGCCGTCACGTCGCGCGAATACCAGCGCTCGTCCGCCGGCACGTTCGAACGCAGCAGCGTGCCTTTGGGCTCGTTGATCCTGAGCAGGCCGGTCACGGAGGTTTCGCCAGCAATCTCGCCTTCGGCACGCGTCGACGGATTGCGCTTTTCGGTCGGCACGAAGCCGCGATTGACGATGATGATCGTGCCGTCTGCAAGCTTCAGTGGCGTCAGCACCCAGTAGCCCGCGCCGAGCGCGGTCGAGGCATAGACCTGCGCTTGCCTATCGTTGAGGAAAGTCCCGCTCGCCTGCACATGCTTGTATTCCGAGTTTTCTGCCGTGATATCGGCCCACCGCGCGGCACCGGGAGCCAGAATCGCTGGTGCGTGGACGCGGGCATCGACCCTGGCGATCAGATCCAGCTTCCAGTGCAGCCGCTTCACCTGCCAGGTGCCGAGCCCGATGAGGAGGGCTGTCAGAAGCAGAAGCAGCAACACCCAGATGACAAGGGTAAGCGTCGAGCGCGGCCGGCTCTGCGATGTAGTCGAGGAAATGTCGGTCATGGCGCTGGTCTCCGGGGAGGCGCTGCCGCATGATTTCGGGAGGTTCAATTCTCTTCGCTGAAGATCACGCGTCGTCGGGAATCTTGGGCTGCGGCTCCTGGCATTCTCAGACATGCGCTGCGCAGCATCCGGCGGAATGTTTGCGCCGGTAAGAGGGCGGGCCTTCGCCTGAAGGCCCGCCGCTCAGTCTTAAGGCATGTTGCGCATCATCTCCGGCGACATGGGCATCATGTTCGCGTTGAGGTGATGCATGACCCAGAGCGAGCCGGACAGCGCGATGATGACGATCACGATGGTGAAGATCAGCGCCATCATGTTCCAACCGCCTTCCGAGCGGGTGTTCATGTGCAGGAAGTAGATCATGTGCACGACGATCTGGATCGCACCGAGGATCATGACGATCGCCCCGGTGACGGCCGGATCGGGGATCACCTTGGCCATGACCAGCCAGAAGGGAATGGCGGTCAGGATGACGGAGAGGACGAACCCCGTCATGTAGCTCTTGAAGGTGCCGTGTGCAGCCTCGTGGCCGCCATGGTGATCGTGGCCGTGGGCGTCGCCGGAATGATGCGAATGGTTTGCGTTCGAGCTCATCCGAGAACTCCCATGAGGTAGACGAGGGAAAACACGCCGATCCAGACGACGTCGAGGAAATGCCAGAACATCGAAAGGCACATCAGGCGGCGCTTGTTTTCCGTGATCAGGCCGTAGCGGCCGACCTGCACCATCAGCGTGATCAGCCAGACGATACCGGTGGTGACGTGCAGACCGTGCGTGCCGACCAGCGTGAAGAAGGCGGACAGGAAGGCGCTGCGCTGCGGACCGGCGCCGTCGAGGATCAGGTGGTAGAACTCATAGAGTTCGAAGAAGATGAAGAGAGCACCGAAGATACCGGTGATCGTCAGCCACATCAGCGTGCCCGACTTGTTGTTCTTCTCCATCGCCAGCATGGCGAAGCCATAGGTGATGGAGGAGAAGAGCAGCATCGCCGTGTTGAGGGCGACGAGCGGCAGCTCGAAGAGGTCGGCCGGCGACGGGCCGGCCGCATAGCTATGGCCGAGTACGGCGAAGGTCGCGAAGAGGACTGCGAAGATCAGGCAGTCGCTCATGATGTAGATCCAGAAGCCCAGCATGGTGCTGCCTTCCGGATGATGCTCTTCCGTCATGTAGAAGGCGGGCGTTTCGCCATCCTTGGGAGCGTGTGCGGTTTGGGTGGTCATAAGTCTTACACCTGTCCTGCGAGCTGCTTCGTACGCTCGTTCTCGGTCTTAACGACCTCGTCGGCGGGGATGTGGTAGTCGCGCTTGTAGTTGAAGGTATGGCCGATCGTTATGACGATCATCGCGACGAAGGTGATGGCGGCGAGCCACCACATGTACCAGATCATGCCGAATGCGAAGCCGATGGAGAGAACGCCGAGGATGATGCCTGTGCCGGTGTTCTTCGGCATGTGGATCGGGATGAAGCCTTCGGTCGGCCGGACGTAGCCGCGGTTCTTCATGTCCCACCACGCGTCATGATCGTAGACGATCGGCGTGAAGGCGAAGTTGTAGGCCGGCGGCGGCGACGAGGTGGACCATTCCAGCGTGCGGCCGCCCCAGGGATCGCCCGTATGATCGCGAAGCTCTTCGCGCTTCATGAAGCTGACGGCGAGCTGGATCAGGAAGCAGGCGATGCCGATGGCGATGAGGCCGGCGCCGAAGGCCGCGATGATGAACCAGATCTGCAGCGACGGATCGTCGAACTGGCTGACGCGGCGGGTGACGCCCATCAGGCCGAGGATGTAGAGCGGCATGAAGGCGAACCAGAAGCCGATCTGCCAGAACCAGAAGCTCATCTTGCCCCAGAAAGGATCGAGCTTGAAGCCGAAGGCCTTCGGGAACCAGTAGTTGACGCCTGCGAACATGCCGAAGAGCACGCCGCCGATGATCACGTTATGGAAGTGGGCGATCAGGAACAGCGAGTTGTGCAGCACGAAGTCGGCCGGCGGAACTGCAAGCATGACGCCGGTCATGCCGCCGATGGTGAAGGTCACCATGAAGCCGACGGTCCACAGCATCGGCGGCTCGTAGCGGATGCGGCCGTGATACATCGTGAACAGCCAGTTGAAGAGCTTCGCACCCGTCGGGATCGAAATGATCATCGTCGTGATGCCGAAGAAGGAGTTGACGCTGGCGCCCGAGCCCATGGTGAAGAAGTGGTGCAGCCAGACGAGGTAGGAGAGGATCATGATCACGCAGGTGGCGTAAACCATCGAGGCATAGCCGAAGAGGCGCTTGCCGCAGAAGGTGGCGACGACTTCCGAGAAGACGCCAAAGGCCGGCAGGATCAGGATATAGACTTCCGGGTGACCCCAGATCCAGATGAGGTTGACATACATCATCGGATTGCCGCCGAGGTCGTTCGTGAAGAAGTTCGTGCCGGCATAGCGGTCGAGGGTCAGCAGAGCGAGCGTGGCGGTCAGGATCGGGAAGCTGGCAACGATCAGGATGTTGGTGCAGAGCGACGTCCAGGTGAAGACGGGCATCTTCATGAAGGTCATGCCCGGCGCGCGCATCTTGACGATCGTGGCGATCAGGTTGATGCCCGAAAGCGTCGTTCCGATACCCGCGACCTGCAGGCCCCAGATGTAATAATCGACGCCGACGTCGGGACTGTAGGCGATGCCGGAAAGCGGCGGGTAGGCCAGCCAGCCGGTCTTGGCGAACTCGCCGATGAACAGCGAGATCATGATGACGATCGCGCCGGCCGTCGTCATCCAGAACGAGAAGTTGTTAAGGAAGGGGAAGGAGACGTCGCGCGCGCCGATCTGCAACGGCACGACGAGGTTCATCAGGCCGGTGACGAAGGGCATCGCCACGAAGAAGATCATGATGACGCCATGGGCGGTGAAGATCTGGTCGTAGTGATGCGGCGGCAGGTAGCCCTCGGAGCCGTTGAAGGCGATCGCCTGCTGCAGGCGCATCAGCAATGCGTCGGAGAAGCCGCGCAGCAGCATGATCAGCGCCAGCACGACATACATGATGCCGATCTTCTTGTGATCGATGCTGGTGAACCATTCCTTCCAGAGGTAGCCCCACAGGCGGAAGTAGGTCAGCAGGCCGAGAAGGGCGATACCGCCGACCGCGACACCGAGGAAGGTCACGACGAGGATCGGCTCGTGATACGGGATCGAGTCGAGCGTCAGCCGACCGAAGATGAATTTATAGAGGTCCGGGTTGGAAAACATGGATTGCCTCTGTCCCTTATGAATGTCTTGTTATTGAGCGCACCGGATCAGTGACCCTGATGCTGCGCCGAACCGGTCGACGAATCGGAAGAAGAGCCGTTGCCCATATCCATGCCCTGCATCGAGTTGTCTCCATGCTGCATGGTTTGGGCGGCGCCGCCATCGGCCTTGATCGGCGTGACCTCGGCTCCGGCGCCATCGCGGTTGTCATAGATCAGGCGTTCGCGGTTTTCGTGGCTTTCCTTGCCGCCGCCGCCCTTGGCATCGATATGCATCATCTCGCTCATGCACATCTTGCTCGGATCGGCGCACATGTTGAGGATGGCGTTGTAGAGCCCGTCGTCGACGGCATTGAAATACTGCACGGGATTGCGTTCGCTCGGCTTGGCAAGTGCCAGGTATTCCTGGCGGCCGAGCGCGGTGCCCTGGCTCTTCGCCTTCTGGACCCATTGATCGAAACCGGCCTGATCCAAACCGTGGAACTTGAAGCGCATGTTCGAGAAGCCGGCGCCGCTATAATTGGCCGACAGGCCCTGGAATTCGCCGGGATGGTTGATGACGGCGTGCAGCTTCGTCTCCATGCCCGGCATCGCGTAGATCTGGCCGGCCAGTGCGGGGATGAAGAAGGAGTTCATCACCGAGGAGGACGTGATCTTGAAGTTGATCGGGCGGTCGACCGGAGCGGCCATCTCGTTGACGGTAGCGACGCCGTATTCCGGATAGAAGAAGAGCCATTTCCAGTCGAGTGCGACCACTTCCACCGTCAGCGGCTTCACGTCAGCGGCGAGCGGCTTGTCTGCGGCGATGCGGTCGAGCGGCCGGTAGGGGTCGAGCTGATGGGTGCTGATCCAGGTCACCGCGCCGAGCGCGATGATGATGGCAAGCGGAGCGGACCAGATGACCAGCTCCAGACGCGTCGAATGATGCCACTCCGGCTCGTAGGTCGCCTCTTTGTTCGACTGGCGGTATTTCCAGGCGAAGAACAGCGTCAGGAAGATCACCGGGATGATGATGATCAGCATCAGCACGACCGAGACGATGATGAGGTCCCGTTGCTGCATGGCGATATCGCCGGAGGGAGCCATCACCACCAGATTGCAACCTGACAGCAGCAAAAACAACGGGATGACGGATAAACGGCTGAAAATCTTCGATAGTCTTGGCACGTCTTAAAGCTCTTTTTGTTTCGACCCTACCGCGACTAAAGGACGGCGGTCATGAACGATATGAGGTGTTTCGTCGCACCGCAGCAAGCTTGAGTGCATTGCGGTATGGAATGCTGTCCCACGTATCGGGAAAACCCTCAGAAATCCAGAAGGTTTTCCACGAGGCCATTCGCTTTTATCGCCGCCAATATACCTGGATCGGAACAAATGGCTATCGGCGGCGGTTCCTGTCTGATCTGAAATGTGGCGTCAAAGACGGAAATGACCCGATTTGATCGCTAATTTGCGAATTATTTCATGCTCGATACTTGATATGTTCGCACGTTTGATCGACATTTTCATTATGCACGAATTCGTGGAGGAATTCGTGCTCGGAGAGGGAGGCTCCCGCGCATGGTCAGCGTTACGCATGAATCACTGAACCCCAAATCTTCTACTCTGGAGAGCGATGCCCGCAGCATGCATGCAGGCGGCTCCGTAGCCCCCGGCAATATTGCCATCGGCGTGATCATCGGTCGCACGTCCGAATTCTTCGATTTCTTCGTCTATGCCATCGCATCCGTTCTGGTCTTCCCGAAGTTGATCTTCCCCTTCGCCGATCCGCTGCATGGCACGCTGCTTTCTTTCCTGGTTTTCTCGCTTGCCTTCATTGCGCGCCCGATCGGCTCGTTCATCTTCATGGCGATCGACCGCGCCTATGGCCGTGGCGTCAAGCTGACGATCGCGCTGTTCCTGCTCGGCGGTTCCACGGCGTCCATGAGCTTCCTGCCCGGTTATTCCGAAGTCGGCGCCTATGCGATCGTCCTGCTCGCGTTCTTCCGCATCGGTCAGGGTCTTGCGCTCGGCGGTGCCTGGGATGGTCTCGCTTCGCTTCTCGCGCTCAATGCTCCGACGAACCACCGCGGCTGGTATGCGATGATACCGCAGCTCGGCGCCCCGATCGGCTTCATGCTGGCAAGCGCCCTGTTCGCCTATTTCGTCACGAGCCTCACGACGGCTGACTTCCTGGATTGGGGCTGGCGCTACCCGTTCTTCTGCGCCTTCGCGGTCAACGTCGTCGCGCTCTTTGCCCGTCTGCGTCTGGTCGCCACCGAGGAGTTCGGCACGCTGCTGGAACGCCACGAGCTTGAACCCGTGAAGATGACGGAGCTGTTGCGCGTCCATGGCCGCGACGTGCTGATCGGCGCTTTCGTGCCGCTCGCAAGCTTTGCGACCTTCCATCTGGTCACGGTCTTCCCGCTCGGCTGGGTCACGCTCTACAGCGAGCAGAGCCCTGGTTCGTTCCTGCTGATGGAGTTTCTCGGCGCGATCTGCGGCATTCTCGCCATCATCTGTTCGGGTATGCTCGCCGATAGGATCGGCCGCCGCAATCAGCTCGCCATCGGTGCGGTGCTGATCGCCTGCTTCGCCTTCGTGGCTCCCTGGCTGCTTGATGGCGGGGCCACCGGCCGCCATATCTACGTGGTTCTCGGCTTCACGCTGCTCGGCCTCTCCTTCGGTCAGGCGGCCGGCGCCAGCGCGTCGCGCTTCAGCCAGAACTATCGCTATAGCGGCTCGGCCCTCGTGTCGGATCTGTCCTGGCTGATCGGTGCCGGTTTTGCGCCCTTCGTGGCGCTTGCCCTCTCCAGCCAGTTCGGCCTCGTCTATACCAGCCTCTATCTGCTGTCGGGCGTCGTCTGCACGCTGGTCGCGATCTTCTTCAGCAAGACGCTGGAAACGCGGGACAACTGATAGTCAGCTTTTGAGATCGAAAGGCCGCGGCATGAAAGCGCCGCGGCCTTTTTCGTTCTGGCTCAATGCATGAGCCAGGCAATCAGCGGCGCCGCCAGTACGTTCGTCATTCCCACAAGCACCATGACGAGACCGGCGATCGACCCTTCCTCGCGGCCGATTTCATGCGCCTTGGCAACGCCGATGCCATGCGCTCCCATGCCGTAAAGCGCGCCGCGCGCCATGCCCGATCGCAGCGGCAGCAGCCGCAACAAGGTCTGGCCGACGACGGCGCCGAACAGGCCGGTGATGACGACGAAGACGGCCGTCAGGTTGGGTACGCCGCCGATATCGCCTGAAACCACCATGGCAAACGGCGTGCTGATCGAGCGCGGCATCAGGCTGAGCCGCAGGCTCTCGTCGAGGCCAAGCAGGCTGGCCAACCCCCAGGCCGAAACCATGGCTGTCGTGCTGCCGGCCGTCACGCCGAACAATAGAACTGGCCAATAGCGCTTGATGAGGTCGCGCTGTTCGTAAATCGGCACGGCAAAGGCGACGGTCGCAGGCCCGAGCAGGGCAAGCAGCCAGCGGCTGTCATGCATGTAGTCCTGATAGTTTGCATGCAGCAGGAGTGCGATGGCGATCAGCACCGCCGGCACTGCGACCAGCGGCGACAGCCAGAGTGATGGCCGGCGCCGATAGAGCGCCTTTGATAGGTAATAGAGGCCCACCGTCGCCATCGGCCAGAACAGGCCGGCCGCAAAGCTTTCAATGCTGGGCATGTCTGGGCGCTCCCTGGCGCATCATCAGGCGGTAGCCGATATCGATGGCGATGGCGGTCACGCCCATGACGATCACGGTGCCGGCGAAGATCACTGCAAGCACCTTCAGCCCGACAATGCCGATGAATTCGCCATGATCGAGCAAAGCCAGCACCGCCGGCACGAAGAACAGCAGCATTTCGGCGAGAAACCATTCTGCGCCACGCTTCATGCTCGCCAGCTTGACCTTGCCGCTCGCAAACAGCGCCAGCACCAAAAGCATGCCCGCGATGGCTCCTGGGATTGGTAGATGCGCAAGGCGCACGATGATTTCGCCTGCCTGCCAGAAAGCGAGCAGCAGCAGGATCTGGGCGAGCCGGCCCAGCGTCGGATGGTTCTGTAGGTCGATACGCATGGAAAAACTCGAGGGAAATCTGTTGGCCTGAAAATAAGCCTTTCCGCTCCATGAGCAAAATGAATTGATTTCATGAAATCCAGTCCTGTATGGAATAGCTATGGAACTTCGGACACTCAGAGCCTTTGTCGAGGTGGTGCGCCAGGGCGGCTTTTCGGAAGCCGCCAAGGTGGTGTTCACGACGCAATCCGCCGTCAGCAAGTCGGTTCGCCAGCTTGAAGACGAGCTCGGCGTGCCTTTGCTCAATCGGATCGGTCACCGCACGACACTGACGGATGCCGGTGAGGTGGTTTATCGTCGGGCGATAACGATCCTTGCGGGGCGCGACGACCTTCTCGCCGAATTGTCCGAGCTGCGCGGCCTCACGCGCGGCACCTTGCGTCTCGGCCTGCCGCCGATCGGCAATGATGCGCTGTTCGCCCCGGTCTTCGCCGTCTTCCGCAACCGCTACCCCGGCATCGAGATCAGGCTGGTGGAGCAGGGGGCAAAACGGCTCGAGGAAATGGTGCTGGCTGACGAGGTCGATCTCGGCGCCTCGCTCCTGCCCACACTCGAAGCCTTCGAGTGGCAGAGCGTACGGTGCGAGCCCATGCATGTCCTCCTGCCGTCATCCCATCCGCTTGCCGGGCAGGAGCAGGTGCCGCTGGCGGCACTCAAGGGCAATCCCTTCCTCCTGTTCGAAACCGGTTTCGCGCTGAACGGCATTATTCTCGAAGCCTGTCGCGCCGCCGGCTTTGCCCCTGATATTGCCGCCCACTCGAGCCAGATCAATTTCATCGTCGAGCTCGTCGCCGCGGGGCTCGGGCTCGGCTTCCTGCCGCGGCTGATTGCCGAACAGCGCCAGCGTCCGGGCATCCATCACGCCCTTGTTGTCGAGCCGGGAATGGAATGGCACATGGCCTGGATCTGGCGGCGCGGCGGTTATCTGTCGCATGCCGGTCGTGCCTGGCTCGACCTCGCCGGGGAGATCGCGGCGAAATCTTGACTCTATTCTCAAACTTTTGTGATAAAGCGACCAGAGTGTAAACTTGAAAAGAACGCTCAGGAAAAATATACGCTATCGCATCGCTGCCGGGGGCGGCGACTTTCAAGCGAGAGGACTTAATGACTTTTTCCTTTTCTCATCTCACCAGCGCGCTGGCGCTTGCCGCAGGCCTCGCCGTTGCTCCGATGATGGCGAACGCCGCCGAATCCGAAGGCATCGTCGTCTACAACGCCCAGCACGAGGCGCTGACGCAGGCCTGGGCGGATGGCTTCACCAAGGAAACCGGCATCAAGGTCACGATCCGCAATGGTAGCGACATGCAGTTTGCCAACCAGATCATCCAGGAAGGTGCTGCCTCTCCCGCAGACGTCTATCTGACGGAAAATTCGCCGGGCATGACGCTGGTCGATGCCAGCAAGCTCTTCGCTCCGGTCGATGCCGCGACGCTCGCCCAGGTGCCGGAAACCTTCAAGGCTGCCGATGGCAACTGGGTCGGCGTTGCCGCCCGTTCGACGGTTTTCGCCTATGACAAGACCAAGCTGAAGGAAGCCGATCTGCCGAAGTCGATGCTGGATCTCGCCGATCCCAAGTGGAAGGGCCGCTGGGGCGCTTCGCCCGCCGGCGCAGACTTCCAGGCGATCGTCAGCGCGTTCCTTGAGCTGAAGGGTGAGGATGCAACCCGCGCCTGGCTGAAGGCCATGAAGGAAAATGCCAGTTTCTACAAGGGCAACAGTGTTGCCATGAAGGCCGTCAATGCCGGCGAGATCGAAGGCGCTGTCATCTATCACTACTACTGGTTCGGCGATCAGGCCAAGACCGGCGAAAACAGCAAGAACGTCTCGCTGCACTACTTCAAGAACCAGGATCCGGGCGCTTTCGTCAGCATCTCGGGCGGCGGCGTGCTGGCATCCAGCCAGCATCAGAAGGAAGCCCAGGCATTCCTGAAGTGGATCACCGGCAAGGGCGGTCAGGCCGTTCTGCGTGACGGCGATTCCTATGAATATGCTGTCGGCAATGGCGATGCTTCCAACTCGAAGCTGGTGCCGCTCTCCGAACTGCAGGCGCCTAAGGTCGAGCCTTCAAAGTTGAACAGCAAGAAGGTCACCGACCTGATGACGGAAGCTGGTCTCATCTAAGGAGAAAGCCCGCGCCGCAGCGCCTTGCGCGCGCTTTCGGAGGGGCTTTGCTCTTGCATCATTGTCCTATGCCCTGCTAGGGGCATACGGATGGCCTCAAGGCCGATCGATCGGGCAATCGCCGTCTACGGCGGTTGCCTTCCTATTTCAGGGCGTGAAAGGCAGCTCGGATTTGCTGCAGAAGAACACATATGCCGGCGAACCTGCCGCCATGCGAATGCCCCCGCTGACGGCTGCTCCCCGCAGCCGCGTCCGGCATGCTTCCGTCGTCGCTCTTGCTTCCGTCGTCGCGCTTCTAAGCCTGGTGCCGCTCGGCTTCATCGTCTGGATCACCATCGATACCGGCTGGGCCGAGGTCATCGCCCTGATCTTCCGCAATCGCGTCGGCGAGCTGCTCGTCAATACCGTCCTGCTCGAAGTCTGCACCATACCGCTTTCCATCCTGCTGGCTGTCACGCTCGCCTGGCTGACGGAGCGCACCGATATTCCGGGCGCGCGCCTCTGGTCCTGGCTTGCGGCGGCACCGCTTGCCGTCCCGGCGTTCGTGCACAGCTATGCCTGGGTCAGTCTCGTGCCGAGCATGCGTGGGCTCTGGAGCGGCGTGCTGGTCTCGGTGCTTGCCTACTACCCCTTTCTCTATCTGCCTGTCGCGGCCGCCCTGCGCCGGCTCGATCCGGCGATCGAGGATGCGGCCGCCTCGCTCGGCCTTGGCCCCTGGCGCGTCTTCTTCCGGGCGATCTTGCCGCAGCTGCGCCTCGCCATCTGTGGCGGCTCGCTGCTGATCGGCCTGCATTTGCTGGCGGAATACGGTCTCTACGTGATGATCCGCTTCGACACTTTCTCGACCGCCATCGTCGATCAGTTCCAGTCGGCCTATAACAGTCCGGCGGCCAATATGCTCGGTGGTGTGCTCGTCTTCTGCTGCTTGCTGCTGCTCGGCATCGAGGTGCTGGTGCGGGGCAACGAGCGCTATGCCCGCATCGGTTCGGGTGCTGCGCGCCCGACCGATCGCCGTCGTCTCGGCTGGTTCGTCGTTCCCGCTGTCACACTGCCCATCGTCACGGCTGCACTGACGCTCGGCATTCCCTTCGTCACCCTGGCGCGCTGGCTTTATCTTGGTGGCGCAGGCGTCTGGCGCCTCGATACGGTTGGCTCCGCTTTGCTGCAGACCATTCTTCTCGCGATCGCTGGCGGCCTCCTCGCCACCATCGCGGCGACCCCTATGGCATGGCTGTCGGTGCGCGCGCCGGGCCGGCTGCAGCGCATTCTCGAAGCCTGCCACTATTATGTCGGCTCACTGCCGGGCGTCGTCGTCGCCCTGGCGCTGGTGTCGATCACCGTCCGGCTGATCCTGCCGCTCTACCAGACCTTTGCGACGTTGCTGCTTGCCTATGTGCTGCTGTTTCTGCCGCGCGCCATGGTCGGCCTGCGCGCCAGTATCGCTCAGGCACCCGTTGAGCTCGAGCGCGCCGCCATGGCGCTCGGCCGCACGCCGGCGCAGGCGGTGCGGCAGATCACCATGCGGCTTGCCGCACCCGGCTTTGCCGCCAGCGTCGCGCTCGTGGCGCTCGGCATCACCAACGAGCTGACGGCAACACTGATGCTCTCCCCCAACGGCACGGAAACGCTGGCGACGAAATTCTGGTCTCTGACCAGCGAGATCGACTATGTTTCCGCAGCACCCTACGCCTTCATGATGGTCGTCCTGTCGCTGCCGCTCACCCTTCTCCTCTACGTGCAATCCAAGCGGACGGCCGGACAATGACCTTTCTGGCGATCAAGAACATCAGCAAGCGCTACGGCCCTGTGCATGCGCTCGACAATATCGATCTCACGGTCGCCGCCGGCAGCCGCACCGCCATTGTCGGCCCGTCCGGCTCGGGCAAGACGACGCTGCTGCGCATCATCGCCGGCTTCGAGATCCCCGATGCCGGTCAAGTGGTGCTGCAGGGTGAGACCCTGGCGGACGGCGAGGCGATCGTCCCGGCGCATCGGCGTGGCATCGGCATCGTCTCGCAGGATGGCGCCCTGTTTCCGCATCTGAGTGTGTCCGAGAACATCGGTTTCGGCATGGAGCGCGGTGCGCGCGATCGTGACCAGCGCATCAACGCCCTCATCGACATGGTCGAGCTCGATCGCGGCATGCTCGACCGCCGCCCGCATCAGCTCTCCGGCGGCCAGCAGCAGCGCGTGGCGCTGGCCCGCGCCCTCGGACGCAAGCCGAGGCTGATGCTGCTCGATGAGCCTTTCTCCGCCCTCGACACCGGCTTGCGCGAAAACATGCGCAAGGCGGTCGCCCGCGTGCTGCAGATTGCCGGCATCACGGCGGTTCTGGTGACGCATGACCAGGCGGAAGCCCTGTCCTTCGCTGATCAGGTTGCCGTCCTGCGCGAGGGCAAGCTTATACAGGCAGGCACGCCGCAAGCCCTCTATCTCAGCCCAAGGGATCGCGAGACCGCGCTCTTCCTTGGCGATGCCATCGTACTCTCCGCTGATCTCGATAAGGGATCGGCTAAGTGCGTCCTCGGGCAGATTCTGGTCGATGCCGAGAACCGGCAGGGGCGCACCGATATCATGCTGCGGCCCGAGCAGTTGCGTTTAGGCCCCTTCGATGAGACCGGTGCGGGAGCTGCCTGTATCGGCAAGGTGACCGAAATCGAGTTTGGCGGCGCCGTCTGCACGGTGACGGTGGTGCTTTCCAATGCCAATGGTTCGGAGACATTGAACATCAAGAGCTCCGGTGTCGGCTTGCCCGAGATCGGCAGCATGGTTTCGGTGACCGTTATCGGAAAGGCACATGTCTTCAACAAGCTCGGTGCCTGAGCGCCATTTGGGTTGAAGCAGGCACAGCTTTGGGGAAGATAGGGCACGCCATCATCGTGCTCCACGCCGAAGGAACGCCCATGTCTTTTCCCGATGAGATCGCGCAGGATCTCCCCTTCCTCACCTCGCTTCGCCGCAACCTTCATGCCCATCCCGAACTCGGCTTCGAGGAGGAACGCACCAGCGGCATCGTCGCCACCTTGCTCGAGGAGGCCGGGCTGACGGTGCATCGCGGTCTCGGCAAGACCGGTGTCGTCGGCACGCTGCAGGTTGGCAACGGCACGCGTCGCATCGGTCTTCGTGCCGACATGGATGCGCTTGCCATGCCGGAGAAGGGCAATCGCCCCTACAAATCCACCATTCCCGGCAAGATGCACGCTTGCGGGCATGATGGCCATACGACGATGCTGCTCGGTGCCGCCCGTCACCTTGCCGCTACGCGCGGCTTTTCCGGCACGGTGCATTTCATCTTCCAGCCGGCCGAGGAGGGGCGTGGCGGCGCCAAGCGCATGGTGGAGGAAGGCCTTTTCGATCTCTTCCCCTGCGACGCCGTTTACGGACTTCACAATATGCCGGGTCTTGCGGTCGACGAGATGGCCGTTGTCGAAGGACCGCAGCTTGCCTCATCGGATAGCTGGCGTATCACCTTCCGGGGAACGGGAACCCACGGCGCCAAGCCGCATCTCGGCAAGGACCCGATCACGGCGGCGGCGACTTTCCTGTCTTCGCTGCAGACCATCGTCGGCCGCGTCGTCGATCCGCTGCAGCCGGCGGTCGTCAGCGCCTGCTCTTTGCAGGCGGGCGACCCCAAGGCGCTGAATGTGATACCCGATACGGTCGAGATCGGCGGCACGGCGCGAGCCTATACGCCGGAGGTTCGCGATCAGCTGGAAGAGGAAATCGGGCGCCTGGCGCATGGCACGGCCGCCATGTTCAACATTGCTGTCGACTACCAGTTCGAGCGCCGCATTCCGCCCGTCGTCAATGATGCCGATGCCACGGCGCGGGCGCTGAAGGCTGCGACGACCGTTTTTGGCGAGAACGTGCAGACCCGCTTCCCGCCATCGACTGCCGGCGACGATTTCGCGTTTTTCGGCCAGAATGTTCCCGGCTGCTACGTCTGGCTCGGCAATGGCCCCGCCGTTGACGGCGCCCTGCATCACAATACCGCCTATGATTTCAACGACGAGGCAATCGCCTCGGGCGTAGCCTTCTGGACGACATTGGTCGGGCAGGAGTTGGGGGAGGGCTGAGGCAATTTTAACGCGCCTCGCCGCTGCTCACCCCCATGAGCACAGCTCCGAGGTGTCAATATCTAATGACCAGCGGGGGCTCTTTTCAGTAACCAGCTTCTCGCAGCAGCGCATCGAGGATGATCCGGCGTGCCCTTTCGGCGTCGATCTCCGCGGCGAAATGGGCATTGAATTGCCCATGCGAGGCCCGCGTTTCGACGACGGTGCGCCCCCGCGTATGCTGCCCCTGCAATTCTGCATCGATCCGGGCATGCCGAAGGGTGGCGATCCCCGGCTCGACGAAGATGGCGGCGGCCGTTGGATCGTAGATTGCCATGGCCGGCCTGCCACGGCTGATGGCGATGTTGATGTAGCCTTCGAGCAGGTCCGCGAGCAGCTGCGCCTTTTCGCCGGCAATCTCGCGGATATGGGCAACATCTTCCGGCCAGGCTAGCACCTTGCGGCAGATATCGAGATCGACCATGCGGAACGGCAGGTTGTGCGCCAGCACGATCGCCAGCGCCTCGGGATCAGCTAGGGCGTTGAATTCCGCCGACGCCGTATGATTGCCCGACGTGACCCCTCCGCCCATCCATGTCAGTTCGTCGATGCCGACGGCGAGATCCGGTCGCGCCAGCGCCAGGGCAGCAATGTTCGTCAACGGCCCGAGCGCCAGGATGCGTTTCGGCCCGTTTCCGTCGGAAAGCCAGTCGCAGAGCGCCGTAAAGGCCTCGCTTGAGGGTAGCGGATCGGCCGGCGGCAAGCTTCGGCCGGTCGTCGGGATGCCGGTCTGGCCAAGAATGCTCTGCGCCGTTTCCAACTTGCACAGAACCGGCAGTTCACGGCCGGTATGGATCGGAAAGCTCCAGCCGAAGACGGCGGCGGCGCCTGCCGCATTGGCCTGAACATGGGAAAGCGGTGCGTTGCCGCAGACGAGCGAAACGCCGTCGATGACAAGATCGGAATGCGCCACCACCAGGATGGCGGCGATGTCATCGAACCCCATATCGGTATCGATCCAGATTCCCATGTCCTATCTCGTCGATCTCAGCGAAATGACGCGAGGGCGGCGGTTCACCTCTCGGTCCGGATGACGGCATGCCTTGCCGTCGAGGCGGGGTCGGTTGCGGGGCGCGCGTGCGAAACGCGCGTCCCGGAAGTTGCTTAGCTGGCGAGCGCGTCGAGGATGCGAATCCAGGAGCGAATGCCTTTGTGATAGGAGCGCAGCTCGTACTTCTCGTTCGGCGAATGGATGCGGTCGTCGGAGAGGCCGTAGCCGACGAGCAGCGATTCCATGCCGAGCATTTTCTGGAAGTCGCCGACGATCGGGATCGAGCCACCCATGCCGATGATGAGGGCGGGCTTTGGCCATTCGTTGGAAAGCGCCGTCTTCGCCTTGGTCAGCACCGGCGAATCGTAGGAAAGCTGGATGGCCGGCGAGCCGCCATGCTCATGGAACTCCACCGAGCAATCGGCGGGGATCTTCGAGCGCACATAGGCGCGGAAGCTCTCGCGGATCGCCGCCGGGTTCTGCTGGCCGACGAGACGGAACGAAACCTTCGCCGATGCCTTGGCTGCAATCACGGTCTTGAAGCCGGCGCCGGTATAGCCGCCCCAGATGCCGTTCACTTCTGCCGTCGGTCGCGCCCAGGTGAGCTCCATCACCGAACGGCCCTTCTCGCCCGAAGGGATCGACAGGCCGACTTCGCCGAGGAATTTTTCGGCCGTCATGCCGAGCTTCTCCCAGGAGGCCTTGATGTTGGCGGGCGTTTCCTCGACGCCGTCATAGAAGCCGGGAAGTGTGATGCGCCCTGTCTCGTCATGCAGGCCGGCGAGGATGTCGGTCAGGATGTGGATCGGATTTGCGGCAGCGCCGCCGAAGAGACCCGAATGCAAATCGCGGTCGGCGGCGGTGATGACGATTTCCTCGCCCACCAGTCCGCGCAGGCCAGCCGAGATTGCCGGCGTGTCGCCATCCCACATGCCGGTATCGCAGACGAGGGCAAAATCCGCCTTCAGCTCGGCGGCATTGGCTTCGAGGAAGGGCTTCAGCGACGGCGAGCCGGATTCCTCTTCGCCTTCGAACAGGATGGTGATGCGCACCGGCAGCGCGCCCCTGGTTTCCTTATAGGCGCGAACGGCCTCGACGAAGGTCATCAGCTGGCCCTTGTCGTCCGACGTGCCGCGGCCGGTCAGGATCTTGCGGCCATTGCCCATATCCTTGATTTCAGGCGCGAAAGGGTCGCTTTCCCAGAGCTCGATCGGATCGACCGGCTGCACGTCATAGTGACCGTAGAACAGCACATGCGGCGCATCGGCGCTGCCGGCGTCGTGATGGGCGACCACCATCGGATGTCCGGGCGTGTCGCGCACGGAGGCCTCGAAGCCGAGCGAGTTCAGGTAGGTGACCAGCCATTCCGCCGCCTTGCGGCATTCCGCCTTGTAGTCCGGGTCCGTCGAGATGGACTTGATGCGCAGCAGTTCGAAGAGATTGTCGAGGCTGGAAGGGAGGTTCTGATCGGCGCGGTCGAGAACGGGCGATAGATCGGTCATATCCGACTCCTTACATGAGATTTGGATGGACGATAGACCAAAGCCCGGCGGGTTTCGAGGCGTTAAAATTGAAAATTTACCGTAGCTTGCGTCTTTCGATCGAGGCCTGCTCTTATGTGATTAGTTGCGTATGTAGTTTACAAGTTTTTTAGATTATTAGAAATAACCTCAATCCAGAAGCGTATTCTGGAGACGCATAATGTTTTCAGTGATTGCATGTATTCGTGACGATCATGACTTTAGGCTTATTGTTGTAGCGGCAGTCATCTGCCTCATCGGCAGCCTTGCCACCATGCTTCTTTTTTCGCGTGCGCAGGAATGCCAGTCGCATCAGCGTCGCTATTGGATTGTTGCTGCGGCTTTTGCGAGCGGTGTCGGCATCTGGGCAACGCATTTCATTGCCATGCTCGCCTATGAGAGCAGTCTTCCGATCTCCTATGATGTTTCGCTGACCGTGCTTTCGGTGGTTCTTGCCATCGTCGGCTCATGGCTTGCCATCGCCGTCGCCTTCGAATGGGATAATCGCGTTTCCTTTGCGGCCGGCGGCATGCTGATGGCTTTTGGAATAGCCGCCATGCACTTCACAGGCATGCAGGCCATCGAAGCCTCGGCAGAACTTTCCTTCGATATACCGCGTGTCGTCGCTTCAGTCGTCATCGGTGCCGTCTTCTCCTCGCTGGCTTTCCTGGTGTTTCGCAGCCTTCCTGGCTTCAAGCGCATTATGGCTGGCGCTCTTCTGCTGCTGCTTGCGATCTGCTCCCTCCATTTCACCGCGATGAGCGGCGTCACGCTGACGCCGGAAGTGGGCGTGTCGGGTGCTGCTCTCTCCATGGATCGAAGCATCCTTGCCAGCATCGTCATGGCTGCCGCGATGGGTCTGATCCTCATTACTCTTGGCGCCATCTTCATCGACCGTCATTTGACTGACCTCCGAGGTTTCGCCAACGCGTCGCTGGAAGGGTTGCTCATCGTCCGTGACGGCCGGGTGATCGATGCGAACGAGCGGTTCTTCGCCATTTCCGGCTGGTCGGCACAGCAGGTGATCGGTGTCGCGCCCGAGGTCTTCCTGAACATCGACATGGATATTCATGCCGAAGCCGCCATTCCGCTGGAGACGACGCTGTCGGGTCATGACGGCAAGGCGATCCCCGTCGAAACCGTGCGTCGTTCCATCACCTATCGCGGTCACGAATGCAGCGTGCTTGTCGTGCGCGACCTGACCGAGCGTCGCCAGGCGCAGCAGATGATCGAGCACCTGGCGCATCATGACATATTGACGGATCTTCCCAACCGCTCGCTGTTCGACCAGCGCATGCGTCAGGCGCTGCAGATGGTCAATCGCAAAGGCGGCGAAGTCGCCATCTTTTGCCTGGACCTCGACCGCTTCAAGGCAATCAATGATGTCTTCGGTCACGCCGAAGGAGATCGCATCCTCTGCAGGGTCGCCGGCATCCTACAGCGCACGATCGAGGATGGCGATACGGTGGCAAGGCTCGGTGGCGACGAATTCGCCATCATCCAGCCCAAGCGGCGGCAGCCTGAGGGAGCCACGCGTCTTGCCGAGCGCATTCTCGCGGAATTCGGCATGGAGATGGATACGGCGCGGGATCCGACAGCCGTCGGCGTCAGCATCGGCATCGCCATCTATCCGCGTGATGGGGCGAGCGCCGAGCAACTTTATGCCAATGCGGATATGGCGCTTTATCGCGCCAAGCATGCCGGTCGCGGCCATGCCTGTTTCTTCGATGCAGAAATGGACAAGGCCGTACGCATGCGTCGCCAGCTCGAGAACGATCTGCGCCAGGCTATCCTTCGCCGCCAGCTCTTTCTGGAATATCAGCCGATCTATGATGTCGGCAGCGATGGGGTCAGCGGCTATGAGGCCCTGTTGCGCTGGGCGCATCCGGATCGGGGTGTCATCGATCCGGAAACCTTCATTCCGATTGCCGAGGAGAGCGGCTCGATCGTGGCGATCGGGGAGTGGGTGCTGCAGCAGGCATGCCAGGAGGCGACCCGTTGGAGCGAGCCGGCAAATGTTGCCGTCAACCTCTCGCCGCTGCAATTCATGATCCCGACCCTCTATGATCAGATCGAACGGATCCTGCGCAAGACCGGTCTCGATCCGCAGCGTCTCGAACTGGAAATCACCGAGGCAGCGCTGATGCGCGAACGCACGGCCGTCATCGCGACGTTGCAGCGGCTGCATCGCCTCGGCGTCCGTGTGGTCATGGATGATTTCGGAACCGGCTTCTCCTCGCTCAGCAATCTGCGCGCCTTCCCTTTCGACAAGATCAAGGTCGACCGCAGCTTCACGGGCGCCCTCGAACATGATCCCGCAGCTCGCTCGATCGTTCGCGCCATCATCGGCCTCGGGCACAGCCTGAACATGCCGGTTGTAACGGAAGGTGTGGAAACGGAAACCCAGCGCCGCATCGTCATCGAGGAAGGCTGCGCCCAGCTTCAAGGCATATTCTTCGGCAAGCCGGATGTCAACCCCAGCCAACTTCACCCCGCCATGGATAAGGCGGTCGGGCGGGGCTAGGGCATCTGCTGTTTTGGAGAGCAGCATAATCCCAGGCGGAAATCCACCGTGCTCTTCCCTGGAATTGCGCTAGAGTTGCTTGGCATTCTCCAGCACGCGCCGAATATATTCCAGCAGCAACTCGCGCTCGAACTGACGAAAGTCTTTGAGGAGATCCGTGTCCGCGGCCATGGCAGCCTCGATCGCTTCCGCCTGCATGGCTGCAGCCCTGTTCGTCAGGAAGACCAGCTGCGCTCGCTTGTCCGAGGGATGCGGGCGGCGCTCCACCAGTCCGTCCCGTTCCATGCGCGACAGCGTATTGGCCATCGTCGCCTGTTCGATATCGACCCTCTCGAGCAACTGCTTCTGCGTGAGCCCGTCCTCGGACCACAATTCCAGCAGGATTGGAAACTGACCGGGGGAAAAGCCAAGCTTCGCCGCGCGTTGCTGTAGCGAGCGAGCGAATCCCTTTGCCATCTGACTGGCAAGGTAGGCGGCGGAGTCCATCCGATTAAATCCCATGATTGCAAATATGCCGATAATTCAAGGTCAAGACAATCAGCAATTATTTGGGTAGAGCTCCTCTGAAATCAGCAACTTCAGTCGATTTTTTCACCTTCATAGGTTGCATTTTTCGGCATGAAAAAGCCGCCATGGCCTGGAGGGCGCCATGGCGGCTCATGAAAGGGGGACAAAGGCCCGGAGAGGGGATAGGCCTTTGTCCAAGTCTGACATGGCGGGGGACAGGCCGGTTGCCAGACCCGCGGCGTATCAATCGCCGGTGAGTAAGATTTGTGGTTCCGAATGTGGTTTTTCAAGGGAATGCGCAGATTAGATTGATTAAAAGTTAGTAACGTTTCGGTGAGAGATTTGGCTCTCCCATCAAAGCAATTCTAGGAAAAGTGTATCGCGGTTTTCCGTCCGGAATTGCGTAAAAACAAAAGACAGAGCGCTTCCGCGATTCGAAGAAAAGCGGAAGGGCTCTAGCCTGCAGAACTGAAGTTTATATGGACGTTGGAAGTGCGTCACGCTATCCATGCTTCCATGAAAAAAGGTGATCATCTCTTCCTCGTCGACGGTTCCGGTTTCATTTTCCGGGCCTTTCACGCCCTGCCGCCGCTGACGCGCAAGTCCGACGGATTGCCTGTCGGCGCCGTCTCCGGTTTCTGCAACATGTTGTGGAAGCTTTTGACCTCGGCGCGCGACACCTCGGTCGGGGTGACGCCGACTCATTTCGCCGTCATTTTCGACTATTCCTCGAAGACCTTCCGCAAGGAGATTTTCCCGGAATACAAGGCTAATCGTGCAGCACCTCCGGAAGAGCTCATCCCGCAGTTCGGCCTCATCCGCGAGGCGACCCGCGCCTTCAATCTGCCCTGCATCGAGACCGACGGCTTCGAGGCCGACGACATCATTGCCACCTATGCCCGTCAGGCGGAAGCAGCCGGCTCCGATGTGACGATCATCTCCTCCGACAAGGACCTGATGCAACTCGTCACGCCCATGGTCCACATGTATGACAGCATGAAGGACAAGCAGATCGGCATTCCCGACGTCATCGAGAAATGGGGCGTGCCGCCCGACAAGATGATCGACCTGCAGGCCATGACCGGCGACTCCGTCGATAATGTCCCTGGCATTCCCGGCATCGGCCCGAAGACGGCGGCGCAGCTTCTGGAAGAATTCGGCGATCTCGACACGCTGCTTGCCCGCGCCGGTGAGATCAAGCAGCAGAAGCGCCGCGAAAACATCATCGCAAATGCCGAACTCGCCCGTATTTCCCGCCAGCTGGTGACACTCAGGACCGATGTGCCGCTGGATCTCGACCTCGATGCCCTGGTGCTCGAGCCGCAGAACGGTCCGAAGCTGATCGGCTTCCTGAAGGCAATGGAATTCACCTCGCTGACGCGCCGCGTGGCCGATGCCTGCGATTGCGATCCGGCGGCGATCGAACCCGCCGTCGTCAAGGTCGAACTGGGCGAGACCGCCCATGGTCCGGATCTCGATGTCGGCGACAATGTCGAGCTCGTTGCCGGCAGCGAGGCTTCGGCTGAAGGTGCTTCCGTGCCGGCGCCGGCGGTCAAGCCGCGTTTGGCTGTCGAAGGGCTGACGGAGCCGGCGGAGCTTGCCAATGCGCGTGCGGCAAGCTTTGCCACCGCGCCGATCGATCATTCGAAATATGTGACCATTCGCGATATCGCCACCCTCGATCGCTGGATCGCCGATGCGCGCGAAACCGGCATCGTCGCCTTCGACACCGAAACGACATCGCTCGATGTCATGCAGGCCGAGATCGTGGGCTTCTCGCTGGCGATCGCCGACAACCGCAACGATCCGACGGGCGCTTCGATCCGTGCTGCCTATGTGCCTCTCACCCACAAGACCGGCGTCGGCGATCTGCTCGGCGGCGGCCTGGCCGACAATCAGATTCCGCTGCGTGATGCGCTGGCGAGATTGAAGGATCTGCTGGAGGATGCCTCCATCCTCAAGATCGCGCAGAACCTGAAATACGACTATCTGCTGATGAAGCGCTACGGCATCGAGACGAAGGCGTTCGACGACACGATGTTGCTCTCCTATGTGCTCGATGGCGGCTCCAATGCGACGCATGGCATGGATAGCCTCTCCGAGCGCTGGCTCGGCCACAAGCCGATCGCCTACAAGGACGTGGCCGGCAGCGGCAAATCCAATGTCACCTTCGATCTCGTCGATATCGACCGCGCCACGGCCTATGCCGCCGAGGATGCCGATGTGACACTGCGCCTGTGGCTGGTGCTGAAACCACGACTTGCGGCAGAAAAACTTTCGGCCGTCTACGAGCGGTTGGAGCGGCCTCTGGTGCCTGTGCTTGCCCATATGGAAGAGCGCGGCATCACCATCGACCGGCAGATCCTTTCTCGCCTTTCCGGCGAACTGGCGCAGGGCGCCGCAGCGCTCGAGGATGAGATCTATACGTTGGCCGGTGAGCGCTTCAACATCGGCTCTCCGAAGCAGCTCGGCGACATTCTCTTCGGCAAGATGGGGTTGGCCGGCGGCAGCAAGACAAAGACCGGCCAATGGTCGACCTCGGCGCAGGTGCTGGAGGATCTGGCCGCGGCCGGCTTCGAACTGCCGCGCAAGATCGTCGATTGGCGCCAGCTCACCAAGCTGAAATCCACCTATACGGATGCGCTGCCGGGCTACGTCCATCCGCAGACGAAGCGCGTTCACACCTCCTATTCGCTGGCCTCGACCACGACCGGGCGCCTGTCGTCCTCCGAGCCGAACCTGCAGAATATTCCGGTGCGCACGGCGGAAGGCCGCAAGATCCGCACGGCTTTCATTTCGACGCCGGGCCACAAGCTCGTCTCGGCCGACTACAGCCAGATCGAACTGCGCGTGCTGGCGCATGTCGCCAATATCCCGCAGCTCAAGCAGGCCTTCGAAGACGGCATCGACATTCACGCGATGACGGCCTCCGAAATGTTCGGCGTCCCGGTAGAGGGCATGCCGAGCGAGGTGCGCCGCCGTGCCAAGGCCATCAACTTCGGCATCATCTACGGCATTTCCGCCTTCGGTCTGGCGAACCAGCTTTCGATCGAGCGCTCGGAAGCGAGCGATTACATCAAGAAGTATTTCGAGCGCTTCCCAGGCATCCGCGACTATATGGACAGCACCAAGCAGGCCGCGCGCGACAAGGGCTATGTCGAGACGATCTTCGGTCGCCGCATCCACTTCCCGGAAATCCGCTCTTCCAACCCGTCCGTCCGCGCCTTCAACGAGCGCGCCTCGATCAATGCGCCGATCCAGGGTTCTGCCGCCGACGTCATCCGCCGCGCCATGATCAAGATGGAGCCGGCGCTAGCTGCAGCCGGGCTCGGCGATCGCGTGCGCATGCTTTTACAGGTGCATGACGAACTGATCTTCGAAGTCGAGGATGCCGATGTCGAGCGCACGACGCCGATCATCGTCTCGGTCATGGAAAATGCCGCGATGCCCGCAGTCGATATGGCGGTGCCGCTGAAGGTCGACGCCCGCGCCGCTCATAATTGGGATGAGGCGCACTGAGCGGAAGCGAGCCCGAACCAGGCAAGCCGGAAACGGAGCCGGAAGCCATGGTGGCCGTCGCCCTGTCGACGCTCGGCCGCATGCCGATCTATGGCGTGCGGCAGGCCGTGCCCGACGGCGGCAATATCAGCTGGTTTTTCTATTGTGGCGAATATTCCGACGCCGAGGATTTTTATCAGCCCGTGCACACAGCGCATTTGAGCGATGTGTTGCCGGCCGTCGTCAGATACCTCCATCTTCCGGTGGGGACGCGGTTCATCATCGACGATCAGGGCTATGAGGATGTGTGGCGGGTCAAATGACCGTGCATCGCCGCCACCGAGATGGGCTTATTTGCGGACCAGCGTTTCCAGCACCGAAATAATGGCGCGTTCCGCCTCTTCGAGCGTACCGCTATTGTCGATATCGGCGACGTCATAGCTGCCCTCGACGGTCAGCGAGCTTCTCTCCAGCCGCTTCAGCACGTCTTCGCGGCTCTCGCGTCCACGCGCCATCAGGCGCTCGGCCAGCACTTCGCGCGTGGCTGTGATATTGATGATCTTCAGCCGCGGAAATGTGCTCTGGAAGTGATGCAGAGCCGAACGCGAGCCATTGGCGATCACCAGATGGCCCTGTGCAAGCTCACCGAAGACGTCGGCGGGAATGCCGTATTTCAGGCCATGTGCTTCCCAGGAGACGGCGAAGGCGCCGGCCTGCTCCATGGCGTTGAAGTCGACCTCCGAAACGCTTCTGTGATCCTCATTGCCGGCATCGCCGTCGCGGGTGATGACGCGGCGGACGAAGTGCACATCGGGCCGGCCGACAAAGTGCTGGGCGGCCAGGTTCATCAGGGTATCCTTGCCGGCGCCGCTCGGGCCGACGACGACGGCGAGTATGCCCGCCGCCGCATCCGCCAGACCTGCATTAGCCGGCTTGATATTGGCGTCCGCGCTCATGCGACCCGCCGTCCTTCCCGCCAGACCGAGCGCGTGACCGGCACGCCATGATCGCGGCGAACGCGAACCAGATCGGCGCGCAAGCCCTCGGCAATGCGGCCGCGGTCGTTCAGGCTGACCGTCTTTGCCGGCGTAGCCGTCACCATGGCGATCGCCTGCGGCAGCGAAATACCCTCGACTTCGTCCGCGAGGATGAAGGGGGCATGCAGCAGGCTGAGCGGCACGTAATCGGAGGAAAGCACATCGAGAACGCCGAGTTCGGCGAGATCGCGAGCGGCGATATTGCCCGAATGCGACTTGCCGCGCACGATGTTCGGCGCGCCCATCAGCACGCTCATGCCGGCGCCATGCGAGGCCTTGGCGGCATCGATGCTGGTCGGGAATTCCGCGAGGCGAACGCCGTAGTGGATGGCTTCGTCGACATGGGCGAGCGTCGCGTCGTCATGGCTGGCAACGGTGATGCCGCGCTCGGCGCAGACCTTGGAGATCACGTCGCGGTTGGGCGTCGCATACCTGGCCGATTCGTCCTGGCGCTTGGCCACGAACTTCGCAAAGGCCTCGTCGCTGAGCCCGCGCTTCTTCTGGTAGTAGAAGATGTACTGGTCCATGGTCTGGAACTGGCGCTGGCCCGGCGCATGGTCCATCAGCGAGACGAGACGAACGTAGGCGTCCTTCTCGAAATCCTGGAAGTGGTCGAGAACGTTGTCGGAGGAGACTTCGCAGCGCAGATGGATCAGGTGATCGGCGCGCAGACGGTCCTCGCGCTGGGCGGCCTGAATGGCGTCGGCCATGTCGCGCATCTCGCCCTTTTCGAAGCCGCCGTCCTCGTCCGAGCCCATGCGCAGGCAGTCGAACACGGTGGTGATACCCGAGGTGACGATCTGGGCATCATGCGCCTGGATCGCGGCCGTCTTGTTCCAGCGAACGCCCGGACGAGGCGAGTAATGGGCTTCCAGATGGTCGGTATGCAGCTCGACTAGGCCGGGGATCAGATAGTCGCCTTCGAAATTCTCGCCGATCTCCGACTTGCCCTCGGAAATGGCGGCGATACGACCGTCACGGATCAGCACGGAACCCTCGACGACCTTGTCTTCGAGGACGATGCGGGCGTTGGAAAGGACGGTTTCTTTGGTCATGTCGGGTCTTTCACTGTTAGGCGCCAGCAAGCGGCAGCCAGGAACGGACGGTAAAGGGGGCTCCGCGCTCGTCTTCGACGAAGATGGCGAGGCCGGAAATCTCGAGCGGCTTGCCGGTATGCTCGGCGAAGCGCTCGCGCAGGACATCATGCATTTCAGCTTGGCGGTCGGTCGGAACGCGCCCGGTCAACGTCATATGGAAACGAAACTCGTCGTTGACGTATGGATAGCCCCAGCGCAGCAGATTGGCGCGCTGCGGTTCGGTCATCGCTTCCGGGTTGCGCCGGGCGATATCATGGTCCGAAAGCGGTGCGCGGAACGGCTCGAAGGTTTTCACCACCCGTGAGGCAAAATCCTGCAGCGGCGGGTAAACGGTGCCAGGAACGAGCGCGAAGAAATGGCCGAGCTGACCGAGCACCAGTTCCGGAATGGTGAAAGCCTTGGCCTTAGCGGCAAATTCGGCAGCAACCTCAAGGAGATCGCGCTCGGTCACCGAGCCGGCAAGCTCGAACGGTGCCTTCAGCGTGGCATGGAAGCCGTAACGGCGGGGATCGGCCGTTAGTTCGGCATGGCCTTCCGGTAGCGGCGCCATTGCCTTGTCGGAAAAAATCTCACCCGAAAATGCGTCGCGACCGAGCCAGCGGGCGGCAAGCGATGTCAACGGATCATCTTTGGGCGGCGTGAAATAGAGAGCATAGCGCAAGGCTGCATTCCTTGGAAAAATCGGCTGCGCGGGACACTGTTGGGTGATTTGCGACAAACCGCAAGAGCAGCAAGGCAGCAACAGCTCGAATCCGGCTAAAGCCGGTTTGAACGCTACGGTCTTGCCGGCCTGCGCTATCGGATTCCCGTGACAGAATGATGATGCGGAACGATTTTTTCCGGTTCTTTTTTATTTCACCCGTGTGCCCATCAGGCGGGAGCGCAAGGCGTTGGATGCGGCGTCGAACAGGAAGACCACGATGAGGATCAAAAGCACCATATAGGCGACGTTTTCCCAGTTGGCATTGGTGCGCATGGCTTCCCAAAGCTTGAGACCGATGCCGCCTGCGCCGACCGCGCCGATGATGGTGGCGCCGCGCACGTTGGATTCCCACTGGTAGAGCGTCTGGCTGACGATGACGGGAACGATCTGCGGCATGATGCCGTAGCGATGCACGAGAATGGTCGGCGAGCCGGTGGACTTCACGCCCTCGCGCGGCTTGTTGTCGATGTTTTCAAGGCCTTCGGAATAGAGCTTGCCGAGCGTACCCGTCTCGGTAAGGAAGATCGCGCCGCTGCCGGCGAGCGGGCCAGGGCCGAAGGCGCGGGTCAGGAACAGCGCCCAGATCAGCATGTCCACCGAACGCAGGAAGTCGAAGAAGCGCTTGAGGATCTGGTTGACGAGGCGGCTCGGCGTGATGTTGCGGGCTGCGAGGAAAGCGAGCGGGAAGGCGGCGATCGAGCCGAGCAGCGTGCCGAGGAAGGCCATGACGATCGTCTGGAACAGCTTGGTCCAGACGTCGCCGTGCTGCCAGGCGCCGTTGTTCCAGATATTGTCGAAGGCGAGCGAGAGATTGGACTGCGCCGGGTCCAGGCGCGGCCCGGAGACGATCAGGCTGATGACTTCGCTTGCTGGCTTGTCGAAGAAGGGCGAATGCGTGTCGAAGACGAAGTTGGCCCAGCCGAGGAAGCGCTTGCGGATCTTCACGCGATCGGTGGAGATGCTGGCATCGCCGGCAAAGCCGAGATTGACCAGGATATTGTCGTCATAGACGGTCATCCAGCTGGGAACAGGCTCGGAGCCAATGACCTTCGGCGTGTCGCCGGTAATATCGATCGGGATCGTGATGCCATGCGCCGTTACGATCGCCTGCGTCTTCGTCACCGTCACGGTGCGGCTCGTGCCGCTGACCGAAACGACCATGCTGCCATCCGGGTTGGTCTTTACCCAGTCCGGGTTCGGATTGTCGCCGAGCGGCGAGAAGCGTGGATATTTGATGCTGATCTTATCGCCGGAAATGCGGAATTCCGGCTGCACGTCATAGCTGATCCATTCGCTGAGATAGATGCCGACGCGTTCCCAATGCGCTTCCGAAATGACTTTCGGGAGGTCGAAGAACCATACGGCATAGATGCCGTAGAGGATGACGCCGATGAACATCATCAGCGCGCCGAAGCGCTGGCGGAAGGATCGGTGGAGAACCTCCGGGTACCGCGCTTCGATTTCCTGCATACGGCCGGCGTCGATGACGGACATGGTCAACCTCAATGCTGCAAAAGGAAGGCATGTTCGCCGACGAGACGGCGGCGAAGCCATGCGGAAAACTGGTCGACGGCGATGATGGTCACGAAGAGCAGCAGCACCAGCGCCATAGTCTTGGCGCCGAAGCCGCGCGAGATCGAAAGCTTCAGCTCCTCGCCGATACCGCCGCCGCCGACGGCGCCGATGATGGTGGAGGCACGGACGTTGATCTCCAGGCGCAGCAATGTGTAGGACATGAAATTCGGCAGCACCTGCGGCAGAGCGGCGAAGCGGACGCGTTCGCTCCAGCTCGCGCCAACGGCGCGCATGCCCTCATCGGGCTTCATGTCGATATTTTCGACGACTTCGTAGAAGAGCTTGCCGAGTGCGCCGATCGTGTGCAGGCCGACGGCAATGATCGCGGCGATCGGGCCGATCGACAGGATCGCCGAAAACAAGCCGGCGATGACGATTTCCGGAAAGGCGCGCAGAAATTCCATGATGCGCTTCGTCACCAGCCGGACGGGATGGGACGGCGACATGTTGCGGGCGGCGAAGAAAGCCAAAGGCACCGCAAAGACGAAGCCGATGATGGTTGACACCAGCGCCACGTTGATCGTGATGATCATCAGCTCGAAATATTCGGGGATGTAGAAATCGCCCCAGACATAGACGCGGCCGAGCGGGAAATTGAACTCCTCGCCGCCGGCGCCGTTCGCGCCATTCGGGCTCGGCAGGTCGAAGAGCGCGCGGTAGACGTCGTTCCAGTCCTTGGGGATGAGCCAGCTTAAGAAATCGAAGAGATGCGGCAGGCGCTCGAAGAAGTGGCCGGCATTGCTTTCGTCGGCGAAGCGCACCGAACTGACGAAAGCGACGAGCAGGATCACGAGGCCGATGCCGGTGTAGAGGCGGCGCTTGGCCACCATCTTGCTCCAGGCGTCGCCGATCTCCTTGGCGCTCTGCGGCGCGCTTTGCATGCTCGGGTGCGTATCGGCGATCGTCATGAAATCCTGCCCTTGTGAATGCAAAGGGGTGTGAATAGCAAAAGGGCGGCCGTTGCCGGCCGCCCAATCATCTGGATGTGTATCAGCCGCCGATAGCAGCCTTACGAACGTCGATAACGGCGTTGTAGAAGTCCGGGGTAACCTTGACGTAGCCCTTGAAGTCGCCGCCTTCGATGGCGTTGAAGCACTTGGCGTCAGCCGTCGGCAGCTTCATGAAGAAGTCGGAAAGCTTGGTCTGCCATTCAGTGCCGAGAGCGTTGCGAACGACGAGCGGGCCGTTCGGGATCAGCGGCGAACGCCAGACTTCGACGAGCTTGTTCGGGTCGACTGCGCCCTTGTCGACTTCCTTGCGGAAGGTACCGGAGGTGAAGCCATCCTTGAAATCGCCAACGCCCGAGGAGTCGTCAACAGCAACATCGACCTTGCCGTCGTAAGCTGCGAGCAGGTTGTTTTCATGGCCGCCGTTGAACTGGGTCGAAGCGAAGAACTTGTCGTTCGGAACGCCGGTGGTCTTCGGAATCTGCGTCAGCGGAACGAGGTAGCCCGAGGTGGAGTCCGGATCGGCGTAGCCGAGCTTCTTGCCCTTGGCGTCCATGATCGTCTTGATGCCGGAGGACTTGAGAGCGAGGCCGATCGAGTAGTAGCCGGTCGAACCGTCGGTCTGCTGCGTCGTCAGGATCGGGGTAACAGCCTTCGGATCCTTGATGGCGACAGCTGCGTAGCCGGAAGCGCCAAGTTCTGCGAAGTCGAGCGTGCCGCCGAGCAGACCCTGGATAACGCCGTCATAGTCGGCAGCCGGGAACAGCGAAACCTTCTCGAAGCCGAATTCCTTCTTCAGGTGGTCGGCGAGGCAGGCGTAGTTGCGCAGGCGGTCGGCTTCATTTTCACCGCCGAGAATGCCGACGCGGAATTCCTTGAGGTCTGCAGCGTTGGCAGCAGCGCCGACTGCGAGCGCGACGAGCGCCGTAGCAGCAAAAAGTGCTTTCTTCAACATGGGTTCGTCTCCTGATTAACCGGTGTCCCCGGATGCCTTCGGTCTAGAAGAAATGCGCCCTTGACGCGGGCCTTCGATCCCGGCCGTCCCTCTCAGAGACCGGCCAGCGCCAGCGGTTGCGGGCCGGCAGATTCGGTTGCCGCGGTCTGCGCGGCCGGATCGGCAATGTTGATCGACGTCGACGTCATGGTCTCGTCGATGCCGGCGCCGTCCTTGTCGGTGCCGTAGATTTCCTTGACGGCGGCTGCCGTCAGATCGGTCGGCTTGCCGTCGAAGACGACCTTGCCGGCGGCCATGCCGACGATGCGCTCGCAATAGTTGCGGGCCGTATCCAGCGTGTGCAGGTTGGTGATGACGGTGATGCCCTCGCGCTCGTTGATATCGCGCAGCGCGTCCATGACGATCTTGGCGTTCAGCGGATCGAGCGAGGCGATCGGCTCATCGGCCAGCATCATCTTCGGCTGCTGCATCAGTGCACGGCAGATCGCAACGCGCTGCTGCTGGCCGCCGGAAAGCGTGCCGGCCATCTGCAGGGCCGTCTGCTCGATGCCGAGGCGCTCCAGCGCGGCAATGGCTTCGATGCGCTCTTCGCGGGTGAAGACGGAGAGGAGGCTCAGCGTGGTGGAACGATGGTTGAGGCGGCCGAGCATGACATTGGTCAGTACGTCGAGACGCGGCACGAGGTTGAACTGCTGGAAGATCATGGCGCAGTCGCGCTGCCAGCTGCGCAGCGCGCGGCCGGTGAGCTTCGACACTTCGACGCCAGAAAAATGGATCGAGCCGGAGCTCGGGTCAGCCAGACGGTTGATCATGCGTAGCAGGGTGGACTTGCCGGCGCCGGAACGGCCGATGACGCCGACCATCTGTCCCTGCGGTATGTCCAAAGTCACGGAATCGACAGCGAGCTTGTTTCCAAACCGGCGCGAGACATTCCTGAGTTCGAACATAATGCTTCCCTTTCGCGGCTGCCGGGCTGCAAAAATTTCAGCGTTACCGGTGCTAAGAATGGGCGCGAGCCCCTGCCTCGAAGGGAGTTTCGAGGGGGCTGGCGCCAACCACAAGGCAACCGATTAGTCCCGCTTCATGAAGCTCCAATGTCAGTTTTATGTAACTGCTGTTACAATTCTCGCCGATTTTGCAAGATTAGCCGGCTGAGGGTTTTCCTTAAGTTTAGCCGTCAAACATGCCGGTCGGCAGGCCGTCCATGCTGAGGCTATTCTTCTCGCGCCGGTATTCTTCAATGCCATCAGGACCCTTGGCTTTCGCCCATTGGTCGAGGCTCGGCCGCTCGCCTTCATAAGCGAAGAGCGGCACGCCAAAACCGCATGAGGTCTGTACGAGATCGAAGTCCAGCCGCACGATCTGCCGCGCCCCGAGTGGCTCTTCGCCGGCATAATGATCGTGCAGCAATTCACGATATTCGGGCGACGATCGATGGATGATCCGGCCACGACCGTAAAGCCGCAGGATCATCGGCGGTCCCTCGACCGCGCAGAACATGATGGTCAACCGTCCATCCGCCTTCATATGCGCTGACGTCTCGTTGCCGCTGCCGGTGCGGTCGAGATAGATGGCGGCATTCGGGGAGATGATGCGCAGGCACAGCGTTTCTCGCGGCGAAACATTGACGCGGGACTCCGAGGTTGCCGATGCCGTGAAGAAGATGTGCTGGCGCGCGATGAAATCGCGCAGCCTGTCATCGATGCTGGAAAACTGCTTTGCCATGAAAAAAGGCCTCCCTTGTACCGGGCTCGACGGATCGCTTGAGGCTGGAACGCCCGTCGGCCCCATGCAAGCCCGATCAGGGCGAAAAACAGCCTCAGGCGTCGTAGCGATCCAGAAATTCCTCCGCCGAAAGGGCACGGAAGTCCGCAAGCGCCGTGCGCAGACGGTCGTGATCCCAGTCCCACCATGAGAGCTTGTCCATGCGTGCCCCGACCTTGGCCGTGAAGCGCTCGCGGATCAGCTTGGCCGGTACACCGCCGACGATGGTATAGGGCGCGACGTCCTTGGAGACGACGGCGCCGGCGCCGATGACGGCACCGTTGCCGACAGTGACGCCAGGTAGCACGGTGGCGCCATGGCCGATCCAGACGTCATGGCCGATCACGACCCGGTTGTCGCGCCGCCAGGTGAAGAAATCGGTCTCCATATCGGCGTCAGGCCAATAATCGGCAGCGCGATAGGTGAAATGATGCAGCGTGGCGCGCCATGTCGGATGGTTGGTGGCGTTGATGCGCACGGCAGCGGCGATGTTGACGAATTTGCCGATCGTCGCGCACCAGACCACGCCATCCTGCATGATGTAGGAATAGTCGCCGATCTCGACCTCATCGATCCGGCAGCGATCGGACACTTCGGTATAGCGGCCGAGCGTCGAATTGTTGACGCTCGCCGAGGGGCTGATGAAGGGCGTCTCGCCCAGTTTGCGGCTCATGCGGCGGCCTTCCGCGGCGAGAACTGCGAGACGTCGAGGATGCGGCTGCCGACGGCCTCGCGCACTTCCTCGTCATGGAAGATGCCGAGAAGGGCGACACCGGCCTCCTTCTTCTGCTCGATCATGTCGACGACAACGGCCCGGTTGCGGGCATCGAGCGACGCCGTGGGTTCGTCGAGCAGCAGGATGGCGTGGTCGGTGATGAAACCGCGTGCGATGTTGACGCGCTGCTGCTCGCCACCGGAGAAGGTGGCTGGCGGCAGCTGCCAGAGTTCCTGCGGCAGGTTCAGCTGCGCCAGCAGCTCGGCTGCCCTGTCGCGTGCATCGGCGACGGTCACGCCACGGGCCACCAACGGCTCGGCAACCACATCGATGGCGGCAACGCGGGGCACGGTGCGCAGGAACTGGCTGACATAGCCCATGGTCTGGCGACGCACGTCGAGCACGGTACGCGGATCGGCTGTGGCAAGATCGACGATCCTGCCCCTGTGCGTGACGAGGATCTGGCCGCTGTCGACAGCATAATTGCCGTAGATCATTTTCAGCAGCGAGCTCTTGCCGATGCCCGATGGGCCACCGAGCACGACGCATTCGCCCGAAGCGACGGAGAAGGAGACATCGGCAACGACTGGCAGGCGAATGCCATCGCGCAGATGCATGGTGAAGCTTTTGAAGACTTCGGAAACGACGAGTGGGGTTGCCATGTTTCTTCCTCAGACCTGCAGGATCGAAGAGACCAGCAGTTGCGTATAGGGTTCGCGCGGATCGTCGAGCACGCGGTCGGTCAGACCGTGCTCGATCACCTGTCCGTCCTTCATCACCATCATGCGATGCGACAGAAGGCGGGCGACGGCGAGGTCGTGCGTCACGATGATAGCCGAAAGGCCGAGATCGTTGACGAGGCCGCGCACGAGGTCGAGCAGACGGGCCTGCACGGACACGTCGAGACCGCCGGTCGGCTCATCCATGAAGACGAGGCGTGGGGCAGTCACCAGGTTGCGGGCGATCTGCAGGCGCTGGCGCATGCCGCCGGAGAAGGCGCGCGGTTGGTCGTCGATGCGGTCGGCATCGATCTCGACCCGCTCCAGCCAGTCGATGGCGGTATTGCGGATGTTGCCGTAGTGGCGGTTGCCGATCGCCATTAGCCGCTCGCCGACATTGGCGCCGGCCGAAACCGTCATGCGCAGGCCGTCGGCCGGGTTCTGATGCACGAAGCCCCAGTCGGTCCGCATCAGGAAGCGACGTTCAGCTTCGTTCATGCGGAACAGGTCGCGATAGGTTTCGTCGCGCATGTGGTATTCGACGCTGCCTGTCGTCGGCAGCAGCCGCGTCGAGATGCAGTTGAGGAGCGTCGTCTTGCCGGAGCCGGATTCGCCGACGATGGCGAGAACTTCGCCGGGCCAAAGCTCGAAGGACACATCGCGGCAGCCGATGCGGCTGCCGTAGAATTTCGAGATGTCCTTGACCTTCAGGAGAGGTGAGTCACTCATTCAGCAGCCTCCTTGCCACCAGGCAATCCATCGGATGCGAGCCCATTTGACGCCAGCCCATTTGACGCCAGCATGTGGCCGGCATGGCCGTGGGCACGACGGTCTTCGCAGAAATCGGTATCGGAGCAGACGAACATGCGCCCGCCCTTGTCGTCGAGGATCACCTCGTCGAGATAGACTTGCTCGGCGCCGCAAAGTGCGCAGGGCTTGTCGAAGCGCTGCACTTCGAAGGGATGATCCTCGAAATCCAGGCTGACGACTTCAGTATAGGGCGGCACGGCATAGATGCGCTTCTCACGGCCGGCGCCGAAAAGCTGCAGCGCGTCGGAAAGGTGCATTTTCGGATTGTCGAACTTCGGCGTCGGCGAGGGGTCCATCACGTAGCGGCCGGCGACCTTGACCGGATAGGCATAGGTCGTGGCGATGCGGCCGTTGCGGGCTATGTCCTCGTAGAGCTTCACGTGCATGAGGCCGTATTCCTCGAGCGCGTGCATCTTGCGCGTCTCGGTCTCGCGCGGCTCCAGGAAACGTAAGGGTTCCGGAATCGGCACCTGATAGACCAGCACCTGGTTCGGGCCGAGCTTGGCTTCCGGAATGCGATGTCGCGTCTGGATGATCGTCGCCTCGTCCGTGCGGGTGGTCACGGCGACATTGGCAACCTTCCGGAAGAAGGCGCGGATGGAAACGGCGTTGGTCGTGTCGTCCGCGCCCTGGTCGATGACCTTCAGCACGTCCTGCGGGCCGATGATCGCCGCCGTCAGCTGTACGCCGCCGGTACCCCAGCCGTAAGGCATCGGCATTTCACGCGAGGCGAAGGGCACCTGATAGCCAGGAATGGAAATCGCCTTCAGGATGGCGCGACGAATCATCCGCTTGGTCTGCTCGTCGAGATAGGCGAAGTTGTAGGTAGCGAGTTCGGTCATTCGGCTGCCTCCGTCATAGGTTCCATGCCGCGCTCGCGAGCGGCCTCGAAATCGCGGCGCATCCGCCGTACCAGGTCGAGTTCGGCCTGGAAGTCGACATAATGCGGCAGCTTCAGATGTTCGACGAAGCCGGTCGCCTGCACGTTGTCGGAGTGGGAGATGACGAATTCCTCGTCCTGCGCCGGCGCAACGATGTCTTCGCCGAGTTCTTCGGCGCGCAGCGCACGGTCGACCAGCGACATCGCCATGGCCTTGCGCTCGCTCTGGCCGAAGACCAGGCCATAGCCGCGGGTGAACTGTGGCGGTGCCTTGGCCGAGCCCATGAACTGGTTGACCATCTGGCATTCGGTCACCTGGATGCGGCCGAGCGAGACGGCAAAGCCGAGTTCCGGCACATCGAATTCGACCTCCACTTCGCCAATACGGATCTCGCCGGTGAAGGGGTGCGTGCGGCCATAGCCGCGCTGGGTCGAATAGCCGAGCGCCAGCAGGAAGCCTTCGTCGCCGCGGGCGAGCGCCTGCAGGCGAAGGTCACGGGTCATCGGAAATTCCAGCGGTTCGCGGGTCAGGTCGCCGATCTCGTGATCGACCGGCAGGATGCCGTCGCCTTCGATCAATCCTTCCTGGCCGAGAATTTCCGAGACGCGCATGATGCGGCCTTGCTCCGCCGGTCGCTGCATCGGCTCGTCCACCGGCTCGTCAGTCAAAAGACTGGGGTCGAGCAGGCGGTGCGTATAGTCGAAGGTCGGTCCCAGAAGCTGGCCGCCGGGCAGATCCTTGTAGGTTGCCGAGATGCGGCGCTCGATCTTCATCGCAGCTGTGTCGAGCGGCTGGGAGTAGCCGAAGCGCGGCAGCGTCGTGCGGTAGGCTCTGAGCAGGAAGATCGCCTCGATCATGTCGCCGCGCGCCTGGCGCACGGCAAGTGCGGCCAGCGTACGGTCATAAAGCGAGGCTTCGGCCATGACGCGGTCGACGGCGAGCGCCAGCTGCGCCACGATCTGGTCGATGCCGAGCGCCGGCAGTGAACGGTCGCCGCGGCGACGGTCGGCGAGAAGCCGGTGAGCATTGGCGATGGCGGCTTCGCCACCCTTTACGGCAACATACATATGTCACATCTCCGTCGCGGTGATCTTGATGGTGCGCGGCAGGCAGAGGAATTGCCGGCCCGCCGTCAGGATGAGATCGACGCCGCGCGGGAAGAGCGCGCGATTGTCGTTCCAGATGCGTAAGAGCGCATCGGGCAGCCCAATCGGGGCGATCATGTTGATATCCTTGATGCCGGGGCCGGAAAGCGCCAGTTGCTTGCCACCTACCAGACTTTCGATTTCCAGAACGATCGTCGTCGACCGATCGGGATATTCCTGGGTGCCGATGCCGAACTGGCTGAAGGAGGAAAGAGCCATGCCTGCTTCGATGAAGGCGAAATGCGCTTCCAGCCGTTCCGAAATGACGGGCGCGCCGGTGTGGAAGGCCAGCCATTCCGGCAGGCTCGATCTCCCAAGGCTGTTGGAAAGCCAGACCGGCGTATCATGGTCGCAAAGGGTGAGGCTGATGGCACCGGCAGCGATACCGAGCGGTGCCGGCGGCGCGATATCGGCCGTAACGGCCTGTAACGTTCCCGGGCGCGCCATGGCGTCCATCGTCATCTTGAAGACGCTCTGTGCGTCGAAAACCGGATCGGTGAAACCGCCGGTCAGGGCCTCGTTGCCAAAGGTCGGGGTGCTGGAAAGGCTCATCAATCTTCTCCGCGAACCATGGTGAAGAAATCGACGCGGGTCGCTGCCGTCTCTTCGGCGCGCTTGCGGTCATATTCGGCGATACGCTCGGCAACCGGCTGCAGAAGAGCCTTTTCGACGAATTCCTTCGTGGCCGATTGCTGCCAGAGGGCATCGAAGATGGCTGAAAGCCGTGCCTTTTCCCGATCCGTGCCAAGTGCGTGCGAGTGGCCGATGGTGTTGGATGCCAGCCGGACGGTAGCGCGCGTCACCGTGACTTCGCCGAGATTGAAGGGGGAGCCGCCGCCGCCGATGCGGCCGCGCACCATGACGAGTCCGGTTTCGGGACCGCGCACCGGCTGCACCGTCGGCTTGCTCGGCAATGCTTCCCAGGCTGCCTCTAGCTCGTCGCGTTCTGCCTGCGCCAGAAGATCGGCGACGCGCTTGCGCTCCCGACGCTCCTGTGCGGCCGCTTCCTGCCTTTGTGCTGAATTCATCGCGCCTTCCTCTAAATGTCTATTGATATAGACAACCATACAAGATAGTCTTATATCTATTAGCGAGTCGTGACAAGCGTGTGACAGGGCGAGTAGGCGAAATGGCAGGGCAGAAGATACAGAGACAAACGGGCGTGGCGCTCTGGCGGCAGATTGCCGACCGGATTCGCACCTCCATCAATCATGGCGATTTCGACGAGACGGGCATGGTGCCACCGGAAACGACGCTGGCGCTGCAGTTCGGCGTCAACAGGCACACGATCCGAAGCGCACTCGCAGCGCTGGCCCAGGAAGGGATCGTCCGGGCCGTGCAGGGGCGGGGGACGCTGATCGAGCGCAAGGAGCGCCTGAGTTTCCCGATTTCAAGGCGCACGCGATTTTCGCAAGGGATCGGCGACCAGGTGCGCGAGACCCGCAGCGTATTGCTTGCATCGGGCGAAGAGGCGGCCAGCGCCGAACTGGCCAAACAGCTCAAGGTCAAGACCGGTGCGCCGCTGGTAAGGCTCGAAACGCTCGGTCACGCGGATCAGCGCCCGGTATCGCGCGCCACGAGCTGGTTTCCGGCGGATCGTTTCGGCGACATCGCGGAGATCTATCGGGCGACCGGATCGATCACCAAAGCGTTCAAGGAGCTTGGCGTGCCGGATTATGTCCGCGTCGTCACCGAAATCACCGCGACGCATGCCGACGAAAGCGATCTGACCGACCTGCAGTTATCCCCCGGCGCGATCGTTCTGGTCGCCCAGGCGCTGAACGCCGATCTCGACAATGTCCCGGTGCAATATTCGATTTCCCGCTTCGCCGCCGACAGGGTGCGCTTCACCGTCGAGAATTGAGAGTGGGAGCCGAAAGTTTTAGAAGAAGTAATTCCCTCTCCCCGCTTGCGGGGAGAGGGCTAGGGTGAGGGGCTTTCAAGCCCGAATGCTTGCGCTCAATGCGCGCCGGACATGTCGCCGAGGACTTCCTTCGAGGCGACGGTGGAGTCGGCCTTGAGCTTGTAGACCATCGGCACGCCGGTCGCGAGGTTGAGCTCGAGGATCTGTGCTTTGCTGAGGCGATCGAGAACCATGACGAGCGAACGCAGCGAATTGCCGTGGGCGGCAACCAGCACGTTCTGGCCGGCGAGCACGCGCGGCAGGATTTCCGTCAGGTAGTAAGGCCAGACGCGGGCGCCGGTGTCGCGCAGGCTTTCGCCGCCGGGCGGCGGAACGTCATAGGAGCGGCGCCAGATGTGGACCTGCTCCTCACCCCATTTGGCGCGGGCATCGTCCTTGTTGAGGCCGGAGAGATCGCCGTAGTCGCGCTCGTTCAGCGCCTGATCCTTGATCGTTTCAAGGCCCTGCTGTCCGATTTCATCGAGGATGATCTTGAGCGTGTGCTGGGCGCGGGTGAGATCCGACGTGAAGGCGATATCGTACTTGATGCCGTAGTCGGCCAGCGCCTTGCCGCCGGTCTTGGCCTCTTCGATGCCGAGCGCGGTCAGATCGGGGTCCTTCCAGCCGGTAAAGAGATTCTTCAAATTCCAGTCGCTCTGCCCGTGGCGAACGAGAACGAGAGTGCCGCTCATAAAATTTCTCCTTGATAGAGCAATTCCAGGAAAGGTGCGTAGCGGTTTTCCGTCAGGAATTGCGAGACAATAAAAGGCCGGAGCGGATCAGCAGTTTTCTGCCGACCCGCTCCGGGATCGCATCAACGTGTGGAGAGCCCGAGAACATCGAGCATGGAATAAAAGCCGGGTTTCTTGTCGCGCGCCCAGAGTGCTGCCTGCAGCGCGCCGCGGGCAAACAGCGAGCGGTCGCCGGCGTTGTGCGACAGCGTCAGCCGTTCGCTCTCGCTGGCGAAGATCACCGAATGATCGCCTACCACGCCGCCGCCGCGCAGGGTCGCAAAGCCGATCGTGCTCGTCGGGCGCGGACCGGTATGGCCATCGCGCACGCGCACGGAGTTGTCGTTGAGATCGATGCCGCGGCCCTTGGCCGCCGCCTGGCCGAGCAGCAGCGCCGTGCCCGAGGGTGCATCGACCTTGTGGCGATGATGCATCTCCAGCACTTCGATGTCCCAGTCGTTCGAAGGGAGCGCACGCGCGGCCTGCTCGACAAGCACGCTCAGGAGATTGATGCCGAGGCCCATGTTGCCTGATTTGACGATGCGGGCATGGCGCGCAGCTGCCTTGAACTTTGCCTCGTCCTCATCCGAGCAGCCCGTCGTGCCGATGATGTGGACGATACGTGCCTGTGCGGCGAGGCCGGCAAACGTAACGCTTGTTTCAGGTTTGGTGAAATCAATGACACCTTCGGCATGAAGGAAAGCGGCAAGCGGATCGTCGGTGACGGGAACGCCGATCGGCCCGAGCCCGGCGATCTCGCCGGCATCCTTGCCGATAAAGGCGGAGCCGGGGCGGGCGACGGCCGCGTGCAGGGTCACGCCGTCGGTTGCGTGGATGATACGGATGAGAGCCTGTCCCATGCGGCCCGCCGCGCCAACCACCACCAGCTTCATCGCATCGTCGCTCATGTCGTCTCTATCGTCTATTTGCGGGAATTACTTGATATGGCCGGTAGCTGCAGGTTGTTGAGCCGAGCGTAGAGGCCATTGTCGGCCGTCGCAAGCGTCTCGTGGTTGCCCTCTTCGACAACCCGGCCGTTCTGCATGACGACGATCTTCTCGGCGCGGACAACCGTCGACAGGCGGTGCGCGATGACGACGACCGTGCGGCCGCTCATCGCCTCTTCCAGCGCCTTCTGTACGGCTGCTTCTGATTCCGTGTCGAGCGCCGAGGTCGCCTCGTCCAGGAGCAGGATCGGCGCGTTGCGCACCAGCGCGCGGGCAATTGATAGGCGCTGGCGCTGGCCGCCGGAAAGCGTCACGCCATTTTCACCGACGGGCGTTTCGTAGCCCATTGGCTGCGCCTCGATGAAGTCATGCGCATAGGCAAGGCGTGCCGCTTCCTCGATCTCGGCGTTGGTCGCGTCCGGACGGCCGTAGCGGATGTTGTCACGGATCGTGCCTTCGAAGAGATAGGGCTGCTGCGAAACATAGGCGAGCTGTTCCCGCAGCGACCGTTTCGTCACATGCGCGATATCCTGCCCGTCGATGAAGATGCTACCGGCCTTGGGGTCGTAGAAGCGCGGGATCAGATTGATGACGGTGGACTTGCCGGCGCCGGAAGGGCCGACCAGCGCCGTCGTCTGCCCACCCTCGGCAGAAAAGCTGACGCCGGACAGAACCGCCTCGTCACCATAGGCGAAATGAACATCGCGGAACTCGATGCGGGCTTCGGTCACTTTAAGCGGCTTGGCATCCGGCAGGTCGCGCTGGCGCGGCTCCATGTCGAGCAGCTCGTAGATCATCCGCGCATTGACGACGGCACGCTCCAGCTGCACCTGCAGCTTGGCAAGACGACGCGCCGGATCGTAGGCGAGCAACAGCGAGGTGGCGAAGGAGAAGAATACGCCCGGCGAGACATTGTCGTAGATCGAGCGATAGGCGGCATAGGCAAAGAGGCTGGCGATCGCAAAACCGGCGACGGTTTCGATGAGCGGGCCGTTGCGCTCGGAAAGTCGGGCGATGCGGTTCTGCCGGTGCTCGGCCGCGGTGATCAGCTTGTTGATCTTGCGCTCGAGCTCCTCTTCCATCGTGAAGGCCTTGACGATGGAAACGCCCTGGATGGTTTCCTGCATCGCGCCGAGCACATGGCTGTTCAGGACGATCGCATCGCGCGTCGCAGCGCGCAGGCGCTTGGAAATATAGCGCAGCGCGAGGAAGAGCGGCGGCGCGATGATGACGAAGGCGATGCTGAGCACCGGATCCTGGAAGACCATGACGCCGAGCAGGGCGATAAAAGTCAGAAGGTCGCGCGCCGTCGAGGTAATCGTCAGGTTCATGACGTCGCGGATGCCCGAGACGTTCTGGCTGATCCGGGCGGCGAGCTGGGCGGAGCGGGCTTCGCTGAAGAAGCCGACCGACAGCGTCATCAGATGCGAATAGAGGCGCCGCTGGTAGCGGGCGATGATGTTGTTGCCGATCTTCGACAGGATGACTGACTGGAAATATCCGGCAAAGCCGCGCACCACGAAAACGAGGAAGATGCTGAAGCAGATCTTCCAGGCATCGACGATATCGCGGGCGATGAAGGCGCTGTCGATGACCGATTTGACGATATAGCCGATGTAAGCAGTCGAAAGCGCAACGAGGACCAGGCAGGTAATCGCGATGGCATAGCCGCGAATGTGATCGCGGCCGTTCTCGGCGATAATGCGCTTCAGCATGCCGGTGATGGCTTCGCTGTCGACGCTTTTGCTTTTCGGGTCAGGCAATTTCAATAATCGGCGTCCTGTCTTGAACCAAGCGAGCCGCATCTGGCACGTGCTTCCGCGGCTCTATTAAAGAGTTAGCACGGCTTTGGCTAGACATGGCTTGCCGCGCTGGTTAAGGCCGATCACGGAGCCACACCCATTATAGAGGACGGCGGCTCCTGCAAAAAGGCATGGCGCATCGGATGTTTCGGCGCGCCATGGGCTGTTTGGCAAGCGGTTAACGCCGCCAGCGACGGCCCTCCGTGGCAAGGCCAAAGTTCGTGGGCTTGCGGGCATAGGTCGCAAGGCCGGAAAGTGCTGCCAGCGGATTGACGACCACATGGGTCGGGATCGTCTTCATCATTTCCGTGTGCGGCGCCTTGTCCTCGAAGGCGGCGCGGAATTCCGGCTTCTGCAGCGCGGGCAGGATCTTCTGCGGAATGCCGCCGGAAAGATAGACGCCGCCGCGCGCCATGAAGATCATGGCGATATCGCCGGCGACACGGCCGAGATAGGTGACGAACAGCGTCAGCGTTTCCTCGGCCTGCCTATTGGTGGCGGCAAGTGCATGGTTGGTGATATCGGCCGGCTCCTTCAGGCTCGGCTCGATACCGTCGGCCGCGCAGACGGCATGATAGATGTTCTGAAGACCGCGGCCGCAGATCACCTGCTCGGCCGAGATGCGGCCCTCGATGGCTTCCAGATGCGGCCAGATCTGCAGGTCGCGTTCCGTGCGCGGCCCAATATCGATATGGCCGCCTTCTCCCGGCACCGGCACCCATTGATGCTGCGTATGGACCAGGCCACCGACGCCGAGCCCGGTGCCCGGTCCGAGCACGGCGCGCGATGCGGTCAGGCTGCCTGATGTTTCGCCGATGGTTTGGCGATGCTCGTCGGAAATCTCGGCGATCGCCAGCGCCTGCGCCTCGAAATCGTTGATGACGAGCACGTCCTCGATGCCGAGATTGGCGATCATCGTCTTCGGGCGGATCACCCAGTCGCAATTGGTCAACGGGATCTCGTCACCCTGCACGGGACCTGCCATGGCGAGAATTGCCGAGCGGGGTTGGACCTTGCTGTTTTCAAGGGCAAGTTTGATCGCATCGTCGATCGTCGCGAAATTCGCCGTCTGCACGACCGGAAAATGCTCCTGTTCGGAGTCCGCATCGACGAGGATGGAGAAACGCGCATTGGTGCCGCCGATATCGCCGATCAGGATTGGGAAAGGCAGGGGGGCATCGCTGTGATTGAGCTCGGGCATGGCCAGGTCCGTGGTCTGCCGCCGGCAAGGCGGATTAATGGTTCAGTGTTTTGATCAGCCGCTCGGCAGTGGATTCGTTGAGCGCCATCGGAATGTCGTAGAGAACGGCAAGCCGCGTCAATGCCTTCACGTCGACGTCGTGCGGCATGGGGGTGAGGGGATCGATGAAGAAGATGAGCATGTCGATCTCGCTGGTGGCGATGAGCGCGCCGATCTGCTGGTCGCCGCCGAGCGGGCCACTTTTCAGGCGAGTGACCTTGAGATTGGGGCAGACGTCGAGTACGCGGCCGCCCGTCGTGCCCGTCGCAACGATGTTCCAATCGGCAAGCGCGGCCTGATTGCGCCGTGCAAACTCCGCCATCGCATCTTTTTTCTGATCATGCGCGATCAATGCGATGCATTTGCTGCCGACCATGAAATCCTTGCTCCGCCCGATGCTTTCAATCGATTTATCCGCCTTCTATACCAAGGGAGCGCGTTTTGAAAGACTGCCCCGGCAAGGACAGTGCGGGGCTCACTGCTGCGGAATTTGGCCGGGCGGCGTATCGCCTGAGACCGGCGTCGCGTTCGTATCGGCTGAAGCGGCCGCACCCTTGGCGCCAGAGGCGGCAGGGCGCATGGAAGCCACCGCGGGTGCCGCCAACACGGCCTGGCAGGCCTTGGGCAGATCGGCAACCATGACCTCGCGCGGCTTAACCGGCGGCTTGGTGCTGGGCTTCGGCTTCGCCCAGGGTTCGGGAGTGAACCACCAGGCGAGTGTCTTGTCGCAGCCATCACCCGCGGCGACCGGCGCCTGCCCCGTGCAGCCCACCGAACCGGCGGGGCAGCGGAGGCGGATGTGAAAATGCGAGTCGTGCCCGTATTCCGGCCGCAGCTTGCCGAGATTGCTGCGGTCGCCCGTCCATGTCTCGCACATCTTCTTTTTGATCGCCGGATTGACGAAGATGCGCTCGACTTCGGGATAGCTCGCCGCGCGCATCAGCAGGCGCGCATGCGCCGGCGTCCAGACCTTGTCGTTGATGGTCAGGAACTTGTCCTTGGCGAGCATCGTGGTGAAGGGCAGGGCTTCGCGCTCTTCCGCCGTCATCTTGCGCCGCGGCATCGGCGTCAGCCAGATATCGGCGTCGAGGCCGATCTGGTGCGAGGCATGGCCGTTGACCATTGGGCCGCCGCGCGGCTGCGAGATATCGCCGACGAGCAGGCCCGGCCAGCCGTCATTCTTGGCCGCATCGCGCGACAGGCGCTCGAGCAGGCCGATCGTTTCAGGCCGGCCCCAACGGCGATTGCGCGACAGGCGCATGGCCTGCCAGGTCGGGCCGTCAGCCGGAAGCGCGATTGCGCCGGCAAGGCAACCCTTGGCATAGAAGCCGATCGATTGCGGCGGTCCCTGCGACGGCAGCGTCACGGCGCCGAAAACAGCCTTGGCGCTACCGGGCGAAGGGGTGGCCTGCTGTGCCAGCGCATCGCCGGCGACAAGACCCATTCCGATCGTGGTCGCGAGAGAGAATTTGCCGATCGTTCGAAAGGCGCGAGCCAGAAGTGAAGCCATGCATATCCCTGAAAGGCGGTCGGCATTATTCGAAGTGATTTGCGGCGAGACTATCCTGAAAAAGGATGGAAGTTAATCCGCGGCAATCACAGGTGGCCGACGACCGCCCGCCTTTCCTCTCATGGACCTTTGCTTCGGAGGGATCAGTTCACCAGGATTTCTGCCGTCTTGCGGATGCGCGACAGCCGCGGCAAGACCTTCGTGCACGCGAAATCCTGCATGTCCTGCGAGAAGGTGGTGGCCGCATCTTCCGCGACGATGACGGCATAATTTGCCGCAAAGGCATCGCGCACGGTTGCTTCCACGCCGAAATTGGTGGCGACACCCGTCAGGATTAGCGTCCTGATGCCGCGGCGGCGAAGCTGCAGGTCCAGTTCCGTGCCGTAAAAGGCGCTCCACTGGCGCTTGACGATGGCGACATCGGGCGTCAGCGCCGCCATCTCGGCGGGACCTTCGAGCGCGGCTGGCGGCAAACCTCCTGGGGGAAGCGCAAAGCTTTCGTCGGTCGGCTGATTGACAGCATCGGCATAGTCTGTGGAAAATCCGACCGTCACGAAAACGGTCGTTCCGCCATCGGCTTTCAATTTGTTTGCGATAGCGACCGTATTGGTGATGATCTGCTGGGCAGAGTAGGGAGCGAGCGGCCGGCTGAGGACGAGGCCTTGCAGGTCGATGGAAACGAGAGCGGTGGTCTTGGGATCGTAAAGTGACATCTGAGGGCTCCGAAAGAAACATGAGGGTATCCTCACAATGGAAAATATGAGGACAACCTCACAAAAATCAAGTGAAGAATTGAAGACGCGCACGCCGAAGCGGCAGCGCGGTCATGATCGCGTCGTTATTCTGCTTGAGGCGGCCGCAAAAGTTTTCGCGCGCAAGGGCTATGATGCGGCAACGATGACGGAGATTGCCGCCGAGGCAAATTCCTCCATCGGCTCGCTCTATCAATTCTTCCCGACCAAGCCCCTGCTCGCCGAGGCATTGCATATCGAACGCCTGGAGCGATTGAAGGCGGGGCTTCGGGACATGGCAGAACGAAGCACCGGCCTTTCGGCAGCCGATAGCGGCGAGGCGATCTTCCACTCGCTCGGTGCCTTCATGGAGGAGTATCCAGAATTTTCGGTGCTGGCAGGCCGTCGCGATATTCCCAAGGAGCGCAAGGCACGCTCGCGGGCAGAGCTGAAGGAGCTGATTGCGGGCGTCCTGCGGCAGGCGCAGCCGCCGATATCGGATGATATCGCGCTGATGTCGGGCATCGTGCTGGAACTGCTGCGCATCGTCGTCGCCGTCGCCACCGAGCCCGATGCCGCCGAGGACCGCCGCGTCGCCGGCGAATTGCGGCTGATGCTGCGCAAACGTCTTGAAGAAGCCGCGGCAAAGGGTTGACCCCAGATACGTCCTTCAGCCTCTCTGCGAAGAGATGAGTTGCTGCGTCCTGCTTTTTGCCCTCATTTGCCTTATGCTGATTCTCGAAAAATCACAGGAGATCATGAATGGCATTGTCGCGGTTGAAAGCAGGCTTGGTCGTTTCTCTTTTTTGCCTGCTGGCCTTACCGGTTTCCTCGAAAGCCGAAGAACCGCAATTCCGCATCGGCACGGCCATTCTCGGTGACCTCAAATACCAGCCCGGCTTCAAGCATTTCGACTACGTCAATCCGGGTGCGCCGAAGGGTGGCGAGCTGAAGCTTTCGAGCGAAGGCACGTTCGACACGCTCAATCCGGTGCTGCTCAGGGGCAACCCGGCCACCGGATTGCCGATGGTTTTTGACACGCTGATGAAATCGTCCAATGACGAGATTGCCTCCTCCTACGGCTTGCTCGCCGAGGGCGTCACCTATCCCGACGACATATCGAGCGCGACCTTCCGCTTGCGCGCCGAAGCGAAATGGGCCGACGGCACGCCGGTGACCCCTGATGACGTCATTTTCAGCTTCGATCGCACCAAAGAGCTCAATCCTCTCGCGACGAGTATCTATTCCCACGTGACGCGGGCCGAAAAGACCGGCGACAGGGACGTCACCTTCTATTTCGACGAAAAGAACAATCGCGAACTTCCCTTTATCGCCGGCCAGTTGCTGATCGTGCCTAAACATTGGTGGGAGAGCGCCGGCGCGGACGGAAAGCCGCGCGATATTACCCGGACGACGCTCGAGCCGGCCATGGGATCCGGACCGTATAAGATCGTTTCCGTGCAGCCGGGATCATCAATCCGATATGAACTGCGCGACGACTATTGGGCCAAGAACCTGCCGGTCAATATCGGCCAGAATAACTTCGGGGCGATTTCCTACACCTACTACGCCGATAAGGATGTGGAATTCGAAGCCTTTCGCGGCGGCAATACGGATTTTTGGCAGGACCAGTCGGCAAGCCATTGGGTGACCGCATATGACTTTCCAGCCGCCAAGGACGGCCGCATCAAGCGCGAGGAATTGCCCAACTCGCTGCGCTCGGTCGGCATCATGCAGGCGATGGTGCTCAATCTCCGGCGCGATCAGTTCAAGGATCAACGCGTGCGCGAGGCGCTGAACTACGCCTATGACTTCGAGGAGATGAACCGGGCGCTTGCCTTCGGCCAGCTGACCCGCGTCAACACCTTCTTTTTCGGCACCGAGCTTGCCTCTTCGGGGCTGCCCACGGGCGAAGAATTGAATATCCTCAACAGCGTCAAGGACAAGGTGCCGCCTGAGGTATTCACCACGCCCTATACCAATCCGGTCGGCGGCGACGCCCAAAAGGCTCGAGACAATCTGCGCAAGGCGATCGAGCTTTTCAAGGAAGCCGGTTATGTGTTGAAGGGCAATCGCATGGTCAACGAAAAGACCGGCCAGCCCTTCACGATGGAAATTCTGCTCGGCAGTCCTTCGCAGGAGAGATCAAACCTGCCTTATGTCCAGAACCTGCGCCGCATTGGCATCGATGCGACGCTCAGGACGGTCGATTCATCGCAATACATCAACCGCATTCGTAGCTTCGACTATGACGCGATGTGGAACGTCTGGGGCACGGCGCTGCCGCCCGGCAGCGAACAAATCGATTACTGGGGCTCGGCTTCAGCAGGCCGCCAAGGCTCGCGCAACTATGCCGGCATATCCGATCCGGGTGTCGATGCGTTGATAGGCAAGCTCGTTTCTGCCGCGACCCTCGAAGAAAAGACCGCTGCCGCCAAGGCGCTTGACCGTGTACTGCTCGCCCACCACTATGTTGTCCCGCTATTTTATGGGACGACGAACAAGATCGCCTATTGGGATAAATTCGAGCATCTGCCCGAGCTGCCTTACTACTCCATCGGCTTCCCCGATGTCTGGTGGTCGAAAAACGCCGGAAAGTGAGCCTCTCTTGCAATGAGGGGCCGGCTGGCTCCAAATGCTCGAGGCTGATTCGGATAGTTCCAAGCTGATAATGACTGCGCCGGCTTGCATCCGGCGGAAGGGAATATGATTTGATCGACAGATGGATTGAGGCGAAGCGGACGATATTTCCCTTCGAGGGAGCGGCGGACTGATGGGCGCCTATATTCTGCGACGCCTCCTGCTGATGATCCCGACCATCGTCGGCATCATGGCTATTTCCTTTACCATCGTGCAGTTCGCGCCGGGCGGCCCGGTCGAGCAGGTCATTGCGCAGCTGACCGGGCAGGGCGACAATGCCAATGGCCGCCTGTCCGGCGGCACCGACATGCTGGCCCAGCAATCCTTCGATGACAGCAGCTCGAAATATCGCGGCGCGCAGGGGCTCGATCCCGAGCTGATCGCCAAGCTTGACAAGCAGTTCGGCTTCGATAAGCCGCCGCTCGAGCGCTTCGGCCAGATGATGTGGAACTATATCCGCTTCGATTTCGGCGAGAGCTTCTTCCGCAACACGACGGTCATCGATCTCATCGCACAGAAGCTGCCGGTGTCGATCTCGCTCGGCATCTGGATTCTGATCTTCTCCTACGCAATTTCCATTCCGCTCGGCATCCGCAAGGCGGTGCAGGACGGATCGACCTTCGATGTCTGGACATCGGGCATCATCATCATAGGCTATGCGGTACCGAGCTTCCTGTTCGGCATCATGCTGATCGTGCTGTTTGCCGGCGGCTCCTTCTTCGACTGGTTCCCGCTGCGCGGCCTCGTCTCGGACAATTTCGCCGATCTCACCTGGTGGCAGAAGATCCTCGATTATCTCTGGCATCTGGTGCTGCCGCTGATTTCGCTGTCGCTCGCCGCCTTTGCCACGACGACGCTGCTCACCAAGAATTCCTTCATCGAAGAGATCAAGAAGCAATATGTCATCACCGCCCGCGCCAAGGGTCTTTCCGAACGGCGCGTGCTCTATGGCCATGTCTTCCGCAACGCCATGCTCATCGTCATCGCCGGCTTTCCCGGCGCCTTCATCTCCGCCTTCTTCACCGGCTCGCTGCTGATCGAGAACATCTTCTCGCTCGATGGCCTGGGGCGCCTCAGCTACCTCTCCGTCGTCCAGCGCGACTATCCGGTGGTCTTTGCCACGCTCTTCATCTTCTCGCTGCTCGGCCTCGTCGTCAGCCTCGTCTCCGACCTGATCTACACCTGGATCGATCCGCGCATCGACTTCGAGCGGAGGGACGTGTGATGGACGCAGCCAATCAACAAGCAGTTCCGACGACGGTGAAGCCGCCGCGCAAGGGTCTGTTCTCGCCGACGAACGCCCGACGCTGGGAGAATTTCAAGGCAAACCGCCGCGGCTACTGGTCGCTCTGGATCTTCCTTGTCCTGTTCGTCCTCAGCCTCGGGGCCGAATTCATTGTCAACGACCGGCCGATCCTCGTCTCCTACAAGGGCGAGATCCTGACGCCGATCTTCGTCGATTACCCGGAGGAGAAGTTCGGCGGCTTCCTGGCGCAAACGGACTATCGCGCCCAGGATATCCAGGACGAGATCAATGCCAATGGCTGGATGATCTGGCCGCCGATCCACTATTCCTATCAGACCGCCAACTCCAACCTGCCCAAGGGCATGTCGGCGCCGACGCCGCCTTTCTGGGCGATGAGCAAGGAAACACGCTGCTCGGGCTATGCGGCCGGCACTGCCGACCCGAACTGCAACTGGAGCAATTTCAACTGGCTCGGCACCGACGACCAGGCCCGCGACGTTCTCGCCCGCCTGATCTACGGCTTCCGCATCTCGGTGCTGTTCGGCCTGGCGCTCACCATCTGCTCGGCCGTTGTCGGCGTCTGCGCCGGCGCGATACAGGGCTATTTCGGCGGCTGGACCGATCTCTTGATGCAGCGTTTCATCGAGATCTGGTCGTCCATGCCGGTGCTCTACATTCTGCTGATCATTGCCTCGGTTCTGCCGCCAGGCTTCTTCATCCTGCTCGGCATCCTGCTCCTGTTCTCCTGGGTCGGCCTCGTAGGCGTCGTGCGCGCCGAATTCCTCAGGGCACGCAATTTCGAATATGTGCGTGCCGCCCGTGCGCTCGGCGTCAACAACCGCACCATCATGTATCGCCACCTCTTGCCGAATGCGATGGTCGCGACCCTGACCTTCGTCCCCTTCATCCTGTCGGGCTCGATCTCCACGCTGACCTCGCTGGATTTCCTAGGGTTTGGCATGCCGCCCGGCTCGCCGTCGCTGGGCGAAATGATAGCGCAGGGCAAATCCAACCTGCAGGCTCCATGGCTGGGGCTCTCGGCCTTCTTCACCATGTCGATCATGCTGTCGCTGCTGATCTTCATTGGCGAGGCCGTGCGCGACGCCTTCGATCCGAGGAAGACGTTCCGATGAGTGAAAATTCCACCCCATTGCTATCAGTTCGCAATCTGTCGGTCGCCTTTCATCAGGGCGGGCAGACCTCGATCGCCGTCGACGGCGTTTCCTTCGATATCCATCGCGGCGAGGTCGTGGCGCTGGTCGGTGAATCCGGTTCCGGCAAGTCGGTCTCGGCCAATTCGATCCTGAAGCTTTTGCCCTATCCGTCCGCGAGCCACCCCTCCGGCGAAATCCTGTTCAAGGACAAGGACCTGCTGAAGGCGTCGGATAACGAGCTGCGCGCCGTGCGTGGCAACGACATCACCATGATCTTTCAGGAGCCGATGACTTCGCTCAATCCGCTGCACTCGATCGAGAAGCAGATCAGCGAGATCCTGGCCTTGCATCAGGGCATGGTGGGTGAGGCCGCCCGCAATCGCACACTGGAACTTTTGAACCAGGTCGGCATCCGCGAGCCGGAAAAGCGCCTCAAGGCCTATCCGCATGAACTATCCGGCGGCCAGCGCCAGCGCGTGATGATCGCCATGGCGCTTGCCAATCGTCCCGAACTGTTGATCGCCGATGAACCGACCACCGCGCTCGACGTCACCGTGCAGGCGCAGATCCTCGAACTGCTGCGCGAGCTCAAGGGCACGCACGGCATGTCGATGCTGTTTATCACCCACGATCTCGGCATCGTCCGAAAGTTCGCCGACCGTGTCTGCGTCATGACCAAGGGCCATATTGTCGAGACCGGTACGGTGGAGGACGTCTTCACCCGGCCGCAGCATGACTATACCCGCCATCTGCTCGCTGCCGAGCCGCGCGGCGAGCCGCCGGTAAGCGATACCAACAAGCCAGTCGTCATGGAAGGCAGCGACATTCGCGTCTGGTTCCCGATCAAGGCCGGTTTCATGCGCAAGGTTGTCGATCATGTGAAGGCGGTCGATGGTATCGATCTGAAGCTGAGGGCCGGCCAGACGCTTGGCGTCGTCGGAGAATCCGGCTCGGGCAAGACCACGCTCGGCCTGGCGCTCGCACGCCTCATTTCCTCCAGGGGCCGCATCGCCTTCATCGGCAAGGATATAGCCGGCTATTCGTTCCGCGAGATGCGGCCGCTGCGCAACCAGCTGCAGGTGGTCTTCCAGGACCCCTACGGATCGCTCAGCCCGCGCATGTCGGTCGGCGAGATCATCGCCGAGGGGCTCAAGGTGCATGAGCGGTCGCTTTCGGCCGATGAGCGCGACAAGCGCGTCTGCTGGGCACTGGAAGAGGTGGGTCTCGATCCGTCCACCCGCTGGCGCTTCCCGCACGAATTCTCCGGGGGCCAGCGCCAGCGCATCGCCATTGCCCGCGCCATGGTGTTGAAGCCGCGCTTCGTCATGCTGGATGAGCCGACTTCGGCGCTCGACATGAGCGTGCAGGCGCAGGTGGTCGATCTGCTGCGCGACCTGCAGAAGAAGCACGATCTTGCCTATCTCTTCATCAGCCACGACCTGAAGGTGGTGAAGGCGCTCGCCAACGAGCTGATCGTCATGCGCTTCGGCAAGGTCGTCGAGCAGGGTGCTTCGGCGGATATCTTCCGGGCGCCGAAAGAGGATTACACCAGGGCGCTGCTTGCCGCCGCATTCAACATCGAGGCGGTGCCGACCGCCGCCATCCAGCAATAGAGACCACCGCCATGCCGGCCAAAAGCCCCGTTCTTGTCGATCTCAAATTCGACCCTGCAACCGTTGCCAGGTCGCTCGAAACGGCCTTTGCCGATCGTGGCAGCATCAATCTGGCCGATCCCGGAAGCAAGGGCGTTGATCTTTCCCATATCGATTATGCTCTGCTGTGGAAGCCGGATGCCGATCTTTTCGAGCGGGCGCCCAATCTCAAGGTGATCTTCTCGGGCGGCGCCGGTGTCGATTCCATGATGTCGATCCCCGGCCTGCCCGATATCCCGATGGTCCGCTTCGTCGATCGCAGCCTGACGGTGCGTATGAGCGAATGGGTCGTGATGCAGTGCCTGATGCATCTGCGCGATGTGCAGGGGCATTTCAGGAATCAGCGCCAGCACGTCTGGGCGCCGCAGCACGGCCCGGAGGCGGGCGACGTCACCGTCGGCGTCATGGGCCTTGGCGTTCTCGGCTGCGATGCCGCCGCCAAGCTGAAGATCATGGGCTTCAACGTTATCGGCTGGTCCCGCAGCAAGAAAGAGATCGACGGCATGGAAACCTTCGATGCCGGCGGGCTCGATGCGTTTCTGGCGCGAACCGATATTCTCGTCGGCCTACTGCCGCTGACGCCGGATACGACCGGGATCTACAACGCCTCGCTCTTTTCCAAGCTGCGCCGCAACGGTCCGCTCGGCAAGCCGGTCTTCATCAATGCCGGCCGCGGCAAGAGTCAGGTGCAGGCCGATATCGCTTCGGCTGTTCGTTCCGGCATTCTCGGCGGTGCCTCGCTCGATGTCTTCACGGTGGAACCGCTTTCGGCCGACGATCCGCTATGGGGTCTGGAAAATGTCATCATCACGCCGCATGATTCCGCTGTCTCCGAGGAAAGGGCGTTGATGCGCCATGTCGAGGAACAGATCGCCGGCTTCGAACGCGGCGAACCGCTGCAGCATCTGGTAGATCGCAGCCGGGGTTACTAAGTCTGTAGTGTCGGGCGACGAACGAGGCTCTCAGCCTCGGTTGCCGCCGCCGATAGGTGACCCATTTGCTCTGGTATCAATTTTCTTTCAGCGACTGGACTTTCGCTCAACATTTTTTGATAACAGGGCGCTAGAGCAATTCCAGGAAAAGTGCGCAGCGGTTTTCCGCCCGGAATTGCGTGAAAGCAAAGAGATAGAGCGGCTCAGAGATTCCGTGAAGAACTGAACCGCTCTATATACCCATGCCGGCGCGTCCGCCGGCGAAAAGCATGACGTCCGCAGGGCAGGAGACGGGGCAGGAACGACATGACCAAGACGGATATCGCCACCCGCGTCTATAACCATACCTGGAAACTCGATCCGATCGTCCGCAGTCTGATCGATACGGATTTCTATAAGCTTCTGATGCTGCAGATGATCTGGAAGCTTTATCCGGACGTCGACGCGACCTTCTCGCTCATCAATCGCACCAAGAGCGTTCGCCTTGCCGAGGTGATCGACGAGAAGGAATTGCGCGAGCAGCTCGATCACGCTCGTACGCTCCGCCTCTCCAAGAAGGAGATGATCTGGCTGGCGGGTAACAGCTTCTACGGCCGCGCCCAGATTTTCGAGCCGGAATTCCTCGCCTGGCTGTCGAATTTCCAGCTGCCGGAATATGAGCTCTCGAAGCGTGACGGCCAGTATATTCTCGACTTCCACGGCTCGTGGAAGGAAACGACGATGTGGGAAATTCCCGCGCTCGCCATCATCAACGAGCTGCGGTCGCGCACGGCGCTGAAGGCGCTCGGTCCCTTCACGCTCGATGTGCTCTATGCCCGCGCCAAGGCCAAGATGTGGGAAAAGGTCGAGCGGCTGCGGGAGCTGCCGGGCTTGCGCATTTCCGATTTCGGCACCCGCCGCCGCCATAGCTTCCTCTGGCAGCGCTGGTGCGTCGAGGCGCTGAAGGAAGGCGTGCCTCATGCTTTCACCGGCACGAGCAACGTGCTGCTCGCCATGGATTCCGATCTCGAAGCCGTCGGCACCAACGCGCATGAGCTGCCGATGGTCGCAGCAGCACTTGCCAAGAATGACGAAGAGCTTGGCAAGGCTCCTTATAAGGTGCTGCGCGACTGGAATCGTCTCTACGGCGGCAACCTTCTGGTCGTGCTGCCCGACGCCTTCGGCACGGCTTCCTTCTTGCGCAATGCGCCGGAATGGGTGGCCGACTGGACCGGCTTCCGTCCCGATAGCGCTCCGCCCATCGAAGGCGGCGAGAAGATCATCGAATGGTGGAAGAAGATGGGCCGCGATCCGCGCCAGAAGCTGCTGATCTTTTCCGACGGCCTCGATGTCGACGCCATTATCGATACTTACAAGCATTTCGACGGTCGCGTGCGCATGAGCTTCGGCTGGGGCACCAACCTGACCAATGATTTCGCCGGCTGCGCCCCGACCGAACTTAAGGGCCTCAATCCGATTTCGATCGTCTGCAAGGTGATCGAGGCGAATGGCCGCCCGGCCGTCAAGCTCTCCGACAATCCGCAGAAGGCGACCGGCGAACCTGCGGAAGTCGAGCGCTATCTGAAGTTCTTCGGCGCGGAAGATCGCGTCGATCAGGATGTGTTCGTTTAGGGCTTTCGGGCAATCGGTTTCAGTGGCGGATCGCCGCTTCCATGCGTGCGACGCGCCGGAAGAGTGTCCACCTGCCATTTTCCCAGCGATACTGATCCGGCGAAATAACGTAGGGAACGTCGCTGAGATCGGCGCTGATCAGCTCCAGAAGCTGCAGGCCCTCAATGTCGTTCTCATGCGTGAAGAACACCTTGTCACGCGACAGGAATGCGGCAATGGGTGCGGCACCGCCGGATTGCTCCTGTATCTGCGCCCAGAAATTCGGCAGGAAGGCGATGCTGGATTCGAACTGGCCGTCCACCTCGACATATTGGAACCGGCTGCGCTTGGCGATCTGAACGCCGGTCTTGGCAAGGAACTTCTGCAGGTTGGCCTGAGCCATTTCGGCGAGTTCCCGGGCATCGATGCCCCAGTCGTCGAGTGCTTCGGCCATGACGTAGTTGACCGTCGTTTCGCCGTTGACGACGAAGAGCTTGATCAGGTTTTCGGCCTCGTCGAGGTAGACGAATTGCGGCGGATTGGGCTCGTCCTTGACGGCCTGCATCATCTGCTGCCGCGCAACCTCGACGAAATCGCGCGCTTTCAGGACCGGCAGAACCTTGGCGAGCTCGCCGCTGTCAACCATGGCTTCCGTCATGTTGAGGTAGTTGAGGAGCGCCTGCGCGCGTGCAGGCCCACGCTTTTCGCGCAGCGACAGGAGCGCATTGCTCAGGAATTTCGTCATCGTATCGCCGTTGCGGCTGTGCAGCGTCAAGCTGCCGGCGGCAGAATCGTAATCGACGCGGATCAGGTCGCCGAAGAACGGCAGGCGTTCCTGCAGATAGGCGGCAAAGGCTGCTTCATCCTGCAAGGCTTCGTCGGGAATGTTGAGATCGAGCGTTTTCGTGGCGGCCGTGCTCTCGGGCTCCTGCATCGGGGAAGTTTGTTCGCGATGCATCTCAGCGGGCTTGCCTTTGCCGAAGAGCCTTTTCAGGAAATTGAACACGCGCATCCCCGAGTACTGAACGGTATTGCTGCAGAACCTAGCGCGGCTGCCGTTGCGGGGCAATGGCGGCATAATAGGGATTGGGTGCCGTAAGTGCCTGCTTGCCCGCATAAAAAACGCGTATAGTCTGCGGGAACGGACCGGATGGTCCGATTGCGGGAAGGGCAGCGCAAATGAGGAATGTCGGGGGCGGCAGGTGGACGATCAGGGGCCTGCTTTTTTGTCTTTTTACATTGGCTGCACCTATGGTGGTGTTCGCGCAGAATGCGGCTGCCCCACAGCCATCCGCCCCGCCGCCCGACAAGGTTCGCACGCTGATCCAGCTGCTGAACGAGCCGGATGTCAGGCAATGGCTGACCACGCAGCTCAACAGTCAACCTACGCCCGCCAGCGATAAAGCCGCGCCCGCCAACGATCCGGCCCCGGACGACGGCAATCAGATGTCGGTCCTGTCGGGCATGCTCGGCCACACGCGGCATCACCTGGAGCTGGTCTCCGGCGCTGCGATGACGCTGCCCTACGAGGTGATGACCGCATCCGAGAAGCTGGAGGGCGAGGGCAAGTCGGTCGGCCTCGTGCGCATCATCGTTCAGATTGTCCTCCTCTTCTTCCTGGGGTTGGTGGCCGAACTCGCCGTTGCGCGCTTCATCAACACCAAGCATATGCAGCGCACCGACAAGACTGCCGGTACCGAGACGGAATTGCAGGCCGCGCGCTTCCAGTTTCTGGGCGGCGTCGTGCCCGCCATCATCCATGGCCTGGTGACGCTCGTTCCGCTTCTTGCCTTCGATTGGCCGCCGGCCATTGAAAATTTCGCCATCGCCTGCGTCATCGCGATGGTATCGATCAGACTGGCGATCTCTATCGGCAAGCTTGTCATGGAATTGATCGCGATGCGTCGCGCCAATGATGTTCTGGATGAGGACGGCGGGACCGCCCGCATCGCCGAACGGCGGCGCGTGGCGCACTACTGGTATCGGCGATGCACGCTGTTTGCCATCTATTTTGCCTGCGGCTGGGCGATCATACAGGCCGTTACGTCGCTGGACTTTTCAGCAGGCGCGCGGGACCTCATCGGCTACACGCTCGGCATCGGCCTGTTTCTGATTGCCACGGCTGCCGTGTGGTCCAGGCCGCTCGCGCCGGAAAAGCGTGGGGCGAAGACGGTTTCCTGGCTGTTGACGATTTTCTTCGTGGCGCTCTGGTGTCTCTGGGTTGCCGGCTTCGACGGCCTTTTGTGGATCGGTATCTACGCGATATTGCTGCCGCGTGTCCTCTCGGTATCTACGCAGGCGATCGAGGCACTGCATGATGCGGCCGACGGTATTTTCGGCGCCGGCAAGATCGCGGCCGTGTTGCTCGACCGCGGTTTACGGGCTGTGATCATTACCTTTGCGGCTTTGTGGCTCGGCCACATGCTGGGGGTCGAGGCGCATGCGATGATGAGCGGCAGCGAATCGAATGTCGGCCGCGTCGCTCGCGGCATTCTCGGCGGCATCATCATCCTCCTGGTCGCAGACCTCGTCTGGCAGCTGGCAAAAACCTATATCGACGGCAAAGTCATGCAATCCCTGCCAGCCGTTGACGAGTCGGATGAGATAAGGGCGAGTCGCGCCCGGCTGCAGACGCTGCTGCCGATCTTCCGCAATATTCTTGCCGTCGTCATCGGCATCATTGCCGTCATGATGGTGTTGTCCGGCCTCGGTGTTCAGATCGGTCCGCTGATCGCCGGCGCCGGCGTTGTCGGTGTTGCCGTGGGCTTCGGCGCGCAGACCATTGTCAAGGATGTCATCAGCGGCGTCTTCTACCTCTGGGACGATGCCTTCCGCATCGGCGAATATATCGAAAGCGGTCACTATAAGGGTGTGGTGGAATCCTTCAGCCTACGCTCGGTCAAGCTGCGCCACCAGCGCGGCCCGCTGGCGACGATTCCCTTCGGCTCGCTCGGCGCAGTCAACAACATGAACCGCGACTGGGCGATCGACAAGATCATCGTCAAGGTCACCTACGATACCGATCTCGTAAAGCTCAAGCGCATCGTCAAGGATATCGGCCAGCGCTTGCTCGAAGACGAGGATCTGAAGCCGAGCATCATTCAGACGCTGAAGATGAAGGGCGTCGAGCAGTTCGGCGATTTCGCGATCGAAATCAGGCTGGCGGTTACCGCCAAGCCCAATGAGCTCTCGGTCATCCGCCGCAGCGCGCTAGCCCTCATCAAGCAGGCCTTCGATGAGAACGGCATCCAGTTCGCTTTCCCGACCGTGCAGGTGGCAAGCGACAAGGATGCCGCGGCTGCCGCTGCTCGGCAGCTCGTGGAGATGCGGGCGGCAAATCTGGAAGGCGGGCAGCAGGCCGTTTAGAGCAATTCCAGGAAAAGTGCGCAGCGGTTTTCCGTCCGGAACTGCGTGAAAACAAAGAGCTAGAGCGGTTCAGAGATGCCGTGAAAAACTGAATCGCTCTAGATCCGGCTACGGCTTCGGAGCCGCCGTGCTGCCGCGCACGATCAGCGTGACATCGATCATCTCGCGTTCGGCCGGTACGGCGTCGTCGAGAACGGCCTGCACCGCGCGCTGCGCGATCGCGGCAAAGGGCTGGGCCATCGTCGTCAGGCCCGGCTCCACCATGCCGCCTTCCGGCACGCCATCGAAGCCGACGACGGAGATGTCTTGCGGCACTGAAAGGCCTCGTGCCCTCAGCCAGTTGATCGCCAGCAAGGCGATATTGTCCGACATGGCGAGAATCGCCGTCGGCGGTTCCTGCGCGGAAAACAGATAGTCGAGCCCGGCTTCGACGCTTGGCTTGTCGTTGAGCGTCTCAAAGATCGGCACGTCCTCACGCTCGATGCCGAACGCTTCGAGTGCCTGCCAGTAGCCGAGTGCTCGATCGCGCGAGGTGGAATACATCGCCCGCCCGATCCCGGCGACGCTGACCGGCCCGACATGGTCGTCCGAAAGTTCGGTCGCGAGCACGCCGAAACGCCTATGGCCGAGTTCGGCCAGATGCCGGGCCGCGACGGCAGCACCTCCGAGATTGTCGACGCTGATCGAGGGGATCGACGCATCCTCGTCATTCAAGGCGAGCGCGACGAAGGGCAATTGCCGCTCACGCGTCAGCTGGACGAGCTTTTCGCCACCTTCCACGCAGAGCAGGATGAAGCCATCGACCAGCGCGCTCTTGATGTTCCAGTCGAGCTTGTGCCGATCCTTGGCCGAGACCAGCGCGAGACCCGTGCCGCTGGCGTCGCAGACCTCGGATATGGCGGCCAGGAGCGCCCTGGCCCAGGGATCGTTGAAGAAATAGGCAAGCGGCTCGACCACGGCGACGCCGATGGCGTTGACCTTTCCGGCCCGCAGCAGTCGGCCCGTCAGGCTTGGCCCGGCATAGCCTAGCCGCTTGGCGGTCTCGAGCACATGCTCGCGTACTTCTTCGCGCACCACTTCGGGTCGGCTGAAAACATTGGAGGCGGTTCCCTGCGATACGCCCGCCGCCTTGGCGACGTCCGCGAGCCTGATGGTGCCCTTGGCCAATGAAATCCTCCATATCTTTCCGACAGATACTAGCAATGAAGTTGTATCGGTTCAATTCCGCTTGACAGTCGATTTTTGAAGCGTACGATTGAACCGATTCAAAAAAGCAATGTAAGTCGATTTTGAATCGATTCAAAATGTGAAAGATAAGCCGATGTTGACCAATTATCTCTTCAAGGATCTCTATGATGATCGATGGGGTGACCCCTGCAATCCGTATGCCGCCGATCCGCCGTCGCCCGAACATGAGGGCACGGCCGGCAGGCCGAGCCTGCTTCGCCGGCTGGCGGGGCTTTTCCGCCGCCAGAAGCGTCCGTCGGCGTGGTCTTTCACGATACCAAGCGAGCCATCGGACACCGAAAGCGAAATCGGTGTCAGGCATCGCACCGGGCTTGAAGACCCGAAGCTTCTCGCTCTTGCCAAGGCGCTGTCACGGAATTGCTAGAGCAATGTTTGGAAACCCTGAAACATCAGTTCGATGGGCCTCAGAAATTTTCCTTGTAGGGACGGAGATCGAGCTCCTGCGTCCAGGCCGACGGATGTTGGCGATGAATGTGCCAATAGCTCTCGGCAATGGCATCGATATTCAGCAGCCCATCGGCATCCACATCCGGCCGGCGCAAACGCAGCCGTTCCCCGTCTATGCCGCCATCGATGATGGTGTGGGCGACATGCAGGCCGAGAGGGCCGAACTCGCGCGCCATGCTCTGGCTGATCATTCGAAGACCGGCCTTGGCGGCGGCGAATTGCGCAAAGCCCGCCTTGCCGCGCAGGCTGGCGGAGGCGCCGGTGAAGATCACGGTGCCACGGCCGAGCGGCGCCAGATGACGCGCCGCCTCACGGCCGACGAGGAAACCGCCGAAGCAGCAGATACGCCAGAATTCCTCGAACTGAGCGGCCGTCAGATCGCGAAAGCCGATCGGACGATTGATGCCGGCATTGAAAACGACGAAATCGGGCGCGGCAATATCCGCGCGCGCGGTAAAGGCATGTTCGAACAACCGGACGACAGCCGCCTCATCCGTCGCATCGGTTTCGATCGCTTCGGCGCTGCCGCCGGACGCATTGATGGTGGCCGCCACCTGATCGATCTTTGCCGCCGTCCGGCCAGCGATGACGACATGATAGCCCTTGTCTGCGAGAAGCCGGCAAAGTGCCGCACCCAGACCCTGCTCGGCACCCACTCCGACGATAATTGCGCTTGGCGTGCTCATTCGGCGGCCTCCCTGGCATCGAGTGTCGGATAGTCGGTGTAGCCCTCGGCGCCGCCGCCGTAGAAGGTCGGGCGATGATAGGCGTTAAGAGGCGCCCCGCGGCGAATACGCTCTGGCAGATCCGGATTGGCGATGAACAGGCGACCGAAGGCGATGGCATCCGCATGGCCGGCGGCGAGCATGGCTTCGGCCGTATCAGGTCGGAAATTGCCGGCGGCGATCAGCGTGCCGGACCAGGCGGGGCGGAAGAGTTCCGCGGCCGAGGGCACGTTCTTGTGGTCGACTTCGGCCTGGCCGGCACCGCTGGCGCGCGGCTCGATCAGGTGCAGATAGGCGAGGTTCAGCCGGTCCAGCTCGCGAATGACATGGCCGTAGAGACGCAAGGGATCGTCCTCGCCGCTGTCATTGGCAATACCGAATGGCGAGAGGCGCACGCCGACGCGCTCCGAACTCCAGACTTCGGAAACCGCCTCGACCACTTCCAGCAGCAGTCGCGTGCGATTGTCGATCGAGCCGCCATATTGGTCGGTGCGCTGGTTGGTGCGGGCTTGCAGGAATTGTTCGATCAGATAGCCATTGGCACCATGAATCTCGACGCCGTCAAAACCGGCCTGCTTGGCATTGGCGGCCGCCTGGGCATAAACGTCGATCAAAAGCGGCATGAGGTCGATATCGATCGCCTGGGGTGTCTCGAAGGGAACGCGCTCGAAGGAGGCGGTAAAGGCATCACCCTTGGCGGCAATCGCGGAAGGAGCGATCGGCGCCGCTCCATCAGGTTGGTGCGAAGAATGGGAAATGCGGCCGACATGCCAGAGCTGCAGAAAGATCTTGCCGCCCTTGCAATGAACAGCGTCGGTCACCGCCTTCCAGCCGGCGATCTGTTCGGCCGTGTGGATGCCGGGTGTTGCCGGCATGCCCTGTCCGGCGCGTGAAATCTGCGAACCTTCGGAAATGATGAGCCCGCCCTCGCTGGCGCGCTGGGCGTAATATTCGGCATTCAATGCGGAGGGCACATTGCCCGGCTGGCTCGCCCGCATGCGGGTGAGAGGCGCCATGACGATGCGATGCGCAAGCTCGTAGGGGCCGACGGAAAGAGGCGAAAACAAAGTAGCTGTCATAAAATTCTCCTGCCTGGAGCCAAAATTGCTCCCCGGGGCGGAAGGGCCTGTCAGCGGCGATTCGGTCTCGGGAGTTCGAATAAGATGATGGCCATCATTTATTCCAACAATCGGACGTGCGCAACTGAATCTCGTATCAGGCCGGGATTGTTGCGAGAAAGCCGAGCAAGGCGGCGTTGAATTGCGCCGGTCGTTGCAGCGGCGCGAAATGGCTGACGCCAGGCAGAGGAATCAGCTTCGCGCCGGGAATGTGCCGCGCGAGATAATCGGCGTGTTCCGATTTGATGAACTCGTCATGCTCGCTCTGCACGATGGCGACGGGCACATCGATCCCGGCGAGATCGGCGATTGTGTAGTTCGGCTCGGTCCGCTGCATCAGGCCGACAGCCTCGACGAAGGCATCGAACTTGTCCGGCGTGGCCGACAGGGCCGCATAATCCTTCGTGTGGCGCGAGAAGCAGCGCTCGATGACCGGCGTCGCCACGAATTCCTTCGTGCCGCTCGGGTCCATGTTGCAGGCAAAGAAGAAGACGCTGGAAACACGCTCCGGATGGGTTTTTCCGAGCACCATGCCGATGCAGGCGCCGTCGCTCCATCCGGCAATGACAGCCTTTTCGATCTTCAGCCTGTCCATGACGGCGAGAACGTCAGAGGCCATGAGCTCGTAGGTGTAAGGCCGCTCGTCCCGCGTGCTGCGCCCATGCCCGCGGCTGTCGACGACGGTAACCTGATGGCCTGCGTCGATGAGCGCAGGCACTTGATAGCCCCAATTGCCACTGTTTCCGAGCCCGCCATGCAGGAGGATCACGGGCGCGCCGCTGCCATAGGAGGCATACCAGATGCGGGCACCATCATGATCGATGTGACCCTCCGTCTCGGTATGCGGCAACGGCGCAGCCCCTTCGGCTTCGAAGCGATGAAGCTCGTCGTCGTGAAATTCCATGCCCACCTCCCATTGCACCGTCTCCTCCCGACAGCCATATGGCGAGACTAGTCGATCCCAACGCGTCTTTTCAACAGGCCGTGGTCATATCGTTGCCAGATGCTCGAAAAGATCGCGGGCCGGCGATGGCAGGTCTTCGAGCGAGCGAACGCAGACCGAAAGCTGGCGGGTGGCCCAGCTGTCGGTGAGACGAAGCGCAGCGATCTTTGCGGATCGGCCGCAGCGGCGCGCCGCCGTTTCCGGCACGATGCCGAGGCCGATGCCCAGGCCTGCCATATCGCAGATGCTTTCGAACGTCCGCATCCGCACCCGCATCTTCAGCCGGGTGCCGAGCCGGGTTGCCCGTGCGTCGATGTGTTCTTGCAAGGCCCCGCCCGCTAGGCCGACAAAGTGCTCATGCAGAATATCAGCGAAGGCAATGTGCTTTGCCGCTGCCAACGCATGATCGCGAGGCACCACCACCACCAGACGATCGATCGCAAAGGGCCGCAACATCAGGCCCGATGTGTCGACCGCATCCGACAGAACGCCGATCTCGGCCAGCCCGGCCGAAACGGCCCGCGCGATCTCGATGCTCTGGCGCTCCTTGAGGTCGATATCGGTTCGCGGGTGCTTTCCCATCCATTCGGCAAGGCGCGGCGGCAGGTATTCGACGATCGCGGCGGTGTTGGCGAGAAGCCGTATGGTCGCGCGCAGGCCGCTTGCATGTTCGCCAAGCTCACCGCGCATCTGTGTCAGTTGCCGCTGGATCAGCCGGGCATGATGGGCCAGTGCCTCGCCGGCGGGCGTCGGGCTCACGCCGCGTCGACCGCGCTCCAGAAGCCGCACGCCGCCATTCGCCTCCATGTCGCGCAGCCGCTCGCTGGCGGCCGGCAGCGAAAGCCCGACATCGGCAGCCCCATGCGTGATGCTGCCGGCATCGACGATGGCGAGGAACAGGCGAAGGTCGGTCAGATCGAAGCGCATAAGGTGCAGACTACCGCATATCCAGCCTTCGGAACAGCCGAAGGCTATCTTCGCTTCATCCGCATTGTGCCAACCCTCGCGTCTGCTAGTGAAGGGGCATGATGGATCATTCGATATGGCTCGTCGCGGCGATCTTCGCGACCTTCTTCGTCGCCGGCACGGTCAAGGGTGTCACCGGTTTGGGGCTGCCGACGGTGGCAATGGGCGTTCTAGGCGTCTTGATCTCGCCGCTCACCGCGGCGAGCCTGCTGATCGTGCCCTCCTTCGTCACCAATGTCTGGCAGCTGCTCGCAGGTCCGAGTTTTGGCGCGCTTGCCCGTCGCTTCCTCCTCTTGGTTCTTGCCGTGACCGTTGGAACCTTCGCCGGCTCATATCTTCTCGCCGACGGCGATACACGTCTGACGACCGCTGCGCTGGGTGCTGCGCTCATCGTCTATGCCGGTCATGCTTTGCTCGCCCGTCAACTGCATGTGCCCGCAAGGTTCGAACCGCTGCTATCGCCGCTCGTCGGCGCGGTCACCGGCCTGCTCACCGGTGCCACAGGCGTCTTCGTCGTGCCCGCGGTGCCCTATCTGCAGTCGCTCGGACTGGAGAAGGAGGAGCTGATCCAGGCACTCGGACTCTCGTTCACCGTCTCCACCGTGGCACTTGCCGGAGCGCTCGCCTGGCATGGCGCCTTCCGCATCGACAATCTGGCGCTCTCTACTCTGGCGATCGTCCCGGCGCTTGGCGGCATGTGGGCTGGCCAGATCATCCGCAATCGCGTCAGCCCGGCAACCTTCCGCCGCTGGTTTCTGGTCTGTCTTCTGCTGCTTGGCGCCGAGATGATCGTCAAAGCCGCTTTCTGAGGCGGTCTCATATTGCCGGGTTGCCCGGTGCGTCCCCATATGCTTCGGGGTTGTTTCAAGGTGGGGTGAAATCGATGGAAAGAGGACAGCAAGAGATTTCCGATGAGCATCCGCTCGCGGATGCCCTGCTTGTCGTCGATGTGCAGAATGCCTTCGTGGATGGTCCGGAGGCGGTTCCTGGTCATGCCACTTTGACGCCGATGGTCGAGGTCCTGCTAGATAGCGCGCGGTTGGCATGGGCGCCGGTGATTTTCCTGCAGAACGATGGTCCGGCCGGGGCGCTGGACGAGCCGCTTCAGCCGGGATGGAAACTCTATTTCCCGCCTCTATCAGGCGAAGTGGTCATCCGGAAGACGAAGGATGATGGCTTCGATGGCACCGACCTAGACGCCATCCTCGCCGCTTTCGGCGTACGTGAGCTGGCAGTCTGCGGCGTGCTTTCGGAGATGTGTGTGGCGGCGACGGCGCGTGGAGCGCTCGAGCGCGGCTACGGTGTGCTGCTGCCGCATGATGCGCACGCGACCTATGACGTTCCGGCCGGGCCGGGGTCGCAAGGCGTGCCCGCCGCCATGGCGGCAAGAGCCGCGGAATGGTCGCTGGGAGACGAGATCAGGATCTGCGCCTCCGCGCGTGACGTCCGGTTCAGAAAGAGACCTTAGCCGAAGGTCCCGCCTCTGCCTGGAATGAGGTCACTCTTGAAACTCACGTTGAATCGTAATAATTGAAGTTACATGAAGCGCGATAGCCGACTTTCCTCCGTTCTCCATGCCTTGCTCCATATGGCCGAGCAGGATGGGCCGCTGACCTCAGAAACCCTGGCGCAATGCATGCGCACCAATCCCGTCGTCGTGCGGCGCACCATGGGGCTGCTGCGCGAGGTTGGCATCGTCAACTCCACCAAGGGGCATACCGGCGGCTGGACGATCGCGGCCGATCTCAAAAACGTCACGCTGCGCCAGCTGCACGAGGCGCTCGGTGAACCGGCCGTCTTCGCCATCGGCAACCGCAACGAAACGCCTGAGTGTCTTGTCGAGCAATCGGTCAACTCCGTGCTCGACGATGCCTTTGCGGAGGCCGAGGCTTTGCTGCTCAAGCGCTTCGAAAATGTCACGCTTGCCGATCTCGCCGCCGAATTCGCGCGGCGTCATGCGCATTGGCGCTCAAAAAGGACCCTGTCATGACCCATGACGTCATCGTCATCGGGGGCAGCTACGCCGGAATGGCGGCCGCCCTCCAGCTTCTCCGTGCCCGCCGCAAGGTGCTGGTCATCGACGCCGGCAAGCGCCGCAATCGTTTCGCCGAGGAATCCCACGGCTTTCTCGGCCAGGATGGCGTCAACCCCGGCGAGATCGCCCGCAAGGCGCGCGAGCAGCTTTCCGTCTATCCGACGTTGACCTGGATCGAGGGCATGGCCGAAAAGGCCGAGGGCGAGAAGGATGCCTTTGTCGTCACCACGGCGGACGGTGCGCGTCACGACGGTCGGCGCCTTCTCTTCGCGACCGGTGTTTCCGATACCTTGCCCGAGATCGAGGGCCTCGGCGAACGCTGGGGCAAGAGCATCTTCCATTGCCCCTATTGCCATGGCTACGAGCTCGATCAGGGCCATATCGGCTGCATCGCCACCGGACCGATGTCGGTGCATCAGGCACAGTTGCTGCCGGAATGGGGCGAGGTGACGCTGTTCCTCAATGGCAGCTTTGTCCCTGATGAGGCGCAGCTCACCGATCTCGCCGCGCGCGGCGTAACGATCGAGGCGGCACCGATCACAAGGCTGGAAGGAAAGGCCGACGTGCGTCTTGCCGATGGACGCCTGCTGCCGTTTGCCGGGCTTTTCACCGCGACGCGCGTGTCGCCCGCGAGCCCGATTGCCGAGCGGCTCGGCTGCGCGATCGAGGAAACGCTGTTCGGAACGCAGATCCAGACCGACACCACGAAGGAAACCACCGTCTCGGGCGCCTTTGCCTGTGGCGATGCCGCCCGTATCCCGCATTCGGTGTCGCTTGCGGTCGGTGATGGCGCCTGGGCCGGCGCGCAGCTGCATCGTTCGCTGGTGTTCTGACGCTATCGGCTGATTGCGACGATGCCGAGCACCGAGGCGATCGTGGCGAGCGCGATCCGTACATTGTGGATCATCAGCCATGTATCGAGCCTGGCGGGAACCTTATCCAGAGGAACCAGCTTTGCCGCAAATTGTGCATTGGTCGGCAGGAACCAGGCGGCGGTGAGAATGAGAACGGCGGCGATGCACACCGTCGCTCCGATCCATAATGCTCTTGCCCCGTTCTCGCTCCAGCCAAGCCACAGCGAACCGGCCAGACCGATGAGCGTCGGCGCGACGACAAGAGGAATCGAGCGCACGATGAACTCGCCGTTTTGGCCGAACCAGTCGAGGAACTCGGACGGCGGAAGGCTTTTCCAATATCCGCCGAGCGTCACCGCAATCGTCAGCATGACGCCGGCAAACATCGCCGAACCCGAGATGGCGAGAATGTTGAAGAGGAGCCGCATCGCAATTCTTCCTAAGGTCTTTTGAGTTCGATCCAATGATCCGGGGTCTTGCCGACGCGTGTTCACGCCACGCAGATGCCGGGAACTGCGACCTTCTGGAACAGGTGCGGAGAGGCAACGGCCGAGGACGGATAGTGCGAAATTTTTGCCCTGAATTCCGGATGCGTGAACGCAGCGCGGAAATCAGCCATCGTCTCCCATACCGCATAGTTGAGATAGGTTGGGCTTTCGCCGATCGCTCGGTGAAGCTGGGTCGAGATGAAGCCCGGCTGCTGCTTCATGAACGCGGCATCGTCGCGCCATGCATCGAGAAAGACGTCCTCGTCCGCCTTGTCGAGGGTGAAGACATTCACAAGAACGACGGGGGCGGCATCGATGCCGACTTGCCGCTCTATCGGAAAGTTTGGGTCCATTGGGCGCATGTGAGACATGGCGTACTCCGTTCAATATGGTTATATGATGTCAATGTGGTGTGGTGCATATCTAGTAAATTGACATTATAGTGTCAATTAAATTATATGGTGACAAATGAGTGACGCGAAACAAACCTCGGTCGGAAGCGCTTTGACCGGCCTGATTCTCGAGCTGTTCAAACTGCACGGCCGGGTGCTTGCATCCGGTGACAGGCTGGTGGCTCCCCTTGGCCTGACGAGTGCGAGGTGGCAGATTCTGGGCGCCATCATCGCAGCAGACCGGCCGCAGCCGGTTGCGTGGTTGGCACGCGACATGGGCGCCAATCGCCAGAACATCCAGCGCATCGTCAACGATCTGGAAAAGGAAGGTCTCGTTACCTTCGAGACCAATCCGCATCATCGGCGGGCGCAGCTGGTCGTGCTGACGGATAAGGGGAGGCAGGTTTTCGATGCCGCCATGCGGCTGCAGGCGCCGTGGGTCAACGAATTGGCGGAAGGGCTTCGGATCGAGGATATCGAAACGATGCGGGAGGTTATGCTGGCTCTGCGCAGCAAGCTGGAAAGAAGCGGAGAGGCGGAAGAACAGGACTGACTGCTGAGCGCGGCCCCGGTTCTTCGCCTAGAGCCTTTCCGCTTTTCTTCGAATCGCGAAAACGCTCTATCTTTTTGTTTTTACGCAATTCCGGACGGAAAACCGCTTCGCACTTTTCCTGGAATTGCTCTAATTCTCCTCCGGCACCTTCACGATAACCGTCTCGTCCGGGCCGATGGACCGGCCGTCCTGCGCCCGGATGTCAAGCTTCACCGGCTGACCCGTTGTCCGGTCCACCAGTAGCGAGTGCTCTTCCGCCGGCGCAAAGAGGTGGCGCTCGCCGAATTGGCGCAGCGCCACCATGACCGGGAAGAGGTCCTTCCCCATCGCCGTCAGCCGATATTCCATGCGCGAGCCGCCTTCGCTTGTCGGCACAAGTTCCAGAATGCCGCTTGCCACAAGCGTGCGCAGGCGTTCGGTCAAAATGTTCTTGGCGATGCCGAGGCTCTTTTGAAACTCGCCAAAGCGCGTCAGCCCGTCGAAGGCATCGCGCACGATCAGCAGCGACCACCAGTCGCCGATCACATCGAGTGAGCGGGCGCTGGGGCAATAATCACCTTTCAGGCTTTTCCGCGCGACCATGCGCTTAAGCCTTCCCGGTCTTTTGTCTGCAAGAATGGTTGCATGATTAAACCAATAATGTTACTCGGTCGATGGTTTCATTATTAAACCGAAGAATCGGGAGTTTTGCAATGACGATCGATCAGGACGCGCCGCCGGCCGGCAGCGCGAAGGATGCCGTGCGCCTTCATTCCACGCGAGAAGGTTTGCCTGAGGGGGCCGGATATTCCGGAGCGGCCAATTCGCCGTTGACGCGAGCGACGATTTTCCTCTTTGCCGTCGCAAGTGGCCTTGCCGTGGCGAATGCCTATTTCGCCCATCCGCTTCTCGATGTCATGGCCGATGATCTCAATCTGTCGCGCACGGTCGCAGGCCTGATTGTCGGCGCGACACAGCTCGGCTACGGGCTCGGTCTGATCCTGCTGGTGCCGCTCGGCGATCTGGTCGATCGGCGCAAGCTCATCATCGTGCAATCGCTGCTAAGCGCGGCTGCACTCGTCTGTGTCGGTTTTTCGACCAGTGCCGCCATGCTGCTTGCCTCCATGGCTGCCGTCGGTTTTCTGGCCGTGGTCACGCAGGCGCTCGTCGCCTATGCGGCGAGTCTCGCGCATCCCGCCGAGCGTGGCCATATCGTCGGCATGGTCACGAGCGGCATCGTGCTCGGTATTCTTCTGGCGCGCAGCGTTGCGGGAACGCTGACTGATCTCTCTGGCTGGCGAACGGTCTACATCGTCTCGGCCGTACTGACGCTGGTGATCGCGCTTCTTCTCTGGCGCACACTGCCGCGGCAGCAAAGACCCAAGGGTAGTCTCTCCTATTTCGGTCTCATCCGCTCGCTCGGCACCCTGCTTGTCGAAGAGCCTGTGCTGCGCATCCGCGCCGTGATCGCCATGCTGATCTTCGCCAATATCACCACGCTGCTCGCGCCGCTCGTGCTGCCGCTGACCGCCCCGCCTTACTCGCTGTCCCACACCGAAGTCGGCCTGTTCGGCCTTGCCGGTGCCGCCGGGGCACTGGGCGCCATCAGGGCAGGGCGCTGGGCCGACCGTGGTCATGGCCAGCGCACCACGGGGATCGCACTTGCCCTGATGTTGTTTGCCTGGCTACCGATCTCCATGCTGGATCGCTCGATCCTATGGCTGATCATCGGTGTCCTCGTCATCGATTTCGGCCTGCAGGCGACGCACGTCACCAATCAGGGCATGATCTATCGCATCAGGCCGGACGCGCAGAACAGGCTGACCGCCGCCTATATGGTCTTCTACTCGATCGGCAGCGCGCTGGGATCCTCGACATCGACGATCATATATGCCCATGCGGGTTGGACGGGTGTCTGCCTGTCCGGTGCGGCCATCAGCCTCGCGACATTCCTCTTCTGGGCGCTGACCTTGCGGGCAACGCCAGAGGCGGCGACGCAGAGCGTCGATCGGGTCTGCGTCTAGCTTTCCCATACAGATGTCAGTCTCAATTGCTCCTCCAAGAGGGAGAGCACCACCTGAATGCGCGGCGGCATCGGCCTGATCTGCGGATAAAGCGCATGCAGATCGAAGCCGGGTACGGTCATATCGGGCAGCAGGCGGATCAGCCTGCCGCTCGCCAGGTCCGCAGCGCAGACCGGCTCCTGCAAGACGCCGATGCCGGCGCCATCGAGCAGAAGACTGTGCAGCGGCCGCCAATGGCTGGTGCTGAGGACAATGTCGATGACGGCAAGTTCAATTTGGCCGTCCGGGTCGATCAAGGGAAGCCGTCCGCCGTTGAAAAGGCCGGCAACCCGCAGGAATGGGTGGTCGGCAAGATCATCGGGCTTTGTCGGCGTCCCATACTCGTCGAGATAAGCCGGTGACGCCACGAGCACGCGGCCGACATGTCCGAGCTTGCGGGCAATGAAGCTGCCTTCGCCGAGATCGCCGAGACGCAGCGAGATGTCGACACCCTCCGTCACGGGATCGACGGTCCTGTCGTTGAGGATCAGCTCGATTTTCAACTGCGGATGGCGCTTGCGCATCTGCAAAAGGATCGATGGCAGGATCACCTCGCCGACGCCATGCGGTGCTGCGATCCTCAACGTGCCGCGCAAGGATTGATCGCCGTTGACGATGGTCAGGGCATCGTCGGCATTGTCAAGCACCTGCTTGCTGCGCTCATAGAAGACCGCGCCGACATCGGTGACGGAAAGCTTGCGGGTGTTTCTGAGCAGAAGCTTGGCTCCGAGATATTGCTCCAGCCGATCAATCCGTTCGCTGACGGCGGGCTGGCCCATGCCGAGATCGCGGGCAGCAGCCGACATGCTGCCCCTTTCCAACACCCTGACATAGACGCGCATCGCCACCAACAGATCCATGCACGCCAATATATCGGCTCGGCCGATAAATGTAAGTGGATGACGCTGGCTAGTGGGAAAGCGTTCGATCGCCGAAAACGGCACCGAAACGTCAATCACAGGTCAGGCTCATGAGCGATATCAGGCTTTACATGTTTCAATCGGGCACGCAGCGATGCAAGGCTCACGACATCAGGATGAACCAGGGCGGCGACGCCGATATTGAAATCCCGGTGCCCTGGTTTCTACTCACCCACCCGAAGGGCAATGTCGTCATCGATGGTGGGCTGGCGGTGGAGGGCCTTTCCGATCCGCGGGGCTATTGGGGCGATGTGATCGATAGCTATCAGCCTGTGATGACTGAGGAGCAAGGATGCGTCGCGCAGCTGGCAGGGCTTGGCATATCCCGTGAAGATATCCGCTTCGTCGTGCTGTCCCATCTGCATTCCGACCATAGCGGCGCTGTCGGTCGTTTCCCCGACGCGACCCACATCGTCCAACGCCGCGAATATGAATATGCCTTCGCGCCCGATTGGTTCGCCGCAGGCGCCTATCTCCGGAGGGATTTCGACCGTCCCGGCGTGAAGTGGCACTTCCTGGAGGGCGCCGCTACCGATGGCTACGATCTCTATGGCGACGGCGTGCTGCGGATGATCTTCACGCCGGGCCATAGCGTCGGCCACCAATCCTTTCTCGTGCAGCTGCCGAATGCGGGCGCGATATTGCTGGCCATCGATGCCGCCTATACCCTTGATCACTGGAACGAAAAGGCGCTTCCCGGCTTCATGTCGTCCGCCGTCGACACGGTGCGATCCGTCGGCAAGCTGCGTGCACTTGCCGAGCAGACCGGCGCGATGGTGGTCACCGGGCATGACCTCGAGGCATGGCCGGGGTTCAAGCAGGTCCCGGCCTATTATGATTGAACGTACATCCCGCTGATCAGCCTTGGCCGCCTGATGGCACTTGTTGCGCATCGAAGAACTGCGCCCGGTGCTGACGAGCCCATTCTTCGATGCCAGTCGGCTGAAAGTCCTCAAGGCCGGCTTGCGGCTCGAAGGGCGTGGCCAGCATCGCATCCGCATCTTCCGGATGCGATGCGAAGTAGCGGAATTTCGAGGCAACGCGGCGTCCGGTTCCCGGCCCCATCGCCGCATCGACATCCCGCTCGAATTCGTCGAGCGGCTGTTGACGATAGGCAATCCGGCGACCAAGCCCCGCGTCGATGCGCGTGACAAGCTGGTTTCCATCAACGCTCTCCGGCCCGGCGATGCGATGATCGCCGGATGAAATGCCACGTTCCAGAAGAGTAACAGCGGCGCGAGCGCAATCATCGACTGAAGTCCAGGCGATACGCTGGGCTTCGGCAATGGGTGGCGCGAATATGCCATACCCTACAATGTCCTTGCGTGCCGATGGCTTTAGCAGATTATCGAGATACATGGTCGGGCGGACGATGGCGAACGGTAGCCCGGATGCACGAACGACGTCTTCGATCATGGCGTTGGCGACGAAGCTCGGTTCTTCGCACGGCGCCGGTCGGCTGGCGCTTGCGAGCTTCAGGACGACGGAGTTCATACCGCTGGCAAGCGAAGCCGATACCGCATTCTCTGTCTGGATACGCATATCCGCCTGAGACCCGATCGGGATCTGCAGCACGGCATGGGCGACACCGGCGCTGGCGGCAAGAAGCGAGGCTGCGTCGCGAAGATCCCCTTCGGCAAGCTCGACACCAGGGGGCAGGACTGCGGCGGCGCGCCCTCGGTCGCGGACAAGGGCACGAACCTTGAAGCCGCGTCGAAGCGCGGCGTGGACGACGGCGCTACCTTGAACGCCGGCGGCGAGATAGACGAGAATGGGCTTGGATTGATCAATCATGGACATACAACGGCTCCTTCGAATGTGGTCTGCCGAGGAGCACCGTCAAATAGCTACCGAGCAGACCCGAAACGCGCACGAGGCGCAGGGACTGTCGGGGTATTCGCGCGAGCGCGAAACAGAGCTTCTCCATTCAGGGAGAAGGGCCTGGGCCTACCGAGACCAAGCCAGCCATTTTCGACGGACAGAATTTAGGCCGGCTTTCTCGCTGGCGTCAACAGATGGATATCGGCCAACACCTCCGTTTCGCCTGCTCTTCCTTTAAGATTGCGGCAGCAGCGATCTGATCCGCTCGGCATCATCAGGCGTTGCCGGGTTGTAGACGATCATGCTGAGATCCGTGCGGCCATCGACCGAAAAGGCAGAATATTCGAAGGCGAGCGGGCCGAGGATGGGATGCCGTATATGCTTGATGGCCTCGGTATGGGTGCCGGGAACGTCGTTTTCGCGCCACATGGCCCTGAATTCCGGGCTGATGCGGCAAAGTTCCGCCACGAAAGGCTCGATCTCGCTTGATGCGCCTGCGCGAGCCGCATCGACGCGGAAAGCGCCCAGGGCGAAACGGGCGACGCTTTCCCAGTCATATTGCACGGCGCGGGCGCGCGGATCGAGAAAGATATAGCGCAGGATGTTGCGCTCTTCCGGCGGCAATGATCCGTAGTCGATCAGCATCACGGGTGCTGCTCGGTTCCACGCGATGACGTCCCAGGTGGCGGTCCGGATGAGTGCGGGGCTCGGCTCCAGCGCATCGAGCACGCGCTGCAAGCGTGGCGTCACGCCATCATTCTTGCGGTAACGTGCTTCCGGCGGCCGGCCAAGGCCGAGCAGGAACAGGTGCTCGCGCTCCACTTCCGTCAGCATCAGAGCGCGGGCGATCCGGTCCAGCACATCGGCGGAGGGCGCGCCGCCGCGCCCCTGTTCCAGCCATGTGTACCATGTCGGGCTGATATTGGCGCGCTGTGCCACTTCCTCGCGCCGAAGCCCGGGCGTGCGCCGCCGCTCGCCGGCAAATCCGAGCGCGGATGGCTCGAGTTTTGCGCGACGGTCCCTGAGATAGGTTCCGAGCACGTTTTCGGTTTCGATGAGATCGGTCATCCTGTTAGTGTCTTTACTATGATAAGGTCACTACTTTACCAGAATAAACGATGAGCACAGACTTGTCTCCGACGAAATAAGGAGACAGTGCATATGCGTATATTCGTTACCGGTGCGACCGGAAATATCGGCTCGCATGTCGTCAGGGAGTTGATCGGCGCCGGCCATCAGGTGCTCGGCCTTTCGCGCTCGAAAGAAAAGGCGGTAGCACTTGCCGCTGCCGGCGCCGAAGTCCTTCATGGCACGATCGAGGATATGGGCATCCTGAAAAGCGGCGCCTCGCAGTCGGACGGCGTCATTCACCTTGCCTTCAACCACGACTTCTCGAGATTCGTCCAGAATTGCGAGGATGACCGCCGCGTCATTGCAACGCTCGCCTCGGCGCTGGCCGGCTCTGCCCGTCCGCTGGTCATTACGTCGGGCACGCCGATCGCCAACACGATCCCCGGCGAGCCCGCCCGCGAAGACAATCCGATCGTCGGCTCCGACAAGCATCCCCGAGCGGCCACCGAGGAAGCTGGGATCTTGGCGAGCGAGATCGGCGTCAACGTCTCGGTCGTGCGGCTGCCGCAGGTGCATGATCCGGTCAGTCAGGGGCTCATTACGCCCTTGATCGAGATATTCAGGCAGAAGGGCGTCTGCGCTTACATCGAGGATGGGCGCAATCGCTGGCCGGCAGCGCATTTTACCGACGTCGCTCGCCTCTATCGCCTCGTTGTCGAGCGCGCCGAGCCGAACGCTAAATACCATGCGGTTGCCGAGGAAGGCGTCGCGATGCGCGATATCGCCGAAGTCATCGGCCGCCGTCTGAACCTACCGGTGAAATCCGTCGGCAAGGAAGAGGCTCAGGAATATTTCGATTGGCTCTCCATGTTCGCCACGCGCGACATGCTGGCCTCCAGCGCCAAAACGCGGCAGAAGCTAGGTTGGGAGCCCACGGGTCCGACACTGCTCGAGGACCTTGCCGAGCTGCAGGTTTTAGCTGCGTGATGCCGGTGTCATCGGCCACGATCCGCCGATGGTCGACGGTCTGATTGACCACACATTCGAAAACCCGACCGCCCCCTCGGTCGGGTTTTGTCTTTTCAGGCTGAGACCCGGAGATTTCCAGAGTCAGACGTACGGCGTCCCGGCAAGTGCCGCGTCGACGCCCGCAAAGCCTCGGTCCAGAACGCTCGACAGCGCCGCCTCGGGCTTTCGGTTTTCGCGAAAGGCGCGTAGCGCCTCGCCATAGGCGGTCACCAGTGTCGCCATCAGCATGGTGCCGGCGAGCCGCGCTTCGGGATCGGAAGCGGGCCGGCCCACGGCATCGGACAGCATTCCCGAGAGATCACCGGCAAGGCTCACCTGCAGTCCGCACGCATGCGCCGTCAGCGCCGGGCTTTCCGCGACCATGCGCCAGAACGCGATCGGCCGCTCCGTGATCCTGAACAAGGGATGCTGTGCTTCCAAAAGTTCCCGCATCAGCGTCTGGAAGGCATGGACCGGCGGCTGCCGGCCGCGATCGGCAATTGCTTTCCGCACCAGCTCCCGCACCTCATCCTCGCGATCGAAGACCAGATCCTCCTTGCGGCGAAAATAGTTGAACACCGTCTTTCTGGCGACTTCAGCCTCATAGGCGATATCGGCGACGGAGACATGATCGAAGCCATGTTCGACGAACAGGCGCGTTGCGACCTCCGAGATCGCCTGACGCGTCATCTCCTTCTTGCGGTCCCGGAGTTTGATTCGGTTTGACATGAGAATATTTATACCATAAGTAAATTTATACTGAGTGTAAAAATCGTATCGCGATCACAAAATCAGTGCAATCGGCACAGGCTTTATGGCTGTTCCTGTGACCGGACCGTCGCCCGCCCGAATAGGGATGGGCATTTTCCAACGACTCGCGCCGGCCGAGAGTGATCGAAGCCGGAATGTCTGGCGCCCTTGCGGCGCCGCTCGCTTGAGGAGTTCTGTCTTGATTTATGATGTTCTGATCGCCGGCGGCGGACCCGTCGGCTTGTTTCTCGCGTGTGAGCTGCGTCTCGCCGGCCTTTCCGTATTGGTGCTGGAGCAGTCCGAGGATCCGCACTCGCCCCTGAAGCGCCTTCCATTCGGCATGCGCGGCCTTTCCGCCCCAACCATCGAAGCCTTCTATCGTCGCGGCCTGCTGAATGATGTCGCTGCGCCCAAACCTGCGAAGGACGGTTCGGGCGATCGCGCCGCATCGGCTGCACACTGGATGCATCAGTCGCGCCACCCGGGCGGCCATTTCGCCGGCATCCAGTTCTTCCACGACAAGATTGATGCTTCGAAGTGGCCCTATCGTCTGCCGAGCCCGGCCGGTAGGAGCATGATGGTCGAGATGGAGGGCCTCGAAGCCATCCTGGCTGCTCGCGCTCAGGCGATGGGGGCCGAGATCAGGCGCGGCTTCGGCGTCGAGAGCTTCGAGCAGTCGGATGAAGGTGTCAGCGTCTGCGCCGGAGGCGAGACCTTTTGCGGGCGCTGGCTCGTCGGCTGCGATGGCGGCCGCAGCACCGTCCGCAAGGCCGGCGGTTTCGAATTCGTCGGCACCGATCCTGAATTCACCGGCTATTCCGCCGAAATCGAGATGGCGGACCCGGACAAGCTTCGTTCCGGTCGCCATTACACGGCAACCGGCATGTACACCTATTCGCCGTCGGGGACGGTCGCGATGGTCGATTTCGATGGCGGCGCTTTCCACCGGACCCAGCCAATCACGCGCGAGCATGTGCAGGCCGTACTGCGCCGCATCTCCGGCACCGACGTTACCGTGACGGCGCTCAAGCTTGTCACCACATGGACGGATCGTGCTTACCAGGCGACAGCCTATAAAAGAGGACGCGTTTTGCTTGCCGGCGATGCCGCTCACATCCATTCCCCCTTGGGCGGCCAAGGTCTCAATCTTGGCCTGGGCGACGCGATGAATCTCGGATGGAAGCTTGCCGCTACCATCCGCGGCGCGGCGCCGGAGGGCCTGCTCGATACCTATTTCCGTGAACGGCATCCGGTCGGCGCACAGGTGCTCGACTGGTCGCGCGCCCAGGTCGCGCTCATGCGACCGAGCCCGAGCTCACGCGCACTCAAAGCCGTCATCCGCGATCTGATCGACACGCGCGACGGCGCCACCTATTTCGCCGAGCGCGTCTGGGGCGTCTCTCTCCGCTACGATCTTGGCGACGCCAATCCGTTCGTGGGTCGGAGCGCGCCTGATTTCGAGCTCGTCGATGGAACGAGACTTGGCGATCACCTCAGAACAGGCAAGGGCTTGTTGCTGGATTTCGATGCCCGGGCATCACTTGAAGCGCTTGCAGGCTGCTGGGGTGACCGGATCACTTATGTCGTGAGCGCCGCAAAGGATCGGCTGGGCTTGAGCGCCTTGCTCGTGCGGCCCGATGGTGTGGTTGCCTGGGTCGGTGACGCTGAACTAGACTTTGAAGCCGCTGCCGAGGCTGCATCTCGCTGGTTCGGCGAAGCGGAGCGGATTAGCGGCACTCGGGTTACCCTTTCATCAGCACTCCTTGACAACGCCAGCAATCCATAATTATACAATGTATAATTATGGAGATATGAGATAGTGACCGGCCATGTTTTCATTGCAACCAGCCTGGATGGGTTCATCGCTCGCGATGACGGCAGCATCGAGTGGTTGCTCAAATATGATGCTTCCGGCGAAGACCATGGCTATAACGATTTCATCAAGGACATCGATGCCATCATCATGGGCCGCGGCACTTTCGAAACGGTCCGTGAGATGAGGCCGTGGTTCTATACGCGCCCGGTGCTCGTTCTTTCGGCCACTCTGGTGGAAGAGCCAGTTCCGGCTGAGCTTGCCGACAAGGTCCGTTTCACGCAGAAGTCGCCACAGCAAGCGATGGCCATGCTTAAAGCTGAAGGGTGCCGTCGCGTCTATGTCGATGGGGGACGCGTCATCCAATCCTTCCTTCAGGAAGGCCTGATCAGCGATCTGGTGATCACGCGCATTCCCATATTGCTCGGCAGCGGCCGACCCTTGTTCGGCCCGGTTTCGCGCGACGTTCATCTCAAGCACGTAAGCACCCGCCCATTTCCTTCCGGGTTGGTACAATCGACCTATGTAATTGCACGATGACCAAGCGAAGCCGAGGCAGGCCGCGCGCCGATGAAAAGAGCGTATCGCCCGCAAATATCCTTTCTGAAGCCCTGGCTCTCTTGAGCACCGAGGGCTTTGAAAAGTTTACGATGCGCGCGGTCGCCATGCGCGCGAACGTCAATCCGATGACGATCTATCATCACTTCCAAGATCGGGATGGCTTGATCAAAGCAATGGCCGAATGCGTCTATGCAGATGTTGCCGCGTCTTCGCAAGGAACGGTTCGGTCTCGGATAGAGGGCTTGCTGGGAGCGTATCGAACAAAGGTGATGTGCCATCCAGGCCTGACCCTTGCTATCTTTAATCGGCCAGCCGTGTTCCCTGACCATGCAAGACGGATCACCGATAACCTGACGGATCTGCTGAAAGAACTTGGCCTTTCGCGATCGCGAGCTCTGCTATGGGTGCATATTCTTGTCGACTACACGCATGGTGCAGCGCTTGCGGTGGCGATGGACGAGAAGGCTGATGGCTCGCAGTTGGCAGCGACGGACCCGGAGCATGGAAACTATGAGCGCGCGATATCGGAATTGTTGGACCGCCTTGGCGCTTAGAGTAAACGGCGGTGAGTGGAGGAAAATGGCGGACAAGGTGGGATTCGAACCCACGGTACGCTTTCACGTACACACGCGTTCCAGGCGTGCGCCTTAAACCACTCGGCCACCTGTCCTTCTTTGGCGTTTCGCACCCGCTGGGGAAGCAAATCGTTGGAACGGCGCGATATATACCGATGAATTCCTAGCAATCAACCCGAATCTGACAGATTTTTGACTTATCGGCGCAAAACTCTGAATCTCCTCCCCATTGCGCTTATTTCGCGCGCAACTTATCTAATGGGATAGATGAGGCGGCGTAAGACCGATCGGCCGGAAAAGGCCGGGCGTAATGAGTATCCGGAGGGGTTTATGCGTTTCCTGTTGCGTTTTGCGAGCCTTGTCGCGTTGGTGGTGGCTGTTATCGCTGGCACCATCGATTCCATTCAATCCGTTGCGGCTTCGGCCGTGGTCATGACCCCGATGGGCGATGCCTGGAACGATGTCAGCCCGTCGTCGCTGGCAAGTCTTCGCTCGGCAATTGCCTATTACGTCCATCCCCGTCTCTATGATATGGCGATGCAATGGCTGCTGTTTCAGCCGGCTTTCGCGGTCTTCCTGGTGATCTCGCTGCTCCTGTGGATGATTGCCTATAAGCGCCAGCCGGCCGCCGGCCGCTTCAGTGCCTGATCGGGACGCCGCCAGCCGCTCCAGCCTGTGTCATTGCGGGATTTCGGTGATACTGGGGAGCATTCGACGATCGGCCTATTGCATGGCTGCAACGGATGAAACTAGCGATTGCGGAGAGCTGGCCGACAACTGTTCTGACCAATAAAATTGCAGTTTTGGGCCGAAATTGTTTAAAAAACGGGTCGTTTGGATGGGTTTTCACCAATTCCCACAAATCTTTACCAACTGAAAAATTTCTCGTGAATTTTTCGTGCAGCCATGCAAGGATGCGCGCCAGCTTGGCCTCGGGGGAGGTCGGCGGTTCCGCAGACATGCCTGGTCAACGGGCTTGCGGGAGGACCCAACAAGATAGAAACAACAGGGCTGCACCACATGAAAAAATCCCTTTTGACCCTTTTCGCCTTGGCTGCCATGTCGGCAACGGCGCTTGCGGCCGATATCAAGCCGGCAATCGTCTACGGAACCGGTGGCAAGTTCGACAAGTCCTTCAACGAAGCTGCCTACAACGGCGCTGAAAAGTTCAAGAAGGAAACCGGCATCGCTTACCGCGACTTCGAGCCGACGGGCGACACCCAGGGCGAGCAGGCGCTGCGCAACTTTGCCAGCAAGGGTTTCAATCCGGTTATCGCCGTTTCTTTCGCCTGGACTTCGGCCCTCCAGAAGGTTGCTGCCGAATATCCCAAGACTGAATTCGTCCTGATCGACGATAGCCTTGATCTGCCGAACGTCCGCTCGGTCAAGTTCAAGGAAAATGAAGGCTCCTATCTCGCCGGCGTCATGGCTGCCATTGCTTCGAAGTCCGGCAAGGTCGGCTTCGTCGGCGGCATGGACATCCCGCTGATCCGCAAGTTCGAGTGCGGCTACGAGCTCGGTGCCCGTGCTACCAATCCGAAGATCGAAGTCTTCCAGAACATGACCGGCACGACCGGCGCTGCCTGGAACGACCCGGTTCGCGGCGGCGAACTCACCAAGAACCAGATCGACCAGGGCGCCGACGTTGTTTACGCGGCTGCCGGTGCGACCGGCCTCGGCGTGCTGCAGACCGCCGCCGACAACAAGAAGCTGTCGATCGGCGTCGATAGCAACCAGAACTACCTGCATCCGGGTTCGGTTCTGACCTCTGTCGTCAAGCGCGTCGACCTCGCTGTCTACAATGCCTTCAGCGATGCCAAGAACGGCAAGTTCACGCCCGGCACCCAGGAGCTCGGCCTGAAGGAAGACGGCGTCACCGTTGCCATGGACGACAACAACAAGCCGCTCGTCACTCCGGACATGAAGGCTGCGGTCGACAAGGCTCGTGCCGATATCATCTCCGGCACCGTCAAGGTCCATGACTATCTGACCGACAACGCCTGCCCGAAGAGCTGATATGAAACAAGGGCGTATGACGTAGCAAACCGTCATACGCCCTTTTCTTATCCGGAATCCGGTTTCTGGAGCCCCCTATAGTGAGCGAAACATCTGCCATCGAACTCGTGGGCATCGACAAGAAGTTCGGTGCTGTCCACGCAAACAAAGATATCAACCTGACCGTCGCCAAGGGCTCGATCCACGGGATCATCGGCGAAAACGGTGCCGGAAAATCGACTCTGATGTCGATCATCTACGGATTCTATCAGGCCGATAGTGGCGAGATCCGCATCAACGGCAATCCCATCGCCATCCGCGACAGCCAGACGGCGATATCGGCCGGCATCGGCATGGTGCATCAGCACTTCATGCTGGTCGATAATTTCACCGTCCTTGAAAATGTGATGCTGGGCGCCGAAGGCGGCGCGCTTCTCGCCAAGGGTGTCGCGGCCGCGCGCGCCGAGCTTAGCCGGCTCGAGAAGGATTACGGCCTGGAAGTCGATCCGGACGCGTTGATCGAAGAGCTTCCCGTTGGCCAGCAGCAGCGCGTCGAGATCCTGAAGGCAATGTATCGCGGCGCCGAGATCCTCATTCTCGATGAGCCCACCGGTGTTCTGACGCCTGCCGAAGCCGACAATCTCTTCCGCATCCTTCGCGTCCTGCGCGACCAGGGCAAGACGATTATCCTCATCACCCACAAGCTGCGCGAAATCATGGCGATCACCGATACGGTATCGGTCATGCGCCGCGGCGAGATGGTGGCCACCCGCAAGACGGCGGAAACCACTGTCGAGGAGCTGGCCGAGCTGATGGTCGGCCGCCGCGTGCTGTTGCGCGTCGAAAAGGGTGCTCCCAATCCCGGCGAAGTCCTGCTGTCGGTGCGTAACCTCACCGTCAAGGACGGTCGCGGCGTCACCATGGTCGACAACGTCTCCTTCGATGTCCGTGCCGGCGAGATCGTCGGCATTGCCGGTGTTGCCGGCAACGGCCAGTCCGAATTGCTGGAGGCCATCGCCGGTATCCGCAAGCCGGCCTCGGGCGAGATTCTTCTGCACGGTAAGCCGATCGGCAACGCCGATCCCGCAGCACTCCGTGACCTTGGCCTTGCCCATATTCCCGAAGATCGCCACCACATGGGCCTGGTGCTCAAGTTCGAGGAATATGAGAATTCCATGCTCGGCTACCATCGCGACCGCAAATACGGCCGCGGCGGCATGCTCGATCTCGACGCCATGCGCAAGGATGCCGTCGAGAAGATTGAGAAATACGATATCCGCCCGCCGAATGCGCGGCTGAAGACAGCCAATTTCTCCGGCGGCAACCAGCAGAAGATCGTCGTCGCCCGCGAGATCGAACGCGATCCGAAGGCGCTGCTGATCGGTCAGCCGACGCGCGGCGTCGATATCGGCGCTATCGAATTCATCCATCGCCGCATCATCGAAATGCGCGACGCCGGCAAGGCGATCCTGCTGGTATCAGTGGAGCTGGATGAGATCCGTGCGCTTTCGGACCGTATCCTCGTCATGTTCGCCGGCCACATCGTCGGTGAAAAGTCGGCTGAGGCCGGTGAACAAACACTCGGCCTGATGATGGCCGGCATTGCCGCGTGAGGCGTATATGAGCACGGCTTCCGTTCCGCTCCCCAATTGGATCACCTACGGCCTGATCCCCCTTCTCAACCTGATTGTTGCCTTCCTGATATCAGGCCTCGTCGTCTGGTTTATCGGCGAGAGCCCGTTCGATGCGCTCGTCCTGCTGCTGCAGGGCGCTCTTGGCAGCGGCGAAGGCATCGGCTTCACGCTGTATTATGCGACGAGCTTCATCTTCACCGGCCTTTCGGTCGCCGTCGCCATCCATGCCGGTCTGTTCAATATCGGCTCGGAAGGCCAGGCCTATCTCGGCGGTCTCGGCTGTGCCCTCGTGGCGCTGACGCTTGACCGCTACGTGCCCTGGTATGTGACGATGCCGTTTGCGGTCATCGGCGCGGCGATTTTCGGGGCACTCTGGGCCTTCATTCCGGCTTGGCTCCAGGCCAAGCGCGGCAGCCACGTCGTCATCACGACGATCATGTTCAACTTCATCGCCTCGGCGATGATGAACTTCCTGCTGGTGCATGTGCTGATCGTGCCCGGCAAGATGGCTCCCGAAACCCGCACCTTCCTGGAGGGCGGTCAGCTGCCGAAGCTCGGCTGGCTGATGGATATGTTCGGTTCGACCATCGGCGCCGCGCCGCTCAACGTGTCCTTCCTGATCGCGCTCGTCATGTGCTTCCTGGTCTGGGTGCTCGTCTGGCGCACCAAGCTCGGCTATGAAATGCGCACGCTCGGCCTCAGCCCAACCGCTGCGGTCTATGCCGGCATTCCCTATGCCCGCACGGTCGTTATCGCCATGCTGATCTCGGGTGGTCTTGCCGGCATGATGGCGCTTAATCCCGTCATGGGCGCTTCCGCGCGCCTGCAGGTGGAGTTTGTGCTGGGTGCGGGCTTTGTCGGCATCGCCGTGTCGCTGATGGGCCGCAATCATCCGCTGGGCATCATCCTGGCGGCGATCCTGTTCGGCATTCTCTATCAGGGCGGCGACGCGCTTTCCTTCGACATGCCGAACATCACGCGCGACATGATCGTGGTGATCCAGGGTCTCGTCATCCTGTTTGCGGGTGCGCTCGAATACATGTTCCGACCTGCGCTCGTGCGCATCTACCAGACATTCGCCAGGACGTGAGGATCGGACGATGGATTATTATGATCTTCTCATCAGCATATTGGGTTCGACCATCCGTCTGTCGATTCCGTTGATCTTCACTGCGCTGGCAGGCCTGTTTTCCGAGCGTGCCGGCATCTTTGATATCGGCCTCGAAGGCAAGATGCTGGCTTCGGCCTTCGCCGCGGCCTGTGTTGCCGCCATCAGCGGCTCGCCCTGGGCTGGTCTTGGCGCCGGTATTCTCGTCTCCGTCCTCGTCGGTCTGCTGCATGGTTTCGCATCGATCACCAATCGCGGCAACCAGATCGTTTCGGGCGTCGCGATCAACTTCCTGATGGCCGGCTTGACCATCGTTCTCGGCCAGGCCTGGTTCGGCCAGGGTGGCCGCACGCCGACTTTGCCTGCTACCGCGCGCTTCTCCGGCATCACCCTGCCGGGTGCCGATGCCATTCGCGACGTTCCGTTCATCGGACCGCTCTACGCCAATGTCATCTCGGGCAACAATATTCTGACCTATCTCGCCTTCCTGGCGGTGCCGATTTCCTGGTGGATTCTCTATCGCACCCGTTTCGGTCTGCGGCTGCGCGCCGTCGGCGAAAATCCCGGCGCCGTCGATACCGCCGGCATCTCGGTCGAATGGCTGCGCTATCGCTCGCTGATTGTTGCCGGCATTCTCTGCGGCTTTTCAGGCACCTATCTTGCCATCGCCCAGTCGGCTGCCTTCATCAACAACATGTCGGCGGGCAAGGGCTATATCGCTCTCGCCGCACTGATCTTCGCCAAGTGGAAGCCGGTGCCGGTCATGTTCACCTGCCTTCTCTTCGGCTTTCTCGACGCCTTCGCCAATTTCATGCAGGGCAAGTCGGTTCCGGGCATCGGCGAGGTGCCGGTACAGATTTTCCAGGCGCTGCCCTATATCCTGACCTGCATCCTGCTTGCAGGCTTTATCGGTGTCGCCAAGCCCCCGAAGGCCGGTGGCGTGCCCTATACCAAGGAGCGCTAAACCATGTCGCATGATCTGTTCGAGGCCGCGCGCGGAGCGATGGCTTTCGCGCATGCTCCCTATTCGAAATTTCCGGTCGGCGCGGCGATCCGCGCCGAGGACGGCAAGATCTATACTGGCGCCAATATCGAGAACCTGTCCTTCCCACAAGGCTGGTGTGCCGAACCGACTGCGATCAGCCATATGGTCATGGCCGGCGCCAAGAAGATCGTCGAAATGGCTGTCATCGCCGAGAAACTGCCGCTCTGCCCACCCTGTGGCGGCTGCCGGCAGAAGATCGCCGAATTTGCCAGCAAGGAAACACGCATCTATCTTTGCGACGAAACCGGCGTGAAGAAGACCATGACCATGGACGAGATGCTGCCCTTCAGCTTCGAAACGGAGGTACTCGGATGAGCGCGGCCGTCGATATCCTCACCGAGAAGCTCGGCGAACTGAAGCCGCGCTACGGTATCATTCTGGGTTCCGGCCTCGGCTCTCTCGTGGATGAGGTCAAGGACGCCCTGCGCATCCCCTATGCCGATCTGCCCGGCTTCCCGGTCAGCGCAGTATCAGGCCATGCCGGCACGCTGGTCGCAGGCAAGCTCGGCGATGTCCCCGTCATCATGCTCTCCGGCCGGGTGCATTATTACGAAAAGGGCGACGCCAACGCCATGCGCGAGCCGATCGAGACCTTGAAGGCTCTTGGTGTCGATACGCTGATCTTGACGAATTCGGCCGGATCGCTGCGCGAGGAGATGCCGCCGGGCTCGGTGATGCAGATCACCGATCACATCAACTATTCCGGCATGAACCCACTGATTGGTGAGGAAAGCGACAGGCGCTTCGTCGGCATGACCAGCGCCTATGACATCGATCTGATCATGCGCATGCGCAAGGCGGCGGAAAAGGCCGAGATCAAGCTGTCACATGGCGTCTATATGTGGTTTTCCGGCCCGAGCTTCGAAACGCCGGCAGAGATCCGCATGGCGCGCATTCTCGGCGCTGATGCCGTCGGCATGTCGACGGTGCCGGAAGTTATTCTGGCACGTCTTTTCGGTTTGAGGGTTGCCGCTGCCTCCGTCATCACTAACTATGGTGCTGGCATGACCGGTGGCGAGCTCTCGCACGACGAGACGAAGGACATGGCTCCGGTCGGCGGCGCACGCCTCGCCGCTATCCTGAAAGAAATGATCGCGGACGAAGGAGACCCAGAATGACGGGCCATTCCCTGAGAGAAACGGCAGCTGTTGCGCTTTCCCTTCTCGACCTGACCAATCTCAAGGACGACTGCACGCCGGCTCAGATCGAGGCGCTGTGCGCCCGCGCGCAATCGCCCTATGGCAATACGGCCGCCATCTGCATCTGGCCGCGTTTCGTCGCTCAGGCGCGCAGCATTCTCGGCACCGACCACGCCGTCAGGATCGCGACCGTGGTGAATTTCCCGGCTGGCGACATGGAAGTGGCGGATGTAGCAGCCGAGGCGCGCGAGGCGATCGCCGACGGCGCCGACGAGATCGATCTGGTCATTCCCTATCGTGCCTTTCTGGCCGGCAATGAGCAGGCTGTCACCGACATGGTCGTGGCCGTGCGGGCCGAATGTAAGGGACCGGTTCTCCTGAAGACCATCCTCGAAACTGGCGAGATCAAGGATACCGCGCTGATCCGGCGCGCGTCGGAACTGGCGATCGATGCCGGTTCCGATTTCATCAAGACCTCCACCGGCAAGGTCACTGTCAACGCAACGCTCGAGGCCGCCGACATCATGCTGCGAGCGATCCGTGCCAGCGGTCGCAAGGTCGGCTTCAAGCCTGCCGGCGGCATCGGTTCCGTTTCCGATGCGGCTCTATATCTTAGCCTTGCCGAGACCATCATGGCGCCCGATTGGGCCATGCCGTCGACCTTCCGCTTCGGTGCGTCGAGCCTGCTCGACGATATTCTGAACGTGTTGGGCGGCGGTGAGTCCAAGACGGCATCTTCAGGCTATTGATCCATGATTCCGCAGGAGATCATCCGGCAGAAGCGTAACGGCGCCAGCCTTTCGGTTGCCGATATAGACGCGTTTATCGGTGCATTGGGGCGCGGCGAACTGGCCGAAAGCCAGATCGGTGCCTTTGCCATGGCCGTCTGGTTTCAAGGCATGACGCGGGAGGAAACGGTGGCGCTGACGCTCGCCATGGCGCGCTCCGGCGATATTCTGTCCTGGGAGGGGATCGGCAGACCGATCGCCGACAAGCATTCGACCGGCGGTGTTGGCGACAATGTCTCGCTGATGCTGGCGCCGATCGCGGCCGCTTGTGGCCTCGCCGTGCCGATGATCTCTGGCCGCGGCCTCGGTCATACCGGCGGCACGCTCGACAAGCTGGAATCCATTCCCGGTTACGGGATTACGCCGGATGCGGCTCGTTTCCGCAAGGTGGTCGACGAGGTCGGCTGCGCCATTATCGGGCAGACCGGCGCGCTGGCCCCGGCCGATGGCAAGCTCTATGCAGTGCGCGACGTTACCGCGACGGTCGACTCCGCTCCCCTGATCACGGCCTCCATCCTGTCGAAGAAGCTGGCGGCGGGGCTGGAGACGCTTGTGCTCGATGTCAAGATCGGCAGCGGCGCCTTCATGACCTCGCTTGAGGAAGCCGAGACGCTGGCGCGCTCGCTGGTGGAGGTGGCAAATGGCGGTGGGGTCAAGACTTCGGCGCTCATTACCGACATGAACGAGCCCCTGGCCGATGCAGCCGGCAACGTGGTCGAGCTTCGCAACTGTCTGGATTTCCTAAAGGGCAACAAGGCAGGCACGCGGCTCGAAACGGTCGTGCTGGCCTTCGCATCTGAAATGCTGGTTCAGGCCGGCATCGCCGCGAATGCCGCCGAGGCGGAGGGCAGGGCGCGCGAGGCTTTGGCATCCGGCAAGGCGGCAGAGATCTTCGGCCGCATGGTGCATGCCCTCGGAGGGCCGGCCGATTTGCTCGAACATCCCGATCGCTATCTGGCGAGCGCGTCGGTGCAGAAGCCGGTTTTGGCCGTCGCCGATGGCTGGCTCGGTGCCTGCGATGCGCGAAGGATCGGCATGAGCGTGATCGATCTTGGTGGCGGCCGTCGCCGCCCGCAAGACAAGATCGATCATCGCGTCGGTTTCAGCGGCATTCTGCCGCTCGGCACCAAGGTGAGCAGGGGCGACCGCATCGCCACCGTTCACGCGGCGGACGAGGCAAGTGCGCAGAAGGCTATGGCTGATTTGTCGGCTAACTATCGCATCGCGGATGCGGCGCCCGCTTTGTTGCCTGTCATTATCAGCAGGATCTGATCTGGGGCGGCAGTGTTAGGGCCGCTTGGCAGTCGCGCGAGATGCGTCGTCTTATTGCTTCAGAAGCAAGGTGCCATTCTGCACGCCATAGGAATTCAGCTTCTTCATAAAGCTCATGCCGATCAGCGTCGTGCTCAGTGCGCTGTCCTTTGCCACCACGGCATCGACATCGCGAACCCGGATGGTGCCGATCTCCAGGCGGTCGAGTTTGATATAGGCGACTTTTGACGCGCCATTCGCGGTTTGAACCGTGTAGCGATAGTCGAGATCGACGCCGCTGATACCGAGGCTGCGCGCGGTACTTTCGTTCATTGCCACATAGGTTGCGCCGGTATCGATCATCCCGTGTACGGACCGACCGTTGATCGTGAAATCACCCTCATAGTGGCCGCCTGCATTGGCACGTAGCTGAACGCTGCCATAGGAAACGGGCACCTCGGTCTTCTGTGGGGCGAGGGAAGCTGCTTCCACCGGCGCCGGCTTTTCGGTGCGCTCGCCAAAACCGTCAACGAGCATCGGCACCTGGGTTGCCGCAACGGCAATGATACCGGCAAAGACAAGAACGCGAACGAGCATCGGCAAGGCCCCTCCTGCGGGCCATACCATCTATAGGCCGGCTTTGCTGAAACGACGCTAATGCAATCAATAAAAAGCCCGGCAGTTGAGTAACTGCCGGGCTCGACAAGGAGTATAGCGACGAAATTACTTGGTGCCGTACATACGATCGCCGGCATCGCCGAGGCCGGGCACGATATAGCCGAGCTCGTTCAGGTGGCTGTCGATCGCTGCGGTGAAGACCGGCACGTCCGGATGCGCCTTGCGAAAATTGGCAATGCCTTCCGGAGCCGCCAGCAGGCAGAGGAATCGGATATTGTGCGCACCGCGCTCCTTCAGCTTGTCGATCGCGGCAATCGAGGAATTGCCGGTCGCCAGCATCGGATCGACGACGATGATCAGGCGCTCTGAGATATCCTCGGGTGCCTTGAAGTAATATTCGACCGGCTGCAGCGTTTCATGATCGCGATAGACGCCGATATGCGAGACGCGGGCCGAGGGCACGAGATCGAGCATGCCTTCGAGCAAGCCGTTGCCGGCGCGCAGGATCGAGGCGAAGACCAGCTTCTTGCCCTCGAGGATCGGCGCGTCCATCGGCTGCAACGGCGTCTCGATGGTCTCGATCGTCAGCTCCAGGTCGCGGGTCACTTCGTAACAGAGTAGTGTTGAAATCTCGCGCAACAGCCGGCGGAAGCTTCCCGTCGACGTGTCCTTCTTGCGCATGATTGTGAGCTTGTGCTGCACAAGCGGGTGATCGATGACAGTGACGCCGTCCATGGTTTCAGCCTTCCAGTAATTCCGTGATATGAGATGGTTCTTCCACGGAAATCGCCTCTGGTGCAAGAAAATAGGCCGCTTTTCGAGATTTCATCCCCAATCTGCGGCCTAAACCATGCTTTTACAGCCTCGCCAGCAATGTCGCCCGGGTCGCGTCGTCCACAAAGGCCGCTTCGATTGCCGTGCGCGTCATCGCGTTGATCTCGTCATCGCTAAAGCCGAAGGCTGTTGAGGCCAGTTCGTATTCGCGCTTCAGCGAGGTGTGGAAGAAGGGCGGGTCGTCGGAGTTGATCGTCACCCGCACGCCGGCCTCGCGCAGCTTGCGCAGCGGATGCGACTGGAAATCCGGGAAGACCTTGAGTGCAATGTTGGAGCCGGGGCAGACCTCAAGCACCGTGCCGAGATCGGCAAGGCGCTTGACGAGATCCATATCCTCGATGGCGCGCACGCCATGACCGATACGGTCAGGGCGCACCAGCTCCACGGCATCGGCAACAGAAAAGGCGCCGCAGACCTCGCCGGCATGAATGGTGATGCCGAGGCCCGCTTCGCGGGCGATGTCGAAAGCGCGGGCATAATCGGCAACACGGCCCATGCGCTCCTCGCCGGCCATGTTGAAGCCTGTTATCAGCGGATTGGCGCTCTTGGCGGCATATTCCGCCGCCTTCACCACGCGGTCCGGGCCGAAGTGACGCTCGCCAGTGACGATCAGCCGCGCTTCGATGCCGGTCTTCGCCTTGGCGGCACGGATGCCGGCCGAAACACCCGCCATATAGGCGTCGGCGCCGAGGCCGATGCGGTCGCCGTGGTCGGGCGAGACGATGAGTTCGCTATAGATCGTGCCGATGCCGGCAAGCTCTTCCAGATAGGTTTCCGTCAGCAGCGCATAGTCTTCCTCGGTACGGTAGACCTCGGAAACCTTGTCGTAGCAGACGAGGAATTCGGCAAAATCCTTCCAGAGGTAGACACCATCCTTGAGGAAAGCGCTGGTGTCGACGCCGTACTTTTCTGCCTGTGCGAGGGTCAATGCCGGCGGAGCCGCGCCCTCCAGGTGGCAGTGCAGCTCCACTTTCTTCAAATGCGGTGTCAAAGGAAACTCCTCCCATGCGGCCCGGCCGCAATTCCCAAATGCTTCGCGACCGTCTCACCGATATCGGCGTAGGTCTGCCGGACGCCGATGGAACGGGAACGAATGCCGGGCCCGTAGGCCATGACTGGCACGCGCTCGCGCGTATGATCCGTGCCGCGCCACGTCGGGTCGCAGCCATGGTCGGCCGTCAGAATGACGAGATCGCCGGGCTTCAGTCTCTCGTGCACTTCAAGCAGGCGCGCGTCGAAAGCCTCGAGTGCCGCTGCATAGCCCGGCACGTCGCGGCGATGGCCATAGACCATGTCGAAATCGACGAAATTGGTGAAGACCAGATCGCCGTCCTCGGCCTCATCCATGGCCTTCAGCGTCGCATCCATCAGCGCCATGTTGCCATTGGCCTTGATGACCTTGGAGATACCCTGATGGGCAAAGATATCGCCGATCTTGCCGACCGCATGCACCGTGCGCTCGGCCTTGACCAGGCGGTCGAGCAGCGTCGGTTCCGGCGGCAGCACGGAGAAATCGCGGCGGTTGCCGGTTCGCTCGAAGGTCGCCACGGTCTCACCGACGAAGGGGCGGGCGATGACGCGGCCGATATTGTAGGGATCGAGCAGGGTGCGCACGATCTTGCAGAGACCGATCAACCGGTCGAGGCCGAAATGCTGCTCGTGTGCGGCGATCTGGAAGACGGAATCGGAGGAAGTGTAGCAGATCGGTTTGCCGCTGCGGATGTGTTCTTCGCCGAGCTTGGCGATGATATCCGTGCCGGAGGCATGGCAATTGCCGAGAATGCCGGGCAGGTCGGCTGCCTCGCAGATGGCCTTCACCAGCTCCGGCGGGAAGGCATCGCCCTCTGCCGGAAAGTAACCCCAGTCGAACATGACGGGCGTGCCTGCGATCTCCCAATGGCCCGATGGCGTATCCTTGCCGCGGGAGGTTTCGTTCGCGCAGCCATAAAGGCCGTAGAGCTTTTCCGGCAAAGGCATGCCGGCGGGATAATTGCCCGTTGCCGCCTTGGCGATCTCCAGCAAGCCGAGGCCGGACATGGTCGGCAGCGTAAGAGGGCCTTGGCGCAAGCCGTCGCGATCGGCAGCGCCTGCGGCGCAGAACTCGGCGATATGACCAAACGTATCGGCACCCTCATCGCCATAGCTTGCCGCATCCGGGCCGCCACCGACACCGAAAGAATCCAGAACGAAGAGAAAGGCGCGCGCCATAGATCACCCGATAGAATGCCGTCACCCGGGAGGTGTTCCGGGTTATTGGACGTCACCCATATAACGGAGGCATCGACTTGGCAATTTTCCGTTTTGGAGCAGCATTTCGGGCGCGATTTGGGGACGAGCTATCAGCAGTCGCTGCAGCTGATCGAATTGCCGACGCGCTGCCGGTAGTAATACTGCCGGCTGATGGTGATCTGGCTGGTGCCGCTTGGCAGGAAATTAGCGCCGAAGCTGATGAGCTGATAGGGAAGGGCAAGTTCGCTGCGAACGAGGAAAGTGCTCGCCTGATTCATGTTGGCCGGCACCGTGACTGTCGAGCCGGCCGTGTATGGCGTGGTGCCATCCTGCGCCCAGGACCAGGCGATGGTCGCCTTGCCTGTCGTGTCGATCGAAATACCGCTGATCTTCAGCGTCAGGCCGGTCGTGCTATAGGGCGCGAAGATCGCGCCGGCAACGGAGGGCATCGTTGCAAGCACGGACTTGGTGACCGACGATTGCTGTGAGATGATGTCCGCAATCGAACCTGCAGAACGGCTGGCACGTTTCGAGGCATTGAGGCCGACGGTAAGCTCAAAGGCACCGAGATAGAGCATCAGCAGTACGGGAAAAAGAATGGCGAATTCGATCGCGCCGACACCATCTTTGTTACGGGCAAAGCGTCTCAGGATGCCAAAGGGCGTACTTTCTTTCCCGATCATGCTCTTGAGGCCGTTCACGGATAATTCTCGTTCTGAAAGGCCGCGGTTGCGACGATGAGATAGACTGATGCGGAGCCGTTGGTTGGATGCACGTTGGTAAGATAGGGGCGCAGCAGATCCGTTATGATCTGCCAGCGATAATAGGCACGCACCATGTTCAGCGACTTGGCGCCGCCGGGCACAAAAGCAAAGCCGGTGGTGCTGAGATCGGAATAAGGATCGGTCGATGACTGGCGGGGGATCGTCGTCGGCATGGACGCAAAACTCGAATAGCTCTCTACATCGAGATAGAGGTTCGCCGGCGTCTGTACCTCGGAGGAGGAGCAGGTAATGAGCACGGCAATCTCGTTGCAGAATGCCTGCCGGAACTGCTGCGAAGTCGTATTGGCCGCAGTAATCTGCCCGGTCCGAATCTGGCGCGCCAAAGTATCGACGGCGTTTGAAACGACCTGCTCCGCAGTAAAGGCGACGAAGGTTTCGATGATTGCAAAGACGATCAGAAAATAGGGGATTGCAAGCAAGGCAAATTCGATCGCTGCTGTCCCGTCCCGAGAACGCACGAATTCACGCAAGCTGCCCCGGGCATGTCGCCGTGTGCGGCCTGTATTGGCGTGAAGGGTATTGTCTGACGTCATGGGAAGCCCGCGGCGATTTACACGCGGACGACACTAGAATTGCTTTCTTGATAATCCGTTTCTCTTCTCTCTTCATATTTAGAGGAAACCAGGATTATCGTTTGTTGCTCAATTCCCTGAATGTACTTTAGAATATTTGCTTTATCGAATGTTGTTATTGCCCGGCAGCAGCAGTTGGGGTCGTCGTCGTATTGTTCTGCTGGGCATGCTGTTCGCAATTGGGCGTACACGACAGCACAGCGCGATCCGTCTGGCGGAAAACACGGACCGTATTGCCTTCGTCGATCGACACTAGGATCTGTTCGTCCACGATGGCATTGCCGTCGGCATCGAGCAGGATGATGTTTGTCGTGCCGAAGCTGCGGCCGGTCAGCACGATGGTTTTCGGATCGGCGACCGTCGCGTCGGCAACTTGCGAGTTGCCGACAATGACCTTGCTGACAGGGCGATCCAGCTTCAACACGCGCGCGTGATCCATATAGACGCGCAGCATGCTCTCTCCGGCAGCGTGTGAAAGCTGCGGCGTCATGCCGGCCATGGCGACAATGCCGGCAAGGAATGCTGTTCTGCCGCCGATTGGCATGGCTTGGCCTCTTGGAAAACTATGGCGAAAAGGATCTCTGGATAGAATGAGAAAGAATGGTGAATGAACGATTAAGGTTGTCTTCTGCCATGCAATTATGGCGCAGATGTCCCACGCAGGCCCTCGTCGTCGCCTTCTCCTGCAAATCGTGTATTAATTCGAGACGAATCGTATATCGTACTAATATTCATACATCTAATAATTTCTATTTGGCTGAAGATTTTCTTTAAAAACATACAGAAGAACATACAAGTCACATTAACTATTCTATTTTCGCTTTTGGATTTACTGCACATTAACCTAATTCTTTAAAGCGATGGAAACGGCGGGAAGCTACCGTGCAACTCATCCGATCAACGGCAACAGTTGGCGGACGTGCTGTCAACAAAGTGGAGTTAAACTTATGTCCAAGATTTTTTCGCGTTTCCTGAAGGATGAATCCGGCGCGACCGCAATCGAATACGGCCTGATCGCCGCGCTGATCTCGGTTGCCATCATCACCGCAGCGACGTCGCTGGGCGGTTCGCTCAGCACTACCTTCACGAACATCGCTACCAAGATGAATAGCGCTTCGGCTAAGTACTAGTAAGTACTTTGGCCGTATGTAAGTAGCGAAGAAGCCGCCCAAAATATTTGGGCGGTTTTTAAATTGAGTGATTTGGCAAGGCAGGTAAAATGCTCGAAGCCGCGATATTGCTAATCTTTCCACTCTGCATGTCGCTTGCGGCGATCTCTGATCTGCTGACGATGACAATCCCAAATCGCCTGTCGCTGGCACTCGCGATATCGTTCTTTGTGCTGACACCGATTATTGGACTGTCCTTTGCGGAAATCGGCATGCATGTGGCTGGTGCTGGTACTGTATTCTTTGCCTGTTTTACGTTATTCGCACTGAACGTCATGGGTGGCGGTGATGCGAAGCTTTTGGCTGCGGCCGCACTTTGGTTCGGCTTTGATTCATCCCTTGTCGAATTTCTTGTTTACGTCGCGTTTATCGGCGGCGCATTGACGGTTTTCATCGTCTTCCTCCGCTCCCAGGCCAACACGATACTGGCCATTGGCCTTCCATTGCCGAATTCGCTGGTGATCGCCAAGAAGATTCCTTATGGCATTGCCATTGCCATCGGTGGCGTCATGGCCTTCCCATCCTCACCGATCTTGATCGCGGCGATGCACGGCATATCTTGAGCCGGCGAGTAAAAATCAAACTCGCACATATATTATTTCTAATATACATCAAGTAATCATGGTTAAGTAACAATAAATGTAACCTCCCATTAACCATAATTACACCAATTGCCGGTCATTCTGTGGGGCGAAGAATCCTGTTCCTCAAGGAATGACCATGAAACCCGCTCGCATAATGATACTCGCAGTGGCAGCCGTCGCGGCCGGGATGGCTGGTCTGCTCGCGATGCGTCTGGCTGGTTCGCGCAATATCGTTCCCCAGCAGATTGCGGCGGTGGTGGAGAAGGAGGCGACGATCAATGTCCTCGTTGCCGGTGCCAATCTGCCCGTTGGTTCGCGTCTGAACCAGCAATCGATCCATTGGATGCCCTGGCCGGAAAGCGGTATCGTCAAAGGCTTCATCACCGAGCGCGAGCGGCCCGATGCGCTGAAGGATCTGACCGGCGCGGTTGTTCGCCTGCCGATATTCGAGGGCGAGCCGATCCGCGAGGAAAAGGTCGCCGATTCCAACAGTCGTATCCTCTCCTCATTACTGCCGGCAGGCAAGCGAGCCGTTGCCACGGAGATTTCCGTCGCCACTGGCGCGGGCGGCTTCATCCTTCCGAACGACCGGGTCGATGTCATCATGGTGCGCAAGGGTTCGCAGCAGCAGCTCGTCACCGAAACCGTGCTCAGCAACGTTCGTGTTCTGGCTGTCGATCAGCAGATTGAGGAAAAGCAGGACGGAAGCAAAGCCGTCGTCGGCGCAACTGCGACGCTGGAACTGACGCCGGACCAGACGAAGGTCCTGGCCGTCGCGCATCAGATGGCCGATCGCCTGACGCTGGCATTGCGCTCCGTTGCCGACGCGCAGCAGCCCGATACGACAGCCGCCGATTATCTGCTGGCCGGCGACAATGGCGGCGGCATGATCCAAGTCATCAAGTCGGGAGCGATCGTGACCGACGGCCCAACCGGGCCGAAACCGCAGTGAGAAGGGGCGAGACCATGTTAAAGACAAGCAAGAAAGCCAGCCTCCCCCTTGCCGTAAGCCTCTCCTTCTCGGTCGCCTTTGCCGGCCTGCCCTTGGCAGATGTCCCGGCCTTTCTGCGCATGCCTGCGGCTTTTGCGGGCGGCTCGGACAGCATCGTCACGATAGCTGGCCTCGGCACGAAGCGCACACTGAAGCTTGGTCTCAACAAAGCACTCGTCGTCGATCTGCCGGCCGACGCGCATGACATCCTTGTCTCCGATCCCAAGATGGCGGATGCGGTGACCCGCACCTCGCGCCGCATTTACCTTTTCGGCAAGACGGTCGGTCAGACCAATATCTTCATCTTCGGCGCCGACGGTAAGGAGATCGTCAGCCTCGATCTCCAGATCGAGCGCGACATTGCTGGCCTGCAGGATAATATCAAGCGCTTCATCCCGGACTCCGACATCAACGTCGAGATCATCTCCGACAACATCGTCCTGACAGGCATGGTGCGCACGCCGCAGGATTCGATCCGTGCGCAGCAGCTCGCCCAGGCGTTCCTCAAGGGCGGCGAAGCGACGACACGAAACCAGACTGCCTCCGGCAGCGGCGACAACAACGCCGTCGCGATTTTCGCCGAAGGGCGGCAGACCTCGCAGATCGTCAACATGCTGCAGATCGAAGGCGAGGATCAGGTGACGCTCAAGGTCACCGTCGCCGAAATCAAGCGCAGCGTCCTGAAGCAGATCGGTTTCGACAATCTGGTCAGCAATTCCTCCGGCCTAGGCGTGGCGCAGCTGGGCAGCATCGGAAATACCGGAACCACGAATTTCCTGGGAGTAAACGGCGATCCCAGCAACGCCACCGGCGCGGGTGGTATCTCGACACTCTTCAAATACGCCCTCGGCAAATACAATATCAGCACCTATCTGAATGCTCTCGAGCAGGCAGGTGCCGTGCGCACCCTGGCGGAGCCGACATTGACCGCCATTTCCGGACAGGCTGCGACCTTCAATTCCGGTGGCCAGACGCTCTACTCCACCACCGACAAGGACGGCAACACGACGATCACGCCCTATACATACGGTATCACGCTGGCCTTCACGCCTGTGGTCCTGGCCGGCGGCCGCATCAGCCTGCATGTGCAGACCCAGGTCTCGGAACCGGTCGCGTCGTCATCCACCCCGACCTACAACCAGCGCGCCGCCAACACTTCGGTCGAGCTGCCATCCGGGGGATCGATCGCTCTTGCCGGCTTGCTGAGCGACAACGTGCAGCAGACGACCTCGGGAACGCCTGGCGCATCGAAGATCCCGATCCTTGGCGCCCTGTTCCGTCAGAAGAGCTTCCAGCGTGATGAGAGCGAGCTTGTGATCATCGCGACACCCTATCTCGTGCGACCCGTAGCACGCGACAAGCTTGCCCGCCCGGATGACAATTTTTCGCCGACGAACGATGCCGGTGTCTTCTTCATGAACCGTGTCAACAAGATCTACGGCCGCAAGGATGGTCCGCCGGTCGCCGATGCCGATTTCCACGGCACAGTCGGCTTCATCTACAAATAAGGAGCGGGACCATGACACCAGCCTTTTCAACGAGGTCAATGAGAGAGCAAGAAATGGCCAGCCTCGAACGCAATACACGCCGCGGTGCTCGGCCTCGTTTCTCAAGATCGATGCTGATCCTTCCGACATTGGCGCTGATATCGGCCGTCAGCGGCTGCGCCGGCTCCCCGGATGGCATGACGACGAGCGCCATCAGGGACGACTATCGCCAGCGGCATCCCATCGTGCTCACCGAAAAAGAGCATAGCGTCGACATACCGGTTGCAGCCAGTGACCGGCACCTGACAACAGGCATGCGCGATACGGTTCGCGGTTTCGTGCAGGATTATCGCGCCCATGCCAGCGGCACGGTGGAAATCCTGTCGCCGCGGCAATCGGCAAATGCGTTCGCCGCATCGGCACTCAACTCGCAGATCCGCCGGGAGCTGGTCACGAACGGCATTCCATCGGGACGAATCGTCAATAGCTATTACCCGGCCGGCGGCCCGGGCGATGCCGCGCCGATCCGCCTGCGTTTTACGGCAACGACGGCGGCCACCAATGCCTGCGGCCAATGGCCGGACGACCTTTCGGACAACGCATTCGACAATCAGAACTACTATAATTTCGGCTGTGCGACCCAGCACAATCTGGCAGCGCAGGTCGCAAATCCGACCGATCTGATTTCGCCGCGCGCGATGACGCCGATCGATGCCGATCAGCGCAGCAAGGTTATCGCCGATTATCGCAGCGGCTCAACCCCGATCAGCACGGCGACGGTCGGCGGCTTCGGCAGCGGAAATTGAATGCAAGAGACCGGCGCAACGGGATGAAATCATGAACGCCATCGAATACGATATCGGCCCGACTCCCGCAGAAGCGGAGGAGGTCTCGCGCTCGGGCAATCTCGACAATCTGCGGCCGCTGCCGCGCATATCCATACATGCCTTCTGCGAAAGCGAGCAGTTGCAGCAGGTGATGGATCAGTGCGCCAACGATCGGCGCATGTCCAAGGTGAGCCTCAGGATCACCAGCGGCGGTGTCGCGGCCGCGGCGAACATGTTCGCTTCGGCGCCGACCCCGAATCTCATCATCTTGGAGACGCGTGCCAATCCGCGCGGCCTGCTGACCGAACTCGAACCGCTCGCTGCTGTCTGCGACCCGAGCACCAAGGTCATCATCGTCGGCTATCACAACGACATCGGTCTTTACCGCGAACTCATCCGCAACGGCATCTCCGAATATATCGTGCAGCCGACCGATATGGTCGATCTGATGACCGCGATGACATCGATCTTCATCGATCCCGATGCCGAGCCGCTCGGCCGCAGCATTGCGTTCATCGGTGCCAAGGGTGGGGTGGGCGCATCCACCATCGCCCACAATTGCGCTTTCGGGATTTCCAGCCTCTTCTCGACCGAAACCATTCTGGCCGATCTCGATCTGCCCTATGGCACCGCCAACATCGATTTCGACCAGGACCCTGCGCAAGGGATAGCTGAGGCCGTCTATGCGCCGGAGCGCCTCGACGAAGTCTTTCTCGACCGGTTGCTGACCAAATGCTCGCAGCATCTGTCGTTGCTCGCGGCACCCTCGATGCTCGATCGTGCCTATGATTTCGAAGGACACGCTTTCCTGCCGGTGCTCGACGTTCTTCAGCGCAGTGCGCCGGTCGCAGTCCTCGACCTGCCGCATGTTTGGACGGAATGGACGCGCTCTGTGCTCGGCGCAGTCGATGAGGTCGTCATTTGCGCCGCACCCGATCTCGCCAATCTGCGCAATGCCAAGAACCTGATCGATGCTCTGCGCAAGCTGCGGCCCAACGACAAGGCGCCACACCTCATTCTCAATCAGGTCGGCATGCCGAAGCGTCCGGAGATCAATCCTTCGGAATTCTGCGCGCCATTGGAGACGGACCCGATCGCCATCATACCTTTTGACATCAACCTGTTCGGCAATGCTGCCAACAGCGGACAGATGATCTCCGAGACGGATCCAAAGTCACCGATTGCGGAAACTTTCTCGCAGATATCACACATCGTCACCGGGCGTGTCGCTTTGAAGAAGGCAAGAAAGGGCGGTTTGCTTGGCCTTTTGAAGCGGAAGTAACCCTATGATTTCGCATGGACTTTCGAAAGGTCGATCTTTCATGAAGGCTATGCAGCAGCAGTAGAATTGGATCGAAGACATGTTTGGCAAGCGCGGAAGTGAAGGTCCTGCAAAGAGCGGCGGCGCAATGCCTCCGCCGGCACCGGCGCGTGCGCCCGCTCCTGCAGGTGGCTCAACGGCGCCGGCCGTGCTGATAGAGCCGTCCCGTGATGCCGCACAGCCGCGTCAGCAGGTCGCCCCGCCGCCGATGCAGACGCCCAGCCGGCGTCGCACGGCGCGTACGGAAGAATATTACGATACGAAATCGCAGGTCTTCTCCGCGCTCATCGATACGATCGACCTGTCGCAGCTCTCCAAGCTTGGCAACGAGGCCGCGCGCGAGGAAATTCGCGATATCGTCAACGACATCATCACCATCAAGAATTTCGCGATGTCGATCTCCGAGCAGGAAGAGCTGCTCGAGGATATCTGCAACGACGTGCTCGGCTATGGCCCGCTGGAACCGCTGCTCGCCCGTGACGACATCGCCGACATCATGGTCAACGGCGCCGGCCAGACCTTCATCGAAGTCGGCGGCAAGACCGTCGAATCCGAAATCCGCTTTCGCGACAATTCGCAGCTTCTTTCCATTTGCCAGCGCATCGTCAGCCAGGTCGGCCGCCGCGTCGATGAATCCAGCCCGATCTGCGATGCGCGCCTGCCCGATGGCTCGCGCGTCAACGTCATTGCTCCGCCGCTGGCGATCGACGGGCCGGCGCTCACCATTCGTAAGTTCAAGAAGGACAAGCTGACGCTCGATCAGCTCGTTCGCTTCGGCGCCATCACGCCGGAAGGCGCGACGCTGCTGCAGATCATCGGCCGCGTGCGCTGCAACGTCGTCATTTCAGGCGGTACGGGCTCGGGCAAGACGACGCTGCTGAACTGCCTGACCAACTATATCGACCGCGACGAGCGCGTCATCACGTGCGAAGACACTGCCGAACTGCAACTGCAGCAACCGCATGTCGTGCGTCTCGAAACCCGCCCGCCGAACATTGAAGGCGAGGGCGAGATCACCATGCGCGACCTGGTCAAGAACTGCCTGCGTATGCGCCCCGAACGCATCATCGTCGGCGAAGTGCGCGGGCCCGAGGTTTTCGACCTGTTGCAGGCGATGAACACGGGTCACGACGGCTCCATGGGCACGATCCACGCCAATACGCCGCGCGAATGCCTGAGCCGTATGGAATCGATGATCGCCATGGGCGGTTTCAGCCTGCCGGCCAAGACCGTGCGCGAGATCATTTCCAGCTCCGTCGACGTCGTCATCCAGGCTGCCCGCCTGCGTGACGGTTCGCGCCGCATCACTCAGATCACCGAGGTGATCGGCATGGAAGGCGATGTGATCATTACCCAGGATCTGATGCGCTACGAGATCGAGGGCGAAGATGCGAACGGCCGGATCGTCGGACGGCACGTCTCCACCGGCATCGGCAAGCCGCATTTCTGGGATCGTGCCCGCTACTATAATGAGGAGCGGCGCCTGGCAGCTGCCCTCGATGAGATGGAACAGAAGGCGCAATAGGGTTTACGATGTTTGGTATCGATCCGATAGTGCTGTTGATTGTCCTGCTGACGGCGGTCTCCGCCGCCGCGGTCTGTTACGGCATTCTCTATTCGCGGATCGAAACACAGAAGAAGGCGCAAGGCCGGGTCAACCGGGTCAAGCAGGCCGAAACCGACCGCGTCAAGGTCAAGGCTGCGCGCGATCGCGTCCAGGAAATGTCCAAACGGCGCAAATCGGTGCAGGATACGCTGAAGGATCTCGAGCGGCGCCAGTCCGAAAACACGAAGAAGAAGCAGTCGCTGAAGGCACGTCTGGCGCAGGCCGGCCTGTCGTTGACGCCGTCGCGCTTCTACATCTTCAGCGTGATCTTCGGTCTTTTCGTCATGTTGGTCTTTTTCATCGTCGGCGCGCCGCCTCTCGTCATTTTGGGAGTATTCTTTGCGTCCGCCTTCGGCCTGCCGCGCTGGGTCATCGGCTTCCTCATCAGCCGTCGGCAAAGCAAGTTTCTGGAAGAGTTTCCGAACGCACTTGATGTCATCACGCGCTCGCTTCGCTCGGGCCTGCCGCTCAACGATGCAGTACGGTTGGTGGCCGGCGAGGCGCGAGAGCCCGTCAAGACGGAGTTTCGGCGGGTGGTTGAAGCGCAGCAGGTCGGTCTTAGCATGTCAGACGCCTGCGCGCGCATCACAAATCATATGCCGCTGCAGGAAGTAAATTTCTTCGCGATCGTCATCGCCATTCAGGCCCAGGCAGGCGGTAACCTGTCGGAAGCTCTGGGCAACCTCTCGAAGGTGCTGCGCGAGCGCAAGAAAATGAAGGCAAAGGTTAAGGCATTGTCGATGGAGGCCAAGGCATCCGCCGTCATCATCGGCGCTCTGCCCTTCATCGTGATGCTGCTCGTCTATCTGACCTCGCCGCAATACATGATGATCCTGTTCACCGATCCGCGCGGCCATCTGATCTTGATTGCGGCCGGCATTTGGATGTCGCTCGGCATCTTCATCATGCGCAACATGGTCAACTTCGAGATCTGAGCGGAAGGAGCCGCGTAGCCCATGTCCGATCTGGCTGCCAATTTGACCGATCCCGGCACCCTTCTTGCCGTTGTGGTTGCCATTGCCGTCTTCGCGACCTTCTATACGATTGCCGTGCCGCTGCTGGAGCGTGGTGATCTCAGCAAGCGCATGAAGGCCGTATCGACAGAGCGCGAACAGATTCGCGCCCGTGAACGCGCGCGGCTCAGCGCCGACGGCGGCAAGGCATCGCTACGCAGCCACAACAATCGAAACGTCAGACAGATCGTCGAGCGATTCAACCTGCGTAATGCGCTTGTCGACGCCAATACCGTCAATCGCTTGCGGTCTGCCGGCCTGCGCTCGGAAAATGCGCTCAACATGTTCCTGGTGGCGCGATTCCTGCTGCCCTTCCTGTTTCTGGCGGTTGCGATCGTCGTCGTCTTCGTTCTCGGCTGGTTTGCCGCAAAGCCCTTGCCGATCCGTCTGCTTGGCGTCATCGGTTTCGCCTATCTGGGCTTCTATGCGCCGAACATCTATATCTCCAATCTGGTGACCAAGCGCCAGAAATCGATCAAACGCGCCTGGCCGGATGCTCTCGATCTGATGCTGATCTGCGTGGAGTCTGGCATATCCATCGAGGCTGGCATGCATCGCGTGTCCGAGGAGATGGCCGAGCAATCCCCGGCACTCGCCGAGGAAATGGTGCTGACCACGGCCGAGCTTTCCTTCCTGCAGGATCGCCGCACCGCCTTTGACAATCTCGCCGCCCGCACGCAGATCGATCTCGTCAAATCGGTGACGCAGGCGCTCATCCAGGCGGAACGCTATGGCACGCCGCTCTCGCAGGCTTTGCGTGTCATGGCGCAAGAAGGCCGCGACGAGCGCATGAACGAGGCGGAAAAGAAGGCGGCCGCGTTGCCGCCGAAGCTTACCGTACCGATGATCGTCTTCTTTCTGCCGGTCTTGATGGCGGTCATTCTCGGCCCGGCGATCATTCAGGCAATGGACAAATTCTGAGCCGCCGACTTGCTCGCGGCATGCGGGCATGATTATCTTCCATGCAATGTCGCCGATTGGCGCCAGGCGCATCGTTCCCGAAAGGCGCCGGGCGTTCATGTCGACCATGTTGGGAGGTCTCGCATGTCATCCTTGGCAATATTTTTCAGTGTCATCGCAGCAGTCTTCATCGGGGCCGTGAGCCCTGGCCCGAGCTTCGTGCTCGTTTCGCGCATCGCCGTTTCCCGCTCACGCAAGGCAGGTCTTGCCGCGGCCTTCGGCATGGGAACGGGTAGCGTCATTTTCGCGACCTTGGCCCTGTTCGGCTTGAGCGCATTGCTGATGAAGGTCGAATGGCTGTATCTGGCGCTAAAAGTCGCCGGTGGTCTCTATCTGATCTATATCGGCATCCGCATCTGGCGCGGTGCGGCGGACGATCTTCCCATCGATACCCCTGCGACGCCGGCTGCAGGCGGTGTGATGCGCAATTTCCTCTTTGCGCTCGGCACGCAGCTCAGCAATCCGAAGACGGCCATTTTCTACGGCAGTATCTTCGCCGCACTCCTGCCGGCGGCTCCGGCGCCCTGGCTGCTGTTTACGGTTCCGCCCGCAGTCTTCCTGGTTGAAGTGGGCTGGTACACGGTGGTCACGATGGCCTTTTCTTCGAACCGGCCGCGGGCCATCTATCTCGGTGCGAAGTTATGGATAGACCGGGTGGCCGGCGTCGTGATGGGTGCCCTCGGCGCGCGGCTTGTCGCCGAGGGGCTGCCGCGCCACATCTGGCGTTAAAGGCCAGCGGCTACGGGGCGTGGGCCTCAACCGCTCAGTCGTCGGTTTCCGGATTCGAAAGTTGGGTAGGGAAGCCGTTACGGCGCTCCCGCTCTATTGCTGGGCTATTTTCCTGCTGTCGCCGCTGGCGGCAAGCTTCTGCCAGGAATTCTGCTGTGCCAGCATGCCGCGCAGATAGGCGACGTTGGCATTTGCCTGTTGCGGCGTCAGTTCCTGGCGGGCGATTTGTTCAGCTTCCGCAAAGCGGCCCTGTAGCCCGACGACCAGCGCCAGGTTCTGCCGCACCCGGCTGTCGGCGCCCGGCTGGGCGACGGCCGTGCGGAGATAGCTTTCCGCATTCTTGAGGTCGCCGGTCAGCACATAGGACATGCCGAGATTGGAAAGGATGGTCGGCTCGTTCGGGGCCAGCACCAGCGCATCTCGATATTTGGCCCGTGCATCGGTGGAGCGCCCAAGCTGATCGAGGATAGCACCTTGCGCCGAAACCAGCCGCCAGTCCGGCCGGTCCGGCAGTTGCGCGCGATCGATGGTCGATAGCGCTTCGTCGAGTTGCCCCGCCGCCGCCTGCGCCTTGCCATAAGCTGCCAGCACGCCGCGATCGCTCGGATTGGCGATCGCCACCTGCTGCATGACGGCAAGCGCCTGGTCGTTGCGGCCGCTCATGCGCAAGGTATTGGCATAATTGACGCCGGCATCGCGATCTTTAGGATTGGCGTCATAGGCCTTGCCATACGCCGCAGTTGCCTGCGCCAGATCAGTGCTGTTCATCGTGTCGAGAGATTGCGACGTCTTCGGAATCGAGCCGGTCGTCATCCGGTCTTTTCCGGTTGTCGAGCAGCTTGCGAGCGCGATCGCCAGAAGCGCAGCCGGAGCTCCCCGGAAAAGAAAGGTTCTGAATGAAGACGCAGCTGAGACGGCGGGCATGTCGCTTATCCCTGAATTCCTTATAGTCTTGCGCCCGGCCTAGAATCGGAACAGGGAAAGGTTCGACGCAATGTTCGCTCCAGCAATAATCTGTTAACCCTAACAGACGGTTAACTCTCGATTCCCTGAAGTCCCCGATTCCCTGAAGTCATCGTCAAAGGATAGTCATGGCCCCCTATCAATTCATCGAGCGCGCGACGCCTTTCAATTCGAAGGGTGGCGCGACCTTGCCGATCTTTGCCGTTACCCCGGCGCATATCGAGACCGGCACCATCGATCCCATCGCGCTCGATTGGGCCCGCAAGGCCGGTTACAAGGCCGAAAGCGGCTCGTTGTTGCTGATCCCGACCGCGGAAGGGCATCTAGGCGGAGCCTTGTTCGGCCTCGGCTCCAATCCGTCCGAGCAACCCTTCCTCACGGGCAAGCTGGCACGCAGCCTGCCGGCGGGCGACTGGCATATCGAAACAGCGCCCCTGACGGCGAACCGGCTCGCGCTCGGTTTCGGTCTCGGCAGCTACCGCTTTGATCGCTACAAGTCGGAGAAAACGGCGGCACCGACGCTGATGATCCCGCGCGATGCAGATGCCGCCGATATCAAGCGCCAGCTCGCCGGCGTCTTCCTCGCCCGCGATCTCATCAACACGCCGACCAACGACATGGGGCCGGAACAGCTCGAAGCGGCCTTCCGGGCGCTTGCCGAGCACTATAAGGCGGAAATGTCCGTCATCATCGGCGACGATCTGCTGAAGGAAAACTTCCCGCTCGTCCACACTGTCGGGCGTGCGAGCGCCGATGCGCCGCGTCTTCTGGAACTGCGCTGGGGCAAGAAGGGTCATCGTCGCATCACGCTGGTCGGCAAGGGCGTCTGCTTCGACACCGGCGGCCTTGATATCAAGCCGGCAGCCTCGATGCTTCTGATGAAGAAGGACATGGGCGGTGCCGCCAACGTCATGGGCTTGGCGCTGATGATCATGGACGCCAAGCTGAAGGTCGACCTGCGCGTCATCATTCCGGTCGTTGAGAACTCGATCTCGGCCAATGCCTTCCGTCCCGGCGATATCTACAGGAGCCGCAAGGGCCTGACCGTGCAGATCGACAATACCGATGCCGAGGGACGGCTGATCCTCGCCGACGCGCTCGCCTATGCCGACGAGGACGCGCCGGATTTGATGATCGACATGGCAACGCTGACAGGTGCTGCCCGCGTCGCGCTCGGCCCCGACCTGCCACCCTTCTTCACCGACGATAGCGAGCTTGCCGGCGATCTGACCGAGGCGAGCCTGGAGACGGATGACCCGCTGTGGCGCATGCCGCTCTATATGGGCTACGACAAGGATATCCGCACCAAATTCGCCGATATCACCAATGCGCCTGCCGGCGGCATGGCCGGCTCCATCACGGCCGCCCTGTTCCTCAAGCGCTTCGTCACGAAGACGCCGAGCTGGGTGCATTTCGACATCTTCGGCTGGGCACCAAGCGAACGTCCGCATTCGCCCGGTGGCGGCGAAGCGCAGGCGATCCGGGCGCTGTATCACCACATCAGGCAGAGCGTGCGATAGGATGCCGTTGTTCCTTCTCCCCGCATTGCGGGGAGAAGGGTTTGGCGAATTCCCCTTGAAACCGCCACGATCTTCGCCGAGACTGGAACGGCAGCGTAACGAATCTCGGGGTTGCCCTTGCCGCTCGAACTCTCCGCCTCGCAGGCTCTAGGCCTCTGGCATGGCGTGACGCTCGCTCAGGTGCGCCGCGAGGATCATGATTTGACGCTGCGGCAGACGGCGATCCTGCTGCAGATCTATCTTGTGCCGCCGCCCCATACCGTGCGGGGCCTCGCCGCGACCCTCGGCGTCACAAAACCAGTCATTACGCGGGCGCTCGACACCATGGGCCTGATGGGATTGGTCGACCGCGTGCGCGACGATCGCGATCGCCGCAACGTCATCATTAAGCGAACAGTCACCGGTGCGCTCTATCTTGAAAAACTCGGCGATCTCGTCATCGAGCACGGCCGCAAATTGTAGTCTGGGAATTTCGTCATGACGCTCGACCGCCGTCTCAATGCTTTCAGGCCCGATCTTGCCGAGGCCTCTCTCAAGGGCAAGGTCGAAGCCGAGCGCTTCGTCGAGGGCAGCAGCGCGCGCGTCACGATACCTGTCATCGCGCTTCGGCCGAAGCCGGATCTTGCCTCAGGCATCGATACCGAGCTCTTGATGGGCGAAGAGGTGACGGTATTCGAGCGCCGCGATGGCTGGTGCTGGGTCAAGGCTCTGGCGGACGGTTATGTCGGCTATCTCCCGGAGACGGTAATCAAGGAAGGCGCAGCCACGCCGACCCACGTCGTCATCCCGCAGCGCACTTTCCTCTATCCCGAGCCGGAGCTGCGCAAGCCGCATGCCGCAATCCTCTCCATGGGCAGTCTCGTACATGTGACCGGTACCGCAGAGGCGCGGGGCAATCACTATGTCGTCCTGGAGGATGGCACCGCGATCTTCGCCAGGCATGTGCAACCGGTCGGCGATAACCGGGGCGGCGACTTTGTCGAGGTCGCCTTACGCTTTCTGGAGACGCCCTATCTCTGGGGCGGCCGCTCGGGCCTCGGTATCGATTGCTCCGGCCTCGTGCAGTTGGCGCTGTCGATGACGGGCCGTGCCGCTCCGCGGGATACCGACATGCAGGCCGCAGGCCTCGGCCAGCCGATCGAGCGCGAGGAGCTGAAGCGCGGCGATTTCGTCTTCTGGAAGGGTCATGTCGCAATCATGGAAGATCCGGAAACCATCGTCCACGCCAACGGCCATACCATGACCGTCGCCCGCGAGAATTTCGACGCGGCCATCGAACGGATCGGTTGGCTCTATGAGCGGCCGACCGGCTATCGCCGTTTCATCGACTGATTGCGCTCCGGAACCGTCTTTTCTCCCGTTCGTTATCTTTCTGATCGAGATATCCTATCGAGAGGAGAAAACTCATGCCCATTACGGCCATGGAAAAGACGGTTCGGGATATTCTGTTCGACAGTCACCTACGCAAAAGCGGCAAGATCGACAGGCTGCGCGAGCTGCGCAGCGAGGCTCGGGCTATTCAGCGTGCCGGCAGCGAAAGCTCGATGAGCGCCGATGACGGCCTGCAGGACGATTTGCGCGTGATTGAAAAAGCATTGCACGATCTGGATGCCGATATCTCGCACAGGGGCGCCGCGACCTTGTAGCCGCTGCTGTTGTCGGCGCTTGTGGTGCCGATGGTTAAGGCGTGCGAGGGCGCGCGATCCAGATGCCGGCGACAATGACGATGCCGCCGAGGGCCTGCAGCAGCGTGACGTTTTCGCCAAACAGGAACCAGGCAAAAAGCGCGGCTGCGATCGATTCCAGGAAAATGACGAGCGAGGAGAAAACGGTCGGCAGTCGTCCGAGCGCGACCGAAAGCAGGCCTTGTCCGCCGGCGTGGCTGATGAGGCCGAGCGCCAGAAGCACACACCATCCCGAAATCGATTGCGGCAATATCCGCGGTTCGAAAAAGAAGGCGACGAGGAACAGGATCGTCGCGGTGATGACGCTCAATTCAAAGGTGACGCGCGCGGCATTCGTCCCGGGGCGAGCGGCACCGACCGCCAGAAAATAAAGACCGAAGAAGGCTCCGGTGATGATGGCAAGAGCATCGCCGACGGCGCGGTCCGGATTGAACGCCAGGCTCTGGACCACAAGTGCCGTGCCGCCCGCAAGGCAGACGAGAAGCCCGAGAAGCGTAGTGCGACCGACCCTTTGCCTCAGCAGGAGCCAGCCGAAGATCACGACCCATAGCGGCGCCATCGTTGCGAAGAAGGTGGCGTTGGCGATCGTCGTCCGCATGATCGAGAGATGCCAGAAGAACAAGTCGCCCGTGAAGGCGATGCCGGCGAGAATGGTCGGCATCGTGAAGCTGGCGCGAGGCGCACTGGGCTCCGTGACCTCCGCGTAGCGCATCCATACCCAAAGGATCGGCAGCGCCAAAAAGACACGCCAGAAGGCGCTGGCGAAAGGCCCGACATCGGCAAGGCGCACGAGGCTCGGCGAAATGCTCATTGCCAGCGCCGCGAGAAGCATCGCCACGACACCAAGGAGAAAACCTCTCGAATCGGCACTCTCGCCGATGCCAGGGCTGCGCATATCGTATTCGGTGTCTGGTTGTGACATTCTCGTGCCTTTGCAAGTCAGATGATTTGTGGCGCAAAGCTAGTACGTAGGGGAAGAGGATTTAGCTCCATTTTGACGGCTTTCATGCAATTTTGTTTCCTCTTTGCGATAAGGATGTATTGAAATGCGCAAACCCGCCGATCTCGATGAGTTCGACCTGGCGATTCTCGAGATTCTCCAAAAGGACAGCGCGGTTCCGCAACGCGAGATCGGCGAACGGGTCAACCTCTCAGCAGCTGCCGTGCAGCGGCGCATCAAGCGCATGCAGGAAAGCGGCGTCATTCAGGCCAATATCGCGGTTGTCGATCCGGCAGCGGTGGGCCTGCCGATCACCATCGTCGTTGAGGTGCATATCGCGAACGAACGCTATGACCTGATCAACGCCATCAAGCGCAGCTTCGTGGAAGCGCCTGAGGTCCAGCAGTGCTACGGGGTCACCGGGGAGGCCGACTTCGTGCTCATCGTCGTCGTCGCCACCATGTCTGCCTATGAGGACGTTGCCCGGCGTCTTTTCTATGACAATCCGAATGTCACGAAATTCAAGTCGCTCGTCACCATGGATCGGGTGAAGATCGGCCTGTCCCTGCCGTTGTCGCTCGACTAGCTCAAAACGGGATGCGATCTGTCACCCCGGCCGCTTCGGCCAGTTCGTCACGCCACCGCTCCAGTCCTCGAAGGCCTTCGAGAGGCGAAGCACCAGCATGTCGTCGAAGCGCGGGCCGACGATCTGCATGCCGATCGGCATGCCGGAGCGGGAGAAGCCGCAATTGATCGATGCGGCCGGCTGCTCCGACATATTCCACGGAACGGTGAAGGCGATGTGTTCGAAAGGCTGCGCCGGGTCGTTGGTGGGGGAAGCCCATTCGGCGGGATAGGAGACGATCGGATTGCTTGGCGAAAGCACGGCGTCCACGTCTGAGAAGAGCCTGCCGCAGCTCTTGCGCATCTCGTAGGTCTGGTTGAAGCCGCGAACGGCATCGACGCCGCTGATATCGGCGCCGCCCTTCGCCCAGCTATAGATATAGGGCAGGATGCTGTTGCGGCGTTCCTCGCTCAATGCTGTCATGTCGCCCCAGAAGCGGGCGCGCCAGAAGGCATCAAGTCCGTCAAGCATCTGCCTGGTCAGCACCGGCGCGACGTCGACGATGATGGCGCCTGCTTCTTCGAAACGTTTGGCGGCGGCAACGACCGCATCGCGTATCTCCTCGTCGACAGGCAGGCCGCAGCCGGCATCCAGCATCAGGCCGATCTTCATGCCCCGGACGTCGATATCGAGATCCATCCACTCGATGTTATCAGGCGCGAGGCTGGTGCAGTCGCGCCAGTCGGGCCGCGAAAGCGTCGCCATGGAAAAGGCAGCATCCTCGACAGTGCGGGTCATTGGTCCGGCGCAGCGCCCGAGATAATAGGGATCGATCGGAATGCGGCCATTGCTCGGCTTGAAGCCGAAAATGCCGGTCCACCCTGCCGGCAGGCGTATCGAGCCGCCAATATCGGTGCCGATATGCAGCGGTCCGTAGCCGGCTGCCGCGGCCGCCGACGCACCGGCGCTGGAGCCGCCCGGATTTTGGCTCGGGTCCCACGGATTGCGGCTGAGCTTGTGAAAGCTGGAAAGGCCTGATGACAGCATGCCGTAATCGGGGCAGGTGGTTTTCGCGAAAATCACCGCACCGTCCTCGCGCATCCGGGCGGCGATCGGCGCGTCCTCGGCGGCAGGGACGAGCTCGACGGCCGCCGTGCCGAGCGGCACCGGCTGGCCCTTGGTGGCGATCAGTTCCTTCAGCGTCACCGGAATGCCGTCCAGTGTCCCAAGCGGTGCACCCTTCGCCCAGCGCTCTGTCGAAGCGGCTGCCTGCTTGCGTGCATCCTCGGGGTCATAGGCATAGAGAGCAGCGATAGTCGGCTCCCATGCCTCGATATGCGTCTCGAGCGCCAGCCAGTATTCGCTGGGAGACAGGCTCTTGTCGGCGAACTTGCGTCGGAGGTCTCGGATGGAAAGATCGGTAGGTTCGGTCATGATCTATACTCTTTATCTCTCAATCAGCGTGTCGCCTCGCGTGGGTCGAGGAGATCGCGCAGCCCGTCGCCGAGCAGGTTGAAGCCAAGCACGGAGAGCGCGATGGCAAGCCCTGGGAGGAGGGCGAGCCACGGCGCGACGTGGAAATAGGTTTGTGCGTCGGCCAGCATTCGTCCCCAGGTCGGTGCCGGCGGCGGCACGCTCAGACCCAGGAAGGCAAGCCCGGCCTCCGTCAGGATCGCAAGACCAAGCTGGATCGTCGCCTGGACGATGATGCTGCCCATGATGTTCGGCAGGACATGGCGCAGCGTGATGGAAAGTTGCGTATTGCCGATGGCGCGTGCCGCCAGCACATAGTCCCGGCTCCAGGCCTGCAAGGCCGAGCCGAGTGCGACGCGGGCAAAGACCGGCACCATGAAGACGGCAATGGCGATGATGGCCGTCATGCGCCCGGTTCCAAGAAACGCACCGAGGATCATGGCCGAAAGAATCGGCGGCAGCGCGAAGATCACGTCGCAGGCGCGCATGACAAGCGCCTCGAACAGGCCGCGTTGCGCAGCGGCGGAGACACCGATGATCGTTCCGATCGTCCCGCCGATCGCGACTGATGACACCGAGATCGACAGCGAATTCCAGCAGCCAGCCATCAGCATCGACAGGATGTCGTGGCCAAGCTGATCGGTGCCGAGAAGCCCGAAGCCGAAGGGGGGCTCCAGTTTGTGGGTGATCTGCATCTTCGCTGGCGGCACCGGTGTCCAGAACAATGAGACGATGGCGACGCCGACGAGAGCAAGGATGATAAAAGCACCGACCATGAGGTTCGCGCGTCGCAATGTCCGAAAACGGCGGCGGGAGGGCTGGGTGGCAGCTCCGGTTTCAGCAATGCTCATCGTGCGCCTCCCGCCCGCAGCCGGGGATCGATGACGAGATAGGAAAGATCCACCAGGAAGTTCACGACGATGACGAGGCCGGCAAAGAACAGCACGACATCCTGAAGCACGATCACATCGCGCTGGCTGAGCGCCTGGTAGGCGAGGCGGCCGAGCCCGGGCAGGGTGAAGACGTTTTCGATCAGCACGGCGCCGGCGACCAGAAAGGTGAATTGCAGCCCGAGAATGGTCAGCACCGGAACCAGCGCATTCGGCACCACATGCCCCCAGAGCACGCGGCTGCGCGACAGGCCCTTGGCGATCGCCGTGCGGGCAAAATCCTCATGCAGCGTATCGAGCACAGCCGAGCGTGTCACCCGTGTCAACACCGCCGCCTGCGGCAGCGCGAGGGCGACGGCAGGCAGCACCAGAGATTTCAGCGCCGGCCACCATCCGCTGTCCCAGCCGGGAAAGCCGCCCGCCGGCATCCAGCCGAGCGAAGTGGCGAACAAAAGCACCAGCAGCAGGCCGACCCAGAAGCCAGGTACGGCGATGCCCATCTGCGAAAACAGCGTGGCGATGATATCGACGAAGCCGCCGCGTCTTGCCGCTGCGGCAACGCCGAGCGGCACGGCAACGAGAATGGACAGCACAATGGCAAGGATCGCAAGCGGCAGGGTGACAGCCAGACGCTCCGCAATGAGGCCCGCGACCGGCACGCCGTAGGTATAGGACGTGCCGAGATCACCCGTCAGCGCGCCGGCTAGCCATTGGCCGTAACGGACGATCAAGGGCTGGTCTAGGCCCATGCCGTGCCGTAGTGCGGCCAGCGTTTCCGGCGTCGCCGACGTGCCGAGCGTGATGGCGGCGGGATCGCCCGGCAGCAGCGCCATGACGGCAAAGACCAGCAGCGAGACGGCAATCAGCGTCAGGATAAGCCCGAAAATCCGACGGATGAGGAGTGCGATCATAGCATGTCCATGGCCGATCATGCCCTAGCATCGAAATGGGTGGCATCGAAATGGTTGGCGGCGGGCGAAACTCTCCGCCCGGCCGCCCTGCAAGCGAAAGCGATCAGTCTTCCCAGGAAACGTTGGTCAGCACGTTCGAGGGGATCGGCTCGTTTTCCCAGAGACCCTTAAGTTTCTTGTCCCAGACGCCGAGCTTCGGCATGACGAAGAGGAAGAGCGCCGGCACATCTTCGGCAAGAATGCCCTGCGCCTCGCCATAGAGCTTGTTCTGCTCGGTGGGATCGGCCGTCAGCTGGATCTTCTTCATGAGATCGTTGAAGGCCGGATTCTTGTAGTTGAAGTAATAGGGATCGCGCGAGTAGATATCGATGTCCATCGGCTCGGCATGGGCGACGATGGTCATGTCATAGTTGCGGCCGCTGAAGACGTCCTGCACCCATTTGGCCGGGAATTCCGTCGGCTCGATGTTCATCGTCACGCCGATATCGGCAAACATCGCCTGCATCACCTGAGCGCTGCGCGGCGCATAGGCCATCTGCGGTGTCTTGATGGTGAAGGTGAAACCATTTGGATAGCCGGCTTCGGCAAGCAGCGCCTTGGCCTTGGCGGCATCGTAGGGCAGCGTGCCGGTCAGGTCCTTGTAGCCGGGATCGTTCGGCGTGTAGTGGCTGCCGATCGCCGTGCCGAGGCCGGACCAGGCGCCTTCGATGATTGTTTTGCGGTCGAGCGCCATCATCAGCGCCTGGCGCACGCGCTTGTCGTCGAAGGGCTTGCGCGTGTTGTTCATGCCGGCCACGACTTTGAGCTCGGTATTGCCGATCTTGGTCGTGAGCCTGGCATCGCCCTCGAAGGAATTCATGAGTTCAGGCGCGCCGAATTCCGGAAAGGCATCGAGGTCGCCGGCCTTCAGCGCCGCTGCCTCCGCCTGCGGATCGGCAATGAAACGGAAGGTCACTTTTTCAAGCTTCACATCGACCGACTTGTTCCAGTAGTCCGGGTTTTTGACGAGGTCGACATGGTCGCCCTTGGCCCAGGAGGAGAATTTGAAGGGCCCGGTGCCGATGGGTGTCGTCTTGTCGTTGGCGGAGGATTTCGGCCCGACCATGACGGAACTCGGCCAGCCGAGCCAATAGAGCAGGCTGCCGGTCGGCGAGGAGAGATGCAGGACCAGCGTTTCAGCATCCGGCGTGTCGATCGAGGCAATGGTCGAAAAGAAGCGCTTCTGCGGATTGACGGAATCGGCGCCGCGAGCGCGATCGAGCGTAAACTTGGCGGCGGCGGAATCGAAGGCCTCGCCGTCGTGGAATTTCACGCCGGTCTGCAGCTTGAACGTATAGGTCAGGCCGTCGGGCGAAATTTCCCAGCTCTTGGCGAGCTGCGGCACGATCTTGCCGCTTTCGTTGATGGCCACCAGTCCTTCGAAAATGTTCTGCCAGGTGACCTGACCGATCGCGACGGGGGCAGCGATCGTCGGATCGAGACCGGTCGGCTCGACGCTCATGCCGAGATTGAGTGTCGTCTTCGCGGCTTCAGCTTGTGTCAGACCCATCATCAGTAGGCCGGCGGAAACTGCAGCGCCACAGGCAAGCCAGCGCGCGACGTCGCCCAGGCTCGGGCGTGAAAACTTGGTCATGTCGGTTCCCTTGCTTTTTGCCCGCATGTCCGGCTTCCCTCCGGCATGCGGTCTTTTTCAGGATAGTGTCATCTCACAGGCGCACACACAATTCCGAAAATGTGTGCTCGGTGTAGCCGAAACCGCTACACTGGTTTGGTCTTCTACAGCGTTTCGTTCAATCCTGCCTCCCCTTGGCGGAAAGTTGCTGGCGCATGAAGCGCTCGATGAAATCGAGCAGCTTTCCGGCCGCGAAGGAGAGCTGGCGATCGGGTGCGACGCAGAGGTCGACTGGCGTTCTCACCCCCTTGCCGTCCGCGACCGGCCGCGCGACGAGCTGACCCGCCTCGATCTCCCTTTGAACTGTCAGCGCCGGCAGCATGGTGATTGCCGCGCCCCGCAGCACCAGTTCCTTCTGCATTTCCAGCGAGCCGGTTTCGAATATGGGATCGAGCCTCAGTCCCTCACGCTCGAACAGCGCATCGAAGGCCTGCCTTGCGCCGAAGGAGCGATCGGGCACGGCGAGCGCGTGCGCTGCGATCTCGGCAAGCGTGATCTCCTTGACGGCCGCAAGCGGATGTGTGGCGGCGGCAATCACATCGTAGATCAGCTCGGAACGCAGACGAACCTGGGTGCCGGACAGCGGTGGGGCAAATAGCGTCACTGCAATATCGGCCTCGGCATTTTTGACGGCTTCGATAGCGCTGCGAGCGCTGGTAATCGTCACTTCGAAGTGCAGGCGCGGATAGTGCAGGCTGAATTCGGCCAGCGCCGGCGCGAGGATATTGGCGACCGACGCGCCATTGGCATAGATGCTGACGGTCCCGCGCTGCAGACCTTTGAGGTCTTCGATCAGCTGGTGAACGTGGTCGAGCTCGCGCAACGTCCGGCCGGCGCGTTCCGCCAACAATTCGCCGGCAGCCGTTAATTTGATGCCGCGAGCACTGCGTTCGACCAGCTGCGTGCCGAAATGATATTCGAGGTTCTCGATCTGACGGCTGATGGCCGTCGGCGCCACGTTCAGGTTTTCAGCCGCCTGGCGCATCGAATTGGTGCGCACCAGCTCGTCGAAATAGATCAGCGCGCGGATCTGCATGCGCGAGATCTCCCGTTAGACGGCAGGCTTGGCGAAGCGATCCCGCCACGCCGCTTGCCCACCTTCGACCGGCAGCGCCGTCGCCTCGTAGACGCCGCGGGCGATGGCGCGCGCCATGACTGTCGTGGCGAGGTGGCAGAGCTCCATGAAACCAGGCATATCGTCGCGCGCATGCCTGCCGGTGGACGCGGCAAATACCGTATCTCCGTCGAGTGGCAGATGCGTCGGCAGGAGTGCCCGGGCAAAGCCGTCATGGGCTGAGATGGAGAGGCGATGTGCTTCCGCCTTGGTCAGCTGGGCGTCGGTGACGACGGCGCCGATGGTCGTGGCGGTGATGTTGGTGCCCTTCAGCCGCAGGCGTGAATCGGCCACCTGAGGCATGCCGAGGCCGCCGAATTCGCCATTTTGCTCGAAGGGAGCCGCCCAGAAATGCGGGCCGTCGCCGATGGTGGCGGAACCGAGTGCGTTGACGGCGACGATTGCAGCGATCCTGTATCCCTGGCTGCTGACGGCACTTGCCGAGCCGAGGCCGCCTTTGACCGTTGCCGTCGTGGCGCCCGTGCCGGCGCCGACGCTTCCAAGCGCAAACGGCCCTTTATTTGCGGCCTTGAAGGCGGCATATCCCATGTCGCGATAGGGCGAGTGCAGCCCCCAATCCTTGTTGCCGCCATTGATGAGATCGAACAGGATCGCCTGCGGCACGATCGGCACCAGCGCGCTGCCGACCTGAAGACCGCGGCCGATCTCCCTCAGGCCAGCCTGCACCCCTCCCGCCGCATCGAGGCCGAAGGCGGAGCCGCCCGAAAGAACGAGGCCGTCCACCGTACCGACAGTCATAGCCGGGTCCAGCAACGCTGTATCCCGCCCACCCGGCGCACCGCCGAGAACGGTGCAGGAGGCGACAGCCGGCTCATCGAAGACGATGGCGGTGACGCCGGAGCCGAGCGCAAGATCGGTAGAGTGACCGACGGCGACGCCTTCGACATCGGTCAGGAGATTAAGGAGGTCAGCCAATGAAAAATCCTTCGCCGTTTACAACGCGAGGTCGTCATGGCGATAGGATCGTAAAGAGGGGGAAAAGACAAGATGGGTTTGTTCAACCCAAGCGGTCCGGGGCTGGAGGCTTTGGAGCTTCGGCGTTTCGCAAGGAGCCGCCGGAAGCTCCCTTCGGAGGAAGCCATGCTACGGCTTCAAATAAAAAAAGCCCCCACCCTGATTTTATCAAAGGGTGAGGGCTGGGGATGGGATTGAGTAAAAGCGCAGGTGATCCGATCCATCAAACATGGATCGGCTTTGCCTGCTGGCGGGAGAGGAGATCGCGGATCGCAAGCTTTACTTCGTCCGCGTTTCTGAAATGCTGCTCGTCCAGATCATGGACATGGTATTTGACAGCGATGAACTTGAGCCGATCCTGGTCAGGAACGACGATGCCGACGGGAACGCCGGCGTATTCGATTACTTGCTTCTTCATAAATAGACTCCCTCTGCGCACGCACGGCGCAGACATGGCGAATTGACTGTTTGATTCCGGTAGGGAGGACGAACGTCACATTCGACAGCACGGGCGGGAGAGCGCGCCCGAACGGTCATTGCCAAGTACGGATCGCCCAAGGATCGAAGCGATGACTTTTCTATTCAGCATGTCACTTCCTCAATTGGCGTTGTACTTGCTAAGGGGCCCCAGTAGCGGAGCACCGCGATCGGTGCGCTATTGTCCACTACATTAGTAGATAATAGCGATTGCATCCTCAGAAACATATTCCGAAAGATGTCAAAATGTCGACGATCAGGAAAATAAAATTTCCAGCCTGGCGGATTGCGGGGAAGGTTGTCTTAAAACCTTCGTGTTGCTACCCGTGTCGGTGTGGCTCGCCGATCACCGAGTGACAGATAGGAACTGGCGCGAGATTCGACAATGCCCCGACAGCATTAAAATTCACGCGCCGCTAAAACACCTCAATGGTTAACGGCGCGACGAGAACGTCAAAATCCATCCTCAAGCACTCTTTCCAGGGCCTTCACGAAGAAATCGGCGCTCTCGGCCGCAAGGCATAGCGGCGGCTTGATCTTCAACACATTCAAGTGATCGCCGGTCGGCTGCATGATGACCCCGAGATCGAGCAGGTGCTCGCAGATTGCAGCCGTCTCCTCGCTCGCCGGCATCAGGCTTTCGCGGTCACGCACGAATTCCACTCCAAGATAAAGCCCCGTGCCATGCACGGCGCCGATCAGCGGGAAGCGATCCATGAGAGCAATCAGCCCAGCCTTCAGCCGGTCGCCGACGACACGGGCATTTTCCTGCAGGTTCTCGTCCTTGAGAACGTCGAGAACGGTGAGGCCGACGATGCAGCTGACCGGGCAGCCACCGGCTGAGGAGAAGAAATAGCCCTCCTTTTCCAGCGATTCGGCGATCTCGCGGCGGGTGACGACGGCGCCGAGCGGATGACCGTTGCCCATGCCTTTGGCAATGGTGATGATGTCGGGCACGACGCCTTGCGTTTCGAAACCCCAGAAATGCTCGCCGAGCCGGCCGTAACCCACCTGCACTTCGTCGGCGATGCAGAGGCCGCCGCGCTGGCGCACGGCATCGTAAACCCCTGCAAGATAGCCATGCGGCAGCGCGATGCCGCCGGCATTGCCATAGACCGGTTCGGCGATGAAGCCGGCAAGCCCATCTCCCTTTTCGTCCATGGCCTGCAGTTTGGCCATGACGTCGTTGAGATAGTCGATCCCTGAATCCGGGCCACGGAAGGGGCCGCGATAGGTATTGGGAGAGAGGACGGGGTGCACCCAGTCCGGCCGCGTCGTCAGCGCCTGCGGATTGTCGGCAATCGAAGTGGAGACCGCGTCGCTTGCGACAGTCCAGCCGTGATAGGCCTCCAGCAGGCAGAGCATGTTCCTTTTGCCGCTATGCGCCCAGGCAAGGCGGATCGCCAGATCATTGGCTTCCGAGCCGCTATTGACGAGGAAGACGCTGTCGAGTCCATCAGGCGCCAGCGTTGCCAACCGCTCAGAGAACTCGGCAACGGCCGCATAATGGAAGCGGGAGTTGGTGTTGAGGCGGGACCATTGCTGGGCGATCGCTACCGTCAGCCGCGGATGGGCATGGCCGAGCGTCGTGACGTTGTTGACCATGTCGAGGTAGCAGCGCCCCTGCATGTCGAACAGGAATTCGCGCCAGCCGCGTTCGATCTGCGGTGGGGCATCATAATAATGTTTTTGCGGCTTGGCGAAGCGAGCATTGCGCAATGACAGCAGTGTGGACGCATCCGGCCACGGCGCCTCGCATGCCGGGTTCAGGAGAGCGACAGGCGAGGGGGAGACGGCCGACCAGCCCTCCGCTTGATCCGCAGTCGCAAAGAGCGGCGGCACGAGGTTGGGCACGCGGCAAAGCTGGATGCGCAATCCTCCGATCGCCGAACCCTCGCTGCCGATCGTCCCGATCGTCGCGCCTTGCTCGATGGCCGCTCCGTCCTCGAGAGCGCTTTCGACGCCGTCGAGATGCAGGCTCATTTCCTCGTCGGCCAGCACGAAATGCTGGCCCTGCCGTTGCAGCAGGCCGGCGAAGGGAGCCGCAACCGTGGCGCCGGCCGGCAGGCAGACATCGCAATGCAGGGCGAAATTCTGCGGCGGAGCCATATTGAGTGGAGCGGCGAGAGACAGGCGGAATTCGCCATAGCGGGTTGCCGCAGCCCCGGAGGCAATCGCCGTCTGGGCAAGCAGCCGCCAGTCCATATCCGGCTTCTGCCAGTTGCCGTCCGTGAAGTCAGGCCCGGTGACGGAAAGATCGATGGCGGCAATCTGCGAGGGGTCGATGTCGGGCAGCAGCGCCGACCAGCCATCGGTCTCGACCGGGGCGACATCTAAGCCGATCGTCCGCAGGATTGCCGCTTCCATCACGTCCGGCTGCGCCTCGGTTGCGACATCGAAGATTTCGCGTTCGAAGTCGAGATTCCCGCGCGCATAGTCGTTGTCGGGATCGATGGCGAGCTGCTGCTCGGTGCTGGCGGCAAGAATGACGGCGCGTGCGACGATCAGCGGCCATAGCGCCTTGGCTTCGACCTCCTCCAGCGGATAGATCGCGTGATAGGCCTTGATCGCCGGAAGAATATGGAAGGGGTTGCCGCCTGCGTGATGCAGCAGCGACGCACAGGTGACGGCGAGATCGCCGACCAGCCAGCCCTGGATGATATCGCCGAAATCGATGACGCCATCGGGCACGAGCTGTCCATGAGCATCGGGATGGCTGACGACATTGTCGTCGGTGACATCGTGATGCACCGGCTGCACGCGCAATTGGCTCGCAAGCGGCTGGATGCGCTTGACGGCGGAGACCATCGCCTTGGCGATGCGGTCGCGCGCCTCATGATCGGTTATGGCCGACAGCAGCTGCACGGCGACCGGACCCGCCCGTCTCAGATCCCATTGCAGGCTGCGGTGAAGGCCGGGATGGTCGAAATCGGCAAGGTCGCGCGCCAGCCGCGCCGAAAGCGCACCGAGCCCGGCCACCGAAGCCGGCGGCAGGTAATTGCGCCGTGTCAGCGTCTGGCCGGGGAGAAAACGGAGCAGCCGGATGAGGTAATCCTGCTCGCGAAGGGTAATGGCGAGGATGTCGCGACCGTTCAGCGAGGGTATGACCTCGGGTACGCGCGGCGCATCCGGCTTGGCATGCAGATGGCGGATGGCGGCGTTCTGCGCTTCCAGCTCGACCAGTTCGTATTCGGTCCGGCAGATCTTCAGCACATAGGCATTGTCGCCGGCGTCGATGCGATAGTTGCGGTCCTGCTGACTGCCGAGCTCGGTCAGCGTCCCGCTCAGACCGTAATGCGTCTGCAGGATCTCGGTTGCCTCCTCCGGTGTCACGTCCGGTCTCGGCAGTTGCATACGGTTCACGAGCGTGGCGTCGGCCATGGCATCCCCCGGATGGTTCATTCGCATCGACACTAAACCATTCCATCCTAAAGAAAATTACCCAAAACAGATAGGGTAGTCGAGCGGCGAGGGGGAAGATAGGCCGCAGAATGCAGCCGGCTAGGCATAACAGCCTATTCGACCTCGATGGAATAGCTGCAACCGGCAAGCGTCTTGCCCGGATGGGTATCGATGGTGGAGACGTTGAGCGAGATGCGCGTTTCCAGCACGGTGTCCGAATTTTCCTGCTGGTCCTTGCGCGACAGGATGACCTTCTCGCCGAGAAACTTGTTCGGCTGGTCGACGGAAGCTGTCACATCAAGCTGTTTGGCGAGCGAATGCGGGTCTGCCTCGTCGAGCACGGCAAGCGGCCCGGTTGAGGCGAAGACAATCTTGTTCGTCTGCCGTCCGAAAACGGTTACGGGCGCCGAAAGCTGGAATTCGCGCAGGAAGGGGTTGTCCGATGGCAGCTCGGTGAAGCCGAACAGTTTCATGGCCGTGGCGCTTTCCGGCCCGGTCAGCCATAGGGCGAAACTGTTGTAGCTCGGCACGTCATAGGTCGTGCATTCGATCAGCTTGGCGAGATCGATCTTGGAGGGGTCCTGTTCCGCCGTTTCGGCATGGGATGCCGGCGCAGATAGCAGGAGCGCCGCCAGCAGCAGCGTTCCAAAGCGGTAGAATGACATGTCCTCTCCTTGATCTCCGCGCGATTCGATACCGGTGATATCAAATCGCGCTTCGGAGCGAAAAGGAAAGGGAGCGGGCTGAAGTCGAACCTCGGCGCCTCACCCCATGCGCTCGGAGGCATAGGACCCCGGACTTGCCGGGAAGACGACGGTGCGGTTGCCGTTGAGGAAGGTGCGGAAGTGGATATGCGCATGGATGGCGCGGGCGAGAACCTGGCTCTCGACATCGCGGCCGATCGAGACATAATCCTCGGCCGACTGCGCATGCGTGATGCGCGCCGTGTCCTGCTCGATGATCGGACCCTCGTCGAGATCGGCCGTCACATAATGCGCCGTCGCCCCGATCAGCTTCACCCCGCGCTCATAGGCCTGCTTGTAGGGGTTCGCCCCCTTGAAGGACGGCAGGAAGGAATGGTGGATGTTGATGATGCGGCCCGACATCTTCTGGCACATGGAGTCCGACAGGATCTGCATGTAGCGGGCGAGCACGATCAGCTCCGTGCCGGTCTGCTCGACCACATCCATGATCCTGGCTTCCGCCTCCGGCTTGTTAGCCTTGGTCACCGGAATATGGTGGAAGGGGATGTCGTGGTTGACCACCACTTTCTGGTAGTCGAAATGGTTGGAGACGACGCCGACGATGTCGATCGGCAGGGCGCCGATCTTCCAGCGATAGAGCAGGTCGTTGAGGCAATGGCCGAAGCGCGAGACCATGAGCAGCACCTTCATGCGCTTCCTGGCATCGTGGATTTCTGACACCATGGCGAACTTCTCGGCGATCGGCTTGAAGCCTTCGACCAGCGCTGCCTCGCCGACGCCTTCCTCGGAGATGAAGGAGACGCGCATGAAGAACATGCCGGTATCGAGATCGTCGAACTGGCTGGAATCGACGATGTTGCAGCCCTCACCGGCCAGATAGTTCGAGATCGCCGCGACAATCCCACGTGTCGACTTGCACGCCACTGTTAATACATAGCTCGTCATGTCTCTTCTTTTCATATCCCGAGGATGCCGCCTGCTTAAATGAAATCGGAGGTCTGGGAAATACCTCCCCCCAGCCATGTTTCGACGGTAATTTAGGCAGGATGGCGAGAAAAAAGCCGTTCCTATTGCGCCTTCGAACGGCGTATCCCCGCCTCAGCCGCTGGTTGCCAGCGAAAGCTTTTGCGGCTGTTTTGCCTGCGTGCCCTCGTTGAATTTCAGGAATCCCACGAGAAGCCAGACGAGCCCTGCCGTCTTCATGGAGAAGATGGCCGTGGAGCCGATCATCAGATTGAGGAACAGGAAAAGGGAAAGCGCATGGCCGAGGCGTCGCTGGTTGACCGTTTCGCCGCCCGGATAGAGCGAGGCGTAGAGCCAGAACAGGATCAGGCCGAAGATCGTGGCACCATAGATGATGTAGACATATCCGCTGTCGAAGAAGATGCCGACCTGGTCGAGTTGCAGGCCGATCGTGCTTTGCAGGTCCATGCCGAGGAAAGCCTTCACCGTGCCATTGATGCGTCCGACGAAATTATCGCCTGTCACAGTCGGCTTGAGCGCATGAATGACGAAACCGACAACGATGATTCCGGGCATCGTCAGCAGGTCCAGCGCTTTCGGAAGCCAGGGATAGATGAAATAGCCTGCGACGCAGATGAGGCTGAAGATCAGCATTGTGCGTGTGTCATTCGTCAACAGGATCAACACGACCGTCGAGAAAAACAGCAGCCGTTCCAGCAATCCCAGGCGATTGGAAAAGCTGATCAGATACAGCACCATGACGCCGCAGAAATTGGCGAGCGAGACCTGTTCCAGAAAGATGGACGATGACCGGTGGTCGATCAGGCCGAAAGAAAACCGGCCCTCGAAGCCGAGCGCGCCGCGAAACAAGCCGAGATCGCTGTAGGTGGCCGGCGGCACACCGCGCGTGTTCTGGAAATATTCGGCCGGATGAAACAGCGCGACATATTGCTTTACGGACACGATTTCCAGGACGAGCACGGCAAGCACGATGAAGCATGAAATCTTGAAGGCAAGCTTGACGGTGCGCTCGTTGGCCAGCCGCCCCATGATCGAAAAGGCGAAGATGATCATCACGTTGCGGAGATGGTCGATATAGGCCTGCTTGTTGATGGCGATGACGAAAACCGTGAGCGCGATGGTCAGCAGCAGGTAAAGGAGCGGCGCTATGTCCTCCTCGTATATGCCCTTCGTCAGCAGGTAGGTGAAAGCGGCGACCTGCAGCAGCACTTCGGACAGCACGACGGAGTTTGGCGTCAGCGGCGTAATGTTGTGATTGATGAAGGCAAGGATACAGTTATAGCAGACCGCAAGCAGCGAGATCGTGAGAATGACGAAATTGATCGGCTGCTTTTCGCCTGAACTTTGCATTAGATATCCGGGATGGTGGCGTCTTCACTGGCCGCGGCAGCATATCAGCCCGATGATTCGCGACAAAGAGCCGGTTGGCCGTCACCGGTCATTTCGCAGGCTTGACCAGCGCGCATGAAGGGGCCAGCGACACCTTTCGGCCCAGGCTCTCGGCGAGGACCTTCATCTGCGGTTTGTCGCGGCCGTTGTGCGGCTGGACGTTGAGCGGTTCCTCCGGCGGCCACCAGTCGCCGGCGGCCCAGTAGGTCCAGCCGAGCCAGACGTCGCCGTTCGCGTTCATAACGTCGAGGACCTGCTTGAGACCGTCGAGACAATCATCATTGGCGGCGACGCCGAACTCACCCAGAAATCCGCGTTTCCCGTTCTTGCGCAGCCAGTCGGTAACGTCGGTCATGCCCTTCATGGCATTGTCGGTGCCGTCGCAGACCGGGTGCGTGCCCGAGCTGTCCGAATCCAGATACTGGTGGAATTCGAAGGCGTAGAAATCGATCGGATCCCGGACGCCGAGCATCACCGTGCCGTTTGCGCCGCCGCCAAGCACATCGGCCGACCAGCTGTGTGCGCCCGTCCAGTTCGTGCCCGGGACGAGAATGAGATTACGTGCGCCTACGGTTCGGATGCTGCGGATGGCGGTATTGGCAAGTTCGAGCCAATCGGGAGCCTTGATATCGTGCGGCTCGTTCATCAGACCGAAGGCCACGCCCTTCCGATTGGCAAACTCGACCGCAAGCCGCGCCCAGAAATCACCGAAAGCGAGATCGGTCGCGGGAGGCTGCTTGAGCTGGGTCTTGTCATAATAGGCGTAATTATGCGGATCGAGAACGACTGACATGCCGTGTTTCTGGATGAGGTCGACGGCATCCTTCAAGCGCTGCAGTTCGTCGCCGTCAAGGGGCGCTCCGAGCACCGGTTGCAACCGCTCCCAGCGGAAGGGCAGGCGGATCGTATTCATGCCTTTTTCCGCGAAATAGCGCACGGTCTGCTCGGACGGATATGTATAGTTCACATTCACGGCCCCGCCGCGCTCGCCATATTCCGCGCCGGACAGATTGACGCCGCGATAGCATAGTTGCTGCGCCGCGAAGGAACCCTCCGCCTGCGCCATGAAAGCGAGCAAGACCGTGGCGGCCAGCAGGCGTCGCAGAGCTTTCGTCATCGATGCGTTCATGGCATGGCCCTGCCTTCCGTGCGGGTGTGGCTTTTCATAGGGATGATGGTGTTGAACAATGATGAAGGGATGGATCGCGCCTGCAGCCGCCACGCGATTTCCTGAGAGCGTCCTTAATGTTCCGTTAGCCAAACGTTTCTAAACTTCGGATACCCGCTGCGTGGAAACCGCCTGCGGAGCACTGAAAGTCTGCCATGAGCTCAATGGAACGAAGCAAGAGATCGGACCGACTTGCGGGTTGGCGCGATACCGAGCCGTCTGACATACGGCGCGACGGTATGCGTCTGCGCAGTCCTGTCTTGCACCCTCGGGATTTCGTTGCCGCCGCCGAGCCCATAGCACATTCCGAAGAGCTTGAGGCGCCCATCGCGGCTGCCGCCGTCCCGCAAAGCCCGCCGAAGCGATCCAATGTTGAGGAACCGGTGCCCCCGCGCCCCGTTGCCGAGCCGGTTGTCGCTGCGGCGGTCCCGACAGTCGAGCAGGTTGCGGTTGCTCCGGTATCTGCCGCTGCCCCGGCGGCACCGATACCGGCTGTAAAGTTGCCGTTGCTTGATCTTCGATCAGCCATCGCTTCGATCTGGGCGTGGAAGTTTGTGGTTCTTGCGCTGGCAGGTGTCGGCGCCGTTCTGGGCGGTGCGGTCATTCCGCTGATACCGCAGAAGTTCACCGCCGAAACCAGCCTCTATTTCGATCCCCGCCCGGTCGGAGGCTCCGATTCCGCCCAGCAGGCACCCACGGCGCCTGAATTGATCACGACGATGATCGACAGCCAGACGCAGATCCTGTCTTCCGGCAAGGTATTGGGGCGCGTCGTGAGCGCATTGAAGCTCGATCAGGACCCGAAATTCAATGGCGGCGCCACCGGCGAGGCAGCAAAATATGTGGCCACCGCTGCCTTGGCGAAAGCCGTGCTGATTGCCCGCGAGTCCAGCACCTATGTCGTGACTGCGAAAGTGACGACGGGCGATCCTCAAAAATCGGCTGCGATCGCCAACCAGCTTGTGACCTCTTTCATGGAGGAAGAGAGCAAGGCGGCTGCGAGCACCTACAAGAGCAGCAATACGGCGCTCGATTCCCGCCTGGAGGATCTGCGGCAGCAGGTACTCTCAGCCGAAAAGGCTGTCGAAACCTATCGTGCCGACAATGACATGGTGGCGGTCGAGGGCAATCTGATCTCCGACAAGCGCCTGACCGCTCTGAACGACCTATTGGTCACCGCCCAGCAGAAGACGATCGAGGCGAAGGCTCGCGCCGATGCGGCCGGCAAGCTCAGTTTCGAGGATGTCGTTTCCAACAACCCTTCGTCCGGCGCAACATCGACCGCATTGAGCAGCCTGCGGCAGCAATATGCGACGATGGCAGCCAATGTCGGCAGCCTGCAGAGTCAGCTAGGCGCCCGCCATCCGCGCCTGCTTGCCGCGAAATCTTCGCTGGAAAGCCTCGCCGCGGAAATTCGCGCGGAACTGCAGCGGCAGATGACCTCGGCCCGTGCCGATTACGAGCAGGCGCAGAAGGCCGAGCAGGATATCGCCAAGGAACTTGCCGTGCAGAAGGCCTCGCAGGTCAATACGTCAGGCAAGCTCGTGGGCCTGAACGAGCTGCAACGCAAGGCAACCGCTGCTCGTGATCTCTATGAATCGCTGTTGAAACGGTCCGGTCAGGCGAGCGACGCCCAGGATCTCTCACAGAGCAATATCCGCGTGATCTCCGAAGCCGAACCGCCGCTGAAGGCGGATGGGCCGAGCCGAAAAGTGATGATGATCGCCGGTCTGATCGCCGGCGCAATATTCGGCGCCGGTCTCGGCATGGCCTTTGCCATTCTCCTCGGCCTGTTTCGCCATCCTGTCATCCGTAGTTATTTCGGCAAGTGACCGGGCCTTTTTTTGCGCTGCGGGCTTTTTCAGCATTGATGGTGCAATTGTGCGCCGAGTGTTCTAGATGTAAATCGGCGCTGGGAATGATTGGATCTTGCTAAAGAAAGTGCGATACGGTCATTAGGCGTTGTGCGGTACTTTGTGAGACAATCTATGCGAGAAAAGCGGTGCGTTGCTCCGATGACTGGCGCCGGGGAAAGCTGACCGATGGTGCCCGCGGATAAACTCGTTCTGCCGTTTCTGGCTTTGCCGCGCTCGACCAAGCGTGCGCTTGCGCTGCTGGTCGATGCCAGCCTTTGCGTGCTGACGGTCTGGTTCGCTTATTGTCTCCGCCTCGACGACTGGGTCATTCTTGAGGGGGTGGAGTGGCTGCCGGCCATCGTCTCTCTTCTGCTCGCCATACCGATCTTCATCGTACTCGGCCTTTATCGTGCGATTTTCCGTTATGCCGGGCTGTCTGCTTTCGTGACGGTCGTCAAGGCTGTAGCGATCTATGCGCTCGCCTTCATGACCGTTTTCACCGCGATCAGCGTGCCGGGCGTGCCGCGCACGGTCGGCATCTTGCAGCCCCTGCTGTTGCTGATCGCGATCGGCCTGTCGCGCATGTGGACGCGCTACTGGCTCGGCAATGCCTATCAGCGGCTCCTCAATCGCAATCAGCTCGCCAAGGTTCTGGTCTACGGGGCCGGCGCTTCCGGACGGCAGCTCACGGGTGCCCTTGCCAATAGTGCCGAGCTGAATGTCGTCGGCTATCTCGATGACGATCGCAACCTGCATGGCAGCATCATGGGCGGCTTGCCGATCTACGATCCGGCCGATCTGCCGGCGCTCGTAGTTTCGGGCGAGATCAAGGGCGTGCTCCTGGCCCTGCCGAATGCCACGCGGCAACGGCGCAACGAAATCCTCGAGGACATGCGCAAGGCTCGCGTCACGGTGCGGACAATGCCCGATCTGACGGCGCTGGCGCAGGGCCGTGTCGCGGTTTCCGATCTGCGCGAGCTTGACATCGAAGACCTGCTCGGCCGCAACGTGATCGCCCCCGATCGCAGCCTGATCGAGAAGAATATTCGCGGCAAGGTCGTCATGGTCACTGGCGCAGGCGGTTCGATCGGTAGCGAGCTCTGCCGTCAGATTCTGAAGAACGGACCGTCCTCGCTGCTTTTGGTCGAACAGAGCGAATTTGCCCTTTATGCCATTCACGGCGAGCTGGAAAAGGCGGTAGCCTCCGCCGGCCATGGCGATGTGCGCATCATTCCCTTTCTTGCTTCGGTCCGGGACAACCAGCGTATCCGGCAGATCATGGAAGCCTGGCGGCCGAAGACGGTCTATCATGCCGCTGCCTACAAGCATGTGCCGCTCGTCGAATACAATCCCGTCGAAGGCATCCGCAACAATGTGCTCGGAACGCAGATAGCGGCCGAAGCTGCGCGCGATCATGGTGTCGAGAATTTCGTCCTCATCAGCACCGACAAGGCCGTGCGTCCGACAAACATCATGGGTGCGAGCAAGCGGTTGGCGGAAATGGTGCTGCAGGCGATGGACGCCGATCGCAAGCCCGGTGCCGACAGTACCAATTTCGCCATGGTGCGCTTCGGCAATGTGCTCGGCTCCTCCGGTTCGGTCGTGCCGCTCTTTCGTCAGCAGATCCGCGACGGCGGCCCGATCACGCTGACGCATCCCGATATCACCCGTTATTTCATGACCATTCCCGAGGCATCGCAGCTTGTCATCCAGGCGGGCGCGATGTCGGGCGGCGGCGATGTCTTCCTGCTCGATATGGGTGAACCGGTGCGCATTGCCGATCTCGCGCGGCGCATGGTGGAACTGTCCGGTCTGACCGTACGGGACGAAGACGAGCCGGATGGCGATATCGAGCTTGAAATCACCGGCCTGCGACCGGGCGAGAAGCTCTATGAAGAACTATTGATCGGCGACAATCCGCAGCCGACCAGCCATCCTCGCATCATGCAGGCCAAGGAGGATTTCCTGCCCTGGCTGGAGCTCTCGAAGCGGCTTGCCGCACTTGAGGCGGCGCTGAATGAAAACGACATACCCTTGGCCAGAGCCCTGCTGCAAAAGCTCGTTTCGGGCTATGCGCCGAGCAGCGAAGTGGTCGATCTGGTCTATCGCGAGCGCGAGACGGACATGACCGTCGATCAGCCGAACCTCGACAACGTTGCGCAACTATAGAAGCGTATCCGCCATTGCACGGCCGCTCTTCATGCTTAGCCTTCGCCAAGCTTTGCTGACGGTTATTGCTTGACCTTGACGGCGTAGTACCAACGGCGCAGCTGATCGCAGGTGCGGAACCAATGTGCCGTCAGCCGCAACAGGGGATGCCGCTTTACCGCGCGGTAATGCACGCGCTTGCCGATCGTGGTGTCGGCGCGATGCGGGCTGAAGTCGACCAGATTTTCAAAGGTCGTGAATGTCGCAACGCCGGTCGACCAGCCGCGTTCCAGGGCGACGTCATAAGGAAGAAGCATGGGCTTCAGCGTCGTCAGCAGTTTCTTGGCTGCCTTGCGGTTGACGATATAACAGGCAGCCGACCCCTGCGGACCATGCATGCAGCGGCCGACGACATCGTTTTCGCTGGTTTCGCAGATCTGCTTGAAGCCGACGAGACGATGGTTGACGAGTTTGACGAGACGCGCACCCTGGACGCTGTCCATCGCGGCGATTGCACGTGGGATCAGCTTCTCGTTGAGCTCGACGTCGTCTTCCATGATGATCGCCATCTTGTCGCCGCTGGCGACGAATTGCTCAAGCGCGATCAGATGGCTGCGGTAGCATCCGTATTCTCCCGGCAGAAGCTTGCGGCCGTTGTGGTAGATGAACGAATGCGGGTAAAAATCGACGCGGTCCGCCTCTGCGATGATGCGGCCGTCGACGGCAGGAATGCGCGTGATATGCAGATCGTATTCGACGGCCTGATTGCACAGGCGCTCCCAGCGATCACGCGAGCGATCGAGATTGATGACATAGATGGAGACCCGCTGAGCAGCATCGTCAGCAATCTCCGGGTCGACAAGGGGAGGGATGCGATTAATCTGTTCGAGAATGACTGCTACTCCTTCAAACAGAAATCGCGCCGACAGCAACCAAGATGGCAATTTTCATACTATATAACATGCTTATGACTTGTCGCAAACGGCTGCCACACGCCTGTGTTGTATTCGTAGATAAAAGCATTTTTTTTGGTGTAACGTTGCGTGAATGGCCTGCATTGGCGATGCGGAAACCATCGCTTACGCGCGATTTTGATCGGGGAACCCGTTGGCGCATGGCTGCGGCCCTACTATATTCATGATATGCGGCGTGTGATCGTTGCGCTCGCATTAGTGAAGGAGCGTAGCAGTTCATGTGGATCAAGTCGAAAATCGCCATTGCTGCCTTGTCCCTTGCGGTCCTGATGCCGGCGGTCGCCTTTGCCGACAACCCGCTCCTGCCCAAGCCATATGTCGCTCCCGTCTATCCTTACAAGAACCTTCCGGGAGTAACTGCGCCGAAAATGGCGGCTGACGAAAAGTTTCAATGTCGCACCGCCACCGTATATGCAGATTATTTTCACGAAGGTCCATTCTACCGGGGCCTGCCGCGTCTCGGTTATGTTTGCGATCAGGATGGCGTTATTTCCGGCAGCACCAGAAAGCCGAACTACCAATATTGGCAATATAACAGTCCGGATAGATAAGTCGTAGGCACCCTGCCGAATTAAGCGGCAGCGCAATCAAAACGAGCGCGGCCTCATGATCACATCGTATAAGTTTTGTTGGCGATCTGAAAATAAATTTCATGTTTTTGGTTAAATGCGCGAACGTCGTTGACGAATGCGAAAATTTGCCCCAAGGTTACGAAAATAAATTACGTAATGGGAACATAAAAGCATGCGCGTTGGAATCATTGGGCTGGGATTCCGCCTAGGTTATCTGGGCTATGTCTTCAAGGCGATCGACGAGAACTTCGAGATCGCCGGATATGTCGATCCGGAGCCTGCGGGCCTGCCCGGTTTGCTCGAAAAGGGCATCTCTGCCGGAAAAGCCTACGCAACACCCCAAGAGCTGATTGCCAACGAAAAGATCGATCTGCTGATGATCGGTTCGCCGAACCACATGCATCTCGATCACATCCGCATCGGCCTCGAGGCCGGGCTCAAGATCTTCTGCGAAAAGCCGATCGTCACGACAATCAAGGACAGCATCGAGCTTGCAAAGCTGATGGCAAAGTTCGGTCATGAGCGCCTGAATGTCGGCCTCGTGCTGCGTTATTCGCCAATGTATCGCGATCTTCTGACCGCCCAGGCGGAAGGAAAGCTTGGCCACGTGGTTTCTATCGAGGCGGCCGAGCATATCGAGCCCTATCACGGCGCCTTCTTCATGCGTGACTGGCGCCGCTACGAACATTATTCCGGCAGCTTTATGCTCGAGAAATGCTGCCACGATCTCGATCTCTATAATGGTGTGGTCGGTGCGCGGCCGGAACGGGTCGCAAGCTTCGGCGGCCGCAAGAGCTTCATTCCGGAAAACGACCCGGCAAGGGAGGGCATCAACGACCTCGAGCTCTTCCATCGCAAGCCGAGCGGCTGGATGGGATCGGACAAGGTCTTCGACAGTGATGGCGACATCATCGACTACCAGGTCGCGATCATCGAATATGCCAATGGTGTCGGCATGAACTTCCACACCAATCTCAACGTGCCGGACCAGTTCCGTCGCTTTGCCATCATGGGCTCGCGCGGCATGGCCGAGGGCGACTTCATTCGTGGTTATTTCAACGTCCACGAGATGCTGACCGGCAAGAAGGTGATCGAGAAGACCTACGCAGCCACCACGCTTTCGCAGCACTATGGTGCCGACGAACAGATGGCCGCCGATATCATCGCGCACGTCAAAACGGGTCTGCACCTGCCGGTGTCCACCCAGAATGCGCTGGAGGCCGGCATTCTGGCGCTCTCGATGGACGAGGCGCGCATGAAGAAGACCGTCGTTGATCTCCGACCGATCTGGGACGAGTTCGACGAGGCTCTTCATTCAAGAGCCGCCTAGGGAGGGGCGCAGGATGGGTGTTCAACGCAGCACGGTCATCTTCGCCTGGCTCCTGCTTCTTCCGGCTCTCCTCTACGTCACCGTCATCGTCGCCTATCCGCTCGTTGACACCATAATCCTGTCCTTCACCGATGCGTCGTTGAAGAAGGTGACGAATTGGGTCGGCTTCGAGAACTACGCCAAAATCTTCAACGACACCTTCGCAGGCGTCATTGTCCGGACCTTCATCTGGACGTTCTTCTCCGTGTCGATCAAGATGATCATCGGCACGTTGGGGGCAGCGCTACTGAACTCGGCCGTTCCGGGCCGCGCGCTCTTTCGCGTGTTGACCATGCCGCCCTGGATCGTGCCGATGGCGATCGGCATCTTCATGTGGGGCTGGATGTATAATGGTCAGTTCGGCATGATTTCCGGCCTGCTCCAGCGTTTCGGCATCGTCGACAGCCCGGTCGCTTTCCTTGCCTATGGCAGCACTGCCTTCTGGGCGACGATCGTCACCGACGTCTGGATCGGCGTACCGATGGTCACTCTTTATATGCTGGCCGCCATGCAGGCGATCCCGCACGATCTCTATGAGGCCGCGTGGACGGACGGCGCCGGCCGCTTCTATCGCTTCCGCCGCATCACCCTGCCGCTGCTGGTGCCGTCCCTGGTCACCATGTCGATGCTGTCGCTGATCGCCACCTTCAATTCCTTCGATATCATCTGGATCTTGACGCGCGGCGGCCCGAACGGCGAAACGACGACGATGATCATCGACACCTATCGAACGGCGATCGGGTCCTACAAATATGGCGAGGGTGCTGCGCGCGCGGTGCTGATCTGCATCTTCCTGTCGATCTTCTGCCTTGCCTACTTCCGCCTGACCAGCCGCTTTTCCACGGGAGCCAAGCAGCGATGAGCCAGCCCGCCATGATCAATCGCTACAAGTGGTACGAGCTCATCGGCATCTATGCCGGAATCCTGCTGTTCCTGACCTTCGTGCTGGCGCCCTTCGTCGAAGGGTTCCTGGTCTCGTTGAAGCCGCTCAGTCAGCTTTTCTCGTCGCCCTACCGGTTCATTCCCGAAAATGGCTCCTTTGCGGCCTATCGCACGATGTGGACCAGCGTGCCTGGCTTCGGCTGGTATATCTTCAACTCGTTCCTGATTTCCGGCGTGAGCACTATTATCGTGCTGATCCTCGTCGTGCCGGCGGCCTATGCCTTCGCGCGTTTCGAGTTCCGAGGCTCCGGCCTGCTGCTCGGTGCCTTTCTTGCCGTTAACATGTTCTCCGGCGCCGTGCTGCTGATCCCGTTGTTCCGGCTCATGCGCTCCTTCGGCGTGCTGAACACCTATTTTGCCATGATCATACCGGGTGTCGCTTTCCTCATTCCCTCCGGAATCTGGTTGCTGCGCACTTATATGATGCGCATTCCCAAGGAGCTCGACGAGGCGGCCTTTGTTGATGGCGCCAGCCATTTCTATACGCTGCGTCGCGTCATCCTGCCGATCGCCATGCCGGGCATCACCGTTGTCGCCATCACCACGTTCATCGGTTCCTACGCACAGCAGTTCATCTATGCGCTTACCTTCAATTCGAAGACGGAATACATGCCGCTGCCGGTTGGGCTGTTTGCCTATTTCGGCCGGCAGGAGGTCGTCTGGAACGAACTCATGGCCGCAAGTTTCGTCGGCATCGCGCCGGCTCTGGTCGTGATCTTCTTCCTGCAACGGTATCTCGTCAGCGGTCTGACCGCCGGCGCGGTGAAGCAATAAAATCAATCAACCACCAGAGAGAACGGGAGCTTAAACGTGACATTCCATTTCAAGACGGGGCTTCTTGCCCTTGCTTTGCTCGGCTCCACCGCGCTTGGCGCTGTGAACGCCCAGGCCGCCGACAAGGAAATCAGCTGGATCTATTGCGGTGACAGCATCGATCCGATCCATGTGAAGTATATCAAGCAGTGGGAAGACAAGAATCCGGGCTGGGCCGTGAAGCCTGAGGTCGTCGGCTGGGAACAGTGCCAGGACAAGGCGACGACGCTCGCCGCAGCCGGCACGCCCGTTGCCATGGCCTATGTCGGCTCGCGCACGCTCAAGCAGTTCGCGGACAACGATCTGATCGTTCCGATCCCGATGACGGACGATGAGAAGAAGGCCTATTATCCGGGCATCGTTGGCACGGTAACGTTCGATGGACAGCAGTGGGGCACGCCGATCGCTTTCTCGACCAAGGCGCTCTACTGGAACAAGGACCTCTTCAAGCAGGCCGGTCTCGATCCGGAAAAGCCGCCGACCACCTGGGCTGAGGAAATCGCCGACGCCAAGGCGATCAAGGAAAAGACCGGCATCCCCGGCTATGGCCTCTCGGCTAAGACCTTCGACAACACCATGCACCAGTTCCTGCACTGGGTTTACACCAACAATGGTAAAGTCATCGACGGCGACAAGATCGTTCTCGACAGCCCGGAAGTGCTGGCCGCCCTTCAGGCCTACAAGGACATCACGCCTTACTCGGTCGAAGGACCGACGGCTTACGAGCAGAACGAAATGCGCGCCATCTTCCTCGATGGCAAGGTCGGCATGATCCAGGCCGGTTCGGGTGCCGCCGCTCGCTTGAAGGAAACGAAGATCAACTGGGGTGTTGCACCGCTGCCGCTCGGCCCTTCGGCCAAGGGTCAGGGCACGCTGCTCATCACCGACAGCCTTGCCGTCTTCAAGGGCAGCGGTGTCGAGGACAAGGCGATCGATCTCGCCAAGTTCATCACCTCTCCCGGTCCGCAGGGCGAATACGAGCTCCAGGGCGGCGCCGGCCTCACGCCGCTGCGCCCGTCTCCGATGGTTGACGAGTTCGTCAAGAAGGACGCTTCTTGGAAGCCGTTCATCGATGGCATCGCCTATGGTGGTCCCGAGCCGCTCTTCAAGGACTATAAGGGCTTCCAGAACGTGATGATCGCCATGGTCCAGTCGGTCGTGACGGGCCAAGCCCAGCCGGCGGATGCGCTGAAGAAGGCCGCTGCCGATCTCGAGCAGTATAAGTAAGTCTGCAAGTCACCGGGCCGCGCGCAATGCGCGCGGCCTTTGGAGCCCTGCCCGCCACATGGCGGCGCCGCGCGGAGACAGAGTTTGGGAAAGCTGCACCTTAATCAGGTCAAAAAATTCTATGGTCATTTCGAGGTCATCAAGGGCGTTGAGCTCGACGTGAATGACGGTGAGTTCATCGTCTTCGTCGGTCCGTCCGGCTGCGGCAAGTCGACCTTGCTGCGCATGATCGCCGGTCTCGACGAAGTGACCAGCGGCGACATCACGATCGATGGTGCTCGCGTCAACGATCTGCCGCCCGTCAAGCGTGGCATCGCCATGGTCTTCCAGTCCTATGCTCTCTACCCGCATATGTCGGTGTTCGAGAACATCGCGTTCCCCTTGCGGGTCGAAAAGATGGCAGAGGACAAGCTCAAGGCCAAGGTCGAGAATGCTGCGCGCATTCTCCATCTTGATCAGCGTCTGCAGCAGAAGCCGGGCCAGCTGTCTGGCGGCCAGCGCCAGCGTGTCGCGATCGGCCGCGCCATCGTGCGCGAGCCGAAGATCTTCCTCTTCGACGAACCGCTGTCGAACCTCGATGCGGCGCTGCGTGCCGATATGCGTATCGAGCTCGCCAAGCTGCACCGCCAGCTGCAGGCAACCATGATCTATGTGACGCACGATCAGGTCGAGGCCATGACCATGGCCGACAGGATCGTTGTGTTGAACGCCGGCGAGATATCGCAGGTCGGCGCTCCGCTGGAGCTTTATCACAAGCCGGCAAATACTTTCGTCGCCCGCTTTATCGGCAATCCCAAGATGAACTTCCTGCCCGTCACCTGCACTGGCCTCAGCGATGCGGGTGTTGAGGTGGAATACAAGGGCCAGAAGGCTCTGCTGCCCGTGGCGCCGCGTCCCGGCTTCGTCGGCAAGGCGCTGACCCTCGGCATCCGGCCGGAGCACGTCCAGCTCGGCGATGGCGATCTGACCCTGACCATCGTGCCGACCGTCGTGGAGCGCCTTGGCGCCCAAACTGTCGCCTATGCGACGACTGACGGGATCGACGAGAATTTCTGCGCGACATTGCCCGGCAGTGCTGCCATCCGCATGGACACGCCAATCAAGACAGGCATCCGCATCGGCGATTGCCATCTCTTCGACGAAAGCGGCCAGGCCTTCGAGCGTCGAGTGGAACTGACAGAGATCGACATGGAATTGTTGAACAAGGCCGCTTCCTGAGGGGGCGGCCGCCTATCGGTACAAGATAGAATAAGAACGGCGGCCTGAAGGCCGCCGTTTTCTTTTGACATGAGATCGTGGACTTACCAGACGAGGCCGCGCGCCGCCACGTCTTCGACGCGGGTCACGACGCCATCGCGGTGAAACACCATCTGGTCGAACAGGTTGGAGACGACGCAGGTGTGGTTCGGGATGATGCGGATCTTGTCGCCGATCCGCGGGCGAGGGCCGGCGCACTTCGACAGGTCGATCACGCCATGTTCCTCCGAAAGACCCTTGATGACGGCGTCTGGATAGCCGACCACCTGACCGTAATCGGCAAAGCCGAGAAGATCTGAGGTCAGTGCCTTCGAGCCGGCGTCGATGACGGCGCGATCTTCCGTCGGCCTGGAGACGACAGTTGCGAGGATGTGCATGGCGCAATCCTCTTCGCGGCAATGGCCCGCACGCACCATCGAGCGGTCGTTATAGATATAGGTTCCGGCACGATGTTCCGTCGCAGCGGTTACCAGATGCGCGTCGAACAGGCTCGGTGTGCCGCCGTTGCTGACGATCGGGCATTCGACACCATCCGCTTTCAGGAGCCCTACGGCTTCCGACAGGAATTCCTGTGTCGCGGCAGCACTATCCGGCTTCGGATAGGTCATCAGGCCGCCAAAGACGAGGCCCGGCTTGCCGGCGATATGCTTGCCGAGCTTTGCGGCTTCTGCGGGAGATTGCACGCCGCAGCGTGCCCCGCCGGTATCGCATTCCACCAGCACGGTCAGCGGCTTGCGCGCCGCGAAGTAATTGGAAAGTCCGTCAACCGTCACGGCGCTGTCGGCCACGACCTTGAGGTCCGAAATCCGGTTGTTCAGAGCTGCGAGGCGTGCGAGCTTTTCCGGGCCGAGAATATTGAAGGTGATCAGAATATCCTCGAAGCCCGCATCGGCAAAGACTTCCGCCTCGGTGATCTTCTGGCAGTTGATGCCCTTGGCGCCGACGGCGACCTGGGCGCGTGCCAGTGCCGGGATCTTGTGCGTCTTGATATGCGGGCGGAAATTCAGGCCATGCTCATCCATATAGGACTGCACGCGGGCGATATTGCCCGCCAGCCGGTCTTCATCGATGACCGGGCGCGGCGTGGAGAGGCTGTCGATCTTGTCGCCGGGCTTGGGGCTGATTTCCAGGGCGATGTCACGGCTTGTATTCGGGGCAATATTGGGAGCCATATCAGGCGTCTTTCCGTTCTTCCGCAAAGGGGTCTGCCACCATCGGCCAGAGATCCTTCCGCGCGCGACGATAGGGCGTGCGGGCCGGATTGTTGGGATAAGGCGTTCCTGCGGAGCAGTAAAGGATCTCCGCGGCGATCTTCGAGAAGGATGCATAAAAATGATTGGTCGATTTGATGACCAGGATCTTCTTCGTTCTGGGGTCGATGCCCATGACGGAGAACAGGCTCGGGTCGAAGCTCTGGGCGCGTGTCGAATTCAGGATGATGTCGATGCCATCGAGCTGAATATGTGCGGCATCGCCGAAGGGAGCGAAGCTCTCGCCAAATCGCATCTCGGCATTGGGGACAAGGCGGATGATCTTGACGAGACCGTCGATCGGATTGCCGGTGCCCGGCGCCGATTTCGCGCCGAAGCGCAGTGAGATTTCCGCGCCTTCACCGGCCGCCATGCAGATCCGCACGGCCATCGGGTCCCAGATCGTACCGATCGCCGTGTCGGTAGCGCCGCGATCGAGCAATTCCTGCAGGATGACCGTCGCGTCGCCCGCCGTGCCGCCACCGGGATTGTCCCATAGGTCGGCAATGACGACCGGGCCGGACGTCGCGGCCATGGCCTCACTCACGGCCTGCTTCTCGTCGATCTGCGGCATGATGAAAGTGCCGCGCTTCGAGAAGAGTTCCAGGCCGAGATCACGAGCGACCGAGGAGCCTTTATCCGGCTTATTATTGGTAACGACGAGCAGCTTCGTGCCCATTTCCGGTACATCGCCCGCCATGAAGCCGTGAATGACCGAAATGGACAGGATATCGGCGTCGCTCTTTTCCATCGCCATGATCTTGTCGACGAAGGAGCGCATGGGGTCGCGCGACGTCGGAAAGACATCGATCATGCGGCAGTCGAAGACGGACATGACCGGCTTGACCCGGCCTTCCAGCGTGTCGATGGCGATGCGCCAGAGGTCTTCGGCGCGATCGACGAAGTCCGTATGCGGGAATTCCTTGAAATAGACGAAGAAATCAGCCGCCGCGCGGCGCTTCGCGGTCAGATGGCTATGTGGATCGAGCTCGGCGCAGACCAGGATATCCGGCCCGACGATCTCGCGCACGCGCGACAGGAGGTCGCCTTCCGTATCCTCGTAGCCATCCGCAACCATGGCGCCGTGCAGACCGAGGACGACGGCATCAACAGGCATCGCCGCCCGCAGCTGCTCGAGAATTTCGTCGCGCAGTCCCTCATATGTCTGGCGATTCACCAGTCCGGCAGGGTCGGCCCAGGTGGCGGTACCCTCGATCACGTCCCAGTCCTTTTCCGCTGCAATGCGGCGGCCGACGGTGATCGGTGCGGAACATAGCGTCGGCGTTTCCGGATGCATGCCGGGCGGCGCATAGAGAGAGGCTTCGAAGGCGCGCCGGTCGATGCAGATGGGGGAGAAGGTATTCGTCTCGGTCGCGAGGGCCGCGGTGAAAATGCGCAATGCTGTCGCCTCTATTCCATGGGGTTCGGCAGATAGCCGGTGAAGCCGCAGATCTTCCAGCGCCCTTCATGCAGCCGGCAGTAATAAAGTGTCTGCCACTTCATCACGTCGATGCCGCCGTCCGACCTCTTCAGGCTGCCGTCGAACTTCTTGCGCACAAGAGCCATGTCGCCTTCGATCTCGATGTCTTCGAGGGTCGTTGTCGTGAAGATGGCGGTACGCGCATCCTCGGCGAAGGATTGCGTGGCGAAGTCGCGTGCCTGACGCAGCCACTCGTCGCGATAGGCCGACAGCGTCGGGAAGGCGAGGCGCCATTTGTCCGGGCTGACCGCGCGCTTGCCATCGATGCCGATGAAGCCTTCTTCAACGAAATCGCCCGTAACCATCGACCAGTCGGCGGCAAGAAAAGCATCGATATCGCGCGGGACGAGCATCTCCCAGATCGAATGCCTGGCGGTATCGCTGGCGGAGAAGGGATTCTTGAAAGGATCACGCATGATAGCAGCCGCCATTTAAATTCTTTTCATAATTTACGATTTTCACTGGTCAAATTCTGCTTTCTATGGTCATTTGTCAACGTATCAAGAAAATAATTTGCAGGAACCGCATGGTGGCCATCGCATGTCGGGGTTCCGGCTGAATGGGAACGAATGACAAGCCGCATCTGCTCGCAAACCTGTTCACAGGTGCCGGCGGAAATAGGTGAGGTTGAGATGGATCGCGTCGCTTACTACGTGTCGGACGTTAGGAAAACAGCGACAAAGGGGGGCTGATGGATATCTTCACGACCATGCAGGACGAGAGGGGCCGGCTTTCGCAATCCGAAATCCGTATCGCGGATATCGTCCTCAATGATTTCGAATTCGCCGTCAATGCTTCCATCATCGAGCTTGCGGGCAAGGCGGATGTCTCCCCGCCGACGGTGACCCGCTTCTGCCGGCGTTTGGGCTGCGAAAGCTTTTCCGATTTCAAGGTGCAGCTCGCGCGCACCGCCTATGTCGGCATGCGCTATCTGAAGCCCGAGCCGAAGAGCATCGCGCCTGCCGACGTCGCCCAGGACATCATCACCAAAGCGCAAAACGCGCTCTTCCTCTTGCATCGTGGACTGGATGTTGCCGCTATCGAGCGAGCGGCGAACCGGCTTGCCGGCGCGGAGATGATCTATGCCTTCGGCTCCGGCGGCAATTCCTCGATGATCGCGACCGAGCTGCAGAACCGCCTGTTCCGGCTTGGCCTCCGCATTACCGCAAGTTCCGACCATAGCATGCAGCTGATGATGGCTGCGGCCGCCAAACCGACGGACGTGCTGATCGGCTCGTCCTTCTCCGGCCGCAATGCCGAGCTGGTGCGCGCCTTTGCGCTGGCGCGCGAAGCCAAGGTGCCGACTATCGCCCTGACGCAGAGTGAAAGCCCGGTGGCGCGCGCCGCGGAGATCACGCTGCCCGTCGATCTGCCGGAGGGCGACAATATCTACCGGCCGACATCGACCCGCATCGCCTACCTCGCCGTGGTGGACATTCTCGCCAGCCTGATTGCCTACCGCATCCAGCCACAGGCAACGGCGACGCTGCGCCGTATCAAACAGCAGCTGGTGACCCATCGCGATGGCGACGACCGCCAGCTGCTGGGGGATTAAGGAAGGCTCCAAACGGTTTCGCGTCAGGAGCCGTGCGGGAAGCAACAATAAGGAGCGGCGGGTGTTCGCCGTTCCGGGACTTAAATCAGAGGGAAACATATGAGCAAATCCGTTGCCATCGTCACAGGGGCGGCCGGCGATATCGGTCGTGCCATCGCAAAGCGTCTGGCGGATGACCACGATATCATCCTGCTCGTCGATATCGACGAGACAGCTGTGCAAAAGGCAGCGGGAGAACTCGGCTCCGCGGAGCGTTTCGTTGCACTCAAGGCGGATATCACCAGCGATGCTGACGTCGCCGCCATGGCCAAGGCCACATCGGATCTCGGCGTGGTGAAGACGCTCGTCAACAATGCGGGTGCTGCCCGCGCCGTCAGTCTTCACGATACCACGCCTGCCATCTGGCGTGCCGACAATGCCCTTAATCTCGAGGCGGCCTTCCTGTGCTTCCGTGCGGTAGAAGACATGCTGAAGGCGTCGAAGGGATCGGTCATCAATATCGCTTCGGTCAACGGTATGGCCGTCTTCGGCCATCCGGCCTATAGCGCCGCCAAGGCCGGGCTTTTGCATTTCACCCGGCTGGTCGCAGTCGAATACGGCAAGTTCGGTATCCGCTCGAATGCGGTCGCGCCCGGCACCGTGCGCACCCAGGCCTGGGAGGCGCGCGCCGCCGCAAACCCGAATGTCTTCGAGGAGGCGAAGCGCTGGTATGCGCTGCGGCGCGTCGTCGATCCGGTCGACGTTGCCAATGCCGTCTCCTTCCTTGCAAGCCCGCTTGCCTCGGCGATCACTGGCGTCTGCCTGCCTGTTGATTGTGGCCTGACGGCAGGGCAGGCCGAGCTTGCCCACACCTTCTCACAGTCCGAACACTACTGAAGCTCGCTGCCAAAAGGGAACGCCATGCTGTCGTCCTCCTATCATCTTGAAAACACATGGTCTCCCGAGGGCGGAAAGCATGGTCGCCTGACCCTGACACTTTTCAATTTTTCGGATGTGCCTCTTGCGAATTTTCGCCTCGCCTATACGACCCTGACGCGCTTCGTCGATCCGCAAGCCTGCGACAATGCCGTCTTCGTCCGCCGCAACGCCAATTTTCATGAGTTTGCGCCGCCGGCCGGCGTGTCTATCGCGCCCGGAGAGAGCTGGACATTCACCGTCTCCTCACTTCACCGCATCGCGCGGCATTGCACCGATGGCGCTAAGTCCGCCTATGTGACGCTGGAAGATGGCACGCATGTCACGGTCTTCACCTCGGACCTGCTGCTTGCCGATCGCACCAGCGAGCCGCCGCCGGTGCTGCTGCCGGAAGGCAGGCTGGAGCTCCCCTATGCCATCCAGCCCTGGCCGGCGAAGATCGACGTCAAGCCGGGCGAAGACTTCCCGGTCGCGCTCTATCCGGCCAAGGGCACGGATGCCGCGAGCGTCAAGGCGCTGGCCACGGCGCAGGCGCTGTTCCGCCGCCTCTTTCCGTCCAATCACATCCCTTTCAGCCTCATTGCTGCGCCGCAGGGCCGGGCGCTGCGTTTCGTTGAGCAGCCGGCACTTGCCCGCGAAGCCTATGAGCTTTCCTTTTCCGGCAATGAGGTCGTGCTTGCCTTCTCCACTGCGTCAGGCCGTCTCTATGGCCTGACGACGCTGGCGCAGCTTCTCGATGGCGCGCGGCGGGAGCCCGGCAAGTTCCGCTTCCCGGTCGCAGGCGTGATTGCCGACCGGCCACGCTACGGTTGGCGCGGCTGCCATCTCGACGTCTCCCGGCAGTTCACCCCGAAGGACGATGTCCTGCGCCTTCTCGACATCCTTGCATGGTTGAAGCTCAATATCTTCCATTGGCACCTGACCGATGACGAAGCCTGGAGGCTGGAGATCCGCGCCTATCCGCAGCTGACCACGACGGGCGTGCTGCGCGGACCGGACGAGCCGCTGTTGCCGCAGCTCGGTAACGCGGCCGAGCCGGTCGGCGGCTTCTATTCGCAGGATGATGTCCGCGAAATCGTCGCCCATGCCGCAGCGCTCGGCATCGAGGTCATCCCCGAGATCGACATTCCCGGCCATAGCACCGCCACCCTCGTCGCTCTGCCTGAGCTGATGGACGGGCAGGAGGCGCCGGACAGCTATCACTCCGTGCAGGGCTATCCGAACAACGCCCTGAACCCGGCGATCGAGCTCACCTATGAATTCCTCGCCAAGGTCTTCGATGAAATGGTCGAGCTCTTCCCTTCGGAATATATCCATATCGGCGGCGATGAGGTCGCCAATGGGTCCTGGCTTACGTCGCCGCTCGCACGCAAGCTGATGGAGCAGGAAGGCATATCGGGGACCTTTGCCCTTCAGTCCTACTTCCTGAAGCGCATCAAGGCGATGCTCACCGAGCGTGGCCGCAAACTTGCCGGCTGGAACGAAGTCGCACACGGCGGCGGCGTCGATCCCAAGAGCACGCTGTTGATGGCCTGGGAAAAGCCGGAGGTCGGCATCGAGCTGGCGCGCGAGGGTTATGAGGTCGTCATGACGCCTGGCCAGGCCTATTATCTCGACATGGTGCAGGCCGACGCCTGGCAGGAGCCGGGCGCGAGCTGGGCAGGCACCGTGCCGCCAGCCCATACCTATGCCTACGAGGCCGAGGGCGATTTCCCCGATGAGCTGAAACACCTGATGAAGGGGGTGCAGGCGTGCATCTGGCAGGAGAATTTCATCTCCCGCGACTATTTCAATCGTCTGGTCTTCCCGCGACTGCCCGCCATTGCTGAGGCGGCCTGGACGCCCAAGGCAGAGAAGGACTGGCTGCGCTTTGCCGCCATCGTGCCGCTGAGTCCGAAGCTTTAAGCGTTGTCGGCGGCAGCATCATCCGCTGATATCCGAATGCCCTGAGGCCGCCGAACGAGCATTTCGGCGGCTTTCTTATGCCGGTATAGGACATTAGCCCGCCCGCAGCGTCGCCATGTCAGTCGGGAAGAAACCCGCCCAGGCCATCACCGCCATTGCCGTGATCACGAGCAGGTACCACATGCTGAGATAATCTCCGACCAAACGTCGGTTCAGCGCGGCAAAGAGAAGGCCGACGCTAAAGGCCAGCCAGAGCAGATTGCAGACGTGGTTCATTTTTTTGTTCCCCTTATTCGTCTTGCCCTCCCTGGAGCAGAGGTTAACGAGTTGGAGATGCAAGAGGTAGCGCTATAGCGGGATGGAGGTCTGCGCAAAGCGGGAAGCGCGGATGCGGCGATCGGTGTCTTGTCTTGAGAGACCGGCAGCAAGCAAGCCGGATGATCGTCGCGCGGCGTGCCTCACACTGGGTCGGGTCCAAGGAAGCCCAATAAAATCTTAAACGCACCCCCGCAGTCCCGGAACATCTCGCGCCACTCCCCGTTATCGCAAAATGGCCGGGATGAGGAGGTAGGGTCATGGAACATGGTGATTGGAGCAATCCCGTCATAGTCGAGCTTGGCGGCGCGGGACATTTTGCAATCATAACCAATGCGCTCGATGCGGCGAACTGTATGAGCGAGGAGTGGCCGGTAAGTGGCGGGCCTGCGGTCGATGAGGCCGTGCTGGTCTGCCTCGATGCCGTGCTCGGCAAAGCTTCCGCCGAGGAGTCGCGCAAGGCCTTCCTGGATGCGGCGCACGAAGCGGGGCTCAGCGTCAGGCCGGACACCGAAAGCCTGCACTAGATCGACGTGCAATATATGGTGGGAGTGATGAGGCGGCCCGGGATATTCGAACCGGCAGCGCTCAAATCATCCAGAAGATCAGGCTGAGGATCACGATAACCGCGAGGATGAACCCGATCATCCTCCCGAGCCCTTCGTTGACATTGCCATTGCCCACGATCAGATCGTACCAGTCGCTCTTATGATCCATCGAAAATCCCTCAAGGTCTATCCTATTAGGTCGCGGCTGTCCCAACAGTCAACGGTTTAAGGCGGCTGAAAAGCCTGAAGCACTGACGCAGCCCAGAGTGACGCTGGCCATGCAGCTTTTGCTCGACAGCATGGTAACCTCGCTGGCTTGTGCCGATCTGCCCCGCAGAGCCGCCGGCAGGGAGCATTCCCGTTTCCGGTGAACAGCTACCAAGGAAATAGCGGGCTTTGAACGCGGTTCGAACATGTCCTCCGAACTCGTTGCCGTCGATCTGACGGCGGTGCGGTTCGAGAGAACTAGGGCTGAACAGGCTTAGCTACGTTCGAGATGGACAGATGCAGACCGCAAACGGCGCGCCTCCGATAGATGAAGGGAAGTCACTGGCAATCCTGGGGAGCGAAGTGAACATAGCAACCAATTAGTAAGGCAGCCTGAGATAATATCTTGCCACTTGAATTTGAAAGTTTGATTTGATGTCGGATCAACCAACTTCGATTGCAATGGCAACCCAACACAGTGCAAGCCGATGCTGGGTCCTTCTTCTCGCCGTTTGTTCTTTGTATGTCGGGCTCGCAGCGGTCTCCTGGCCCTTCCGTTATTTCACTTTGTTGCGCATCTATGTGCAGACATTCCTTATCGGCATCCCGATGATTTTGTCCGCTGGCGCTATCGCCGGAGGCATCCTGACTGACATGATGGCTCCGTTGCGGGGCACACTGCGCATTCTTCGAAACGGTGGGTTGCAGACGGCAGCCATCGTCTTGGGCTATCTGCTGTTCCTCACCGCTTTCACGACCTTCAAGATCGCGATCCCCGAAATCGTGCCTTTCTACGCTGATCCTCTGCTGGCCAGCATAGATCGAACGATCTTCGGCGCGGACGCCTGGTTCTTCAGCCACTTGATGGTCAATAGACCGATGCTTCTTTTTCTGGCGTTCCAATACGAAGTCACCTGGAAGGTGATGTGGTTCGCCATGTTCGTCTTCGTTGGCCTTTGGTCGGATCGGAAGCGCGGTGCCAGATATCTGCTCGCCCACGCTCTGATGCTGATTATTTGCGGGACAGTCCTTGCAACAGCCCTGTCGTCAGTCGGCCCGATCTTCTACGACCGGATCTACGGCGGTGATCGTTTTGCTGATCTTGCCGCTACCATGCGGAGTCTAGGCGATGCCACGGATACCTGGCAGACTTCAAACTATTTGTTCCTGGCATATCGGAGCGGGCAGCTTTATCTCGGCAGCGGCATCAGCGCCATGCCGAGCATTCATGTGGCGGTTGCCGCACTGAATGCTTTCTTCCTGGCGAGCTTCAATCGTTGGCTGGGCATCATTGCATGGGGTTTCTTTGCTGCAATCGCTTTCATGTCGGTCGAAACCGGCTGGCATTATGTCTCGGATGGCGTTCTGTCGTTCATAGTGGTCAGCGCGATTTGGTATGGCACAGGGAAAGTGTCGGAAACCTGGGGCTGACAATCGAGCGGTGTGGTGAGCTAATTTTCGGATATTCGCCGAGGATGCATGTTTTCCGTTGCTCGTCGCGCTCGCAATCAAGACATGAATTATTGTGTTCGACAGCTTCATCAGCAGCTAGAGACCGAATGAACCGGTGCGCTTGTCGTGCTTTTCAGTCATTCTCGCCAAAGCGATCTGACCCGAGGCACGGTTCCGAATTTGGCCGGTGAATCCAAAGCGGCGTTCGGAGTTATGTCGGTCGTGATTGCAATCCATCTGATGAAACGGATTGACGCAACCTGACATATGGCTTTCGATTTTGCCGGGGATATCAATAGGTTCAGCATACGGATCCAAAAAAATCCGCATCGGATGAAACCGATTAAAAAAGGGAAATGGTGCCCAGAAGAGGACTCGAACCTCCACGCCTCGCGGCACAGGTACCTGAAACCTGCGCGTCTACCAATTCCGCCATCTGGGCGACGGACACGCATGTAAGGGGGTGGCCGTCCGGTGTCAACAGGGTTTTTGAAGTTTTCGTGGCAATCGTGAAAAAAGCGGGTGAAGCCCGGGTCAAACCCGGGCTGCGGCCCATGCGCTGATCAGGCCAAGTCCCTGTTCCAGCAGGGCCTTTGCCTCGTTTTCGCTCGATGCTTCCACATAGCAGCGCATTTCCGGCGCATTGCCGGAGGGGCGGAAATGGATGATTCGGTTATCCACAAGTGTCACCCGCAGGCCGTCGATGTCGCTCTTCGAGGCGACGCTCGCAATGGGCTTGAGGAAATCCGCAAGATTGGCGTCGGAGGCGCGCAGATAGGCCATCAGCGCCGCGCTGGTTTCCACGGGGAAATTCTCCAGACGGTCGGCGGCGGCAAAGGGCAGGCGATAGCTGCCGGCCACGGCGGAGAGCGGCTTCTTGGTCTTTGCGGCGGCGTAGAGCGTTGCCAGGATCGGCAGGAAGCTGTCGCGCGTCGGCAGCGGCTCGAAGGTCTTGCCCTCGATGGTGAAGCGGCTGGCCGTCAGCGTGCCGCCATTGGCCTCGAAGCCCATGACATTGGCCTTGCCGGCGGCAACGGCTTCGTCCATGCCGGCAATCACATAGGGCGAGCCGACGCGGGTGCGGGTGACGGCATAGGAGCCGGCGGCTTCGATGCCGGAATTGGAGGTGACCGGCGTCACGACCACTTGTGCGCCGAGGAAGTTCGCGGCGATGAGGCCGAGCAGGTCGCCGCGCAGAGGCTCGCCGGTTTCGTCCGCGACCAGCGGCCGGTCGCCGTCGCCATCGGCAGAGACGATGGCGTCCAGGCCATGCTCCGGCGCCCAGCCCTTCATGAGGCGGATCGTCTCGGCCGAGACCGCTTCGGTATCCACCGGGATGAAGCTCTCGGAACGACCGAGCGGCACGACGCGGGCGCCGTAGTGCTGCAGCACCTGGCCGAAGAGATCGCGCGCCACCGTGCTGTGTTGATAGATGCCGATGGTGAGGCCCGCGAGGCTGCCGGAAGGCAGTAGGCCCTTGTTGCGCTCCAGGAACAGCGCCTCCGTCTCCGCCGTGCGGTTTTCCGCTTCTGCTGGCGTTTCGTCGAGAACGGAATCGCCGATTGCCAGGGCTTCCTCGCTGATCGCCACTTCGTCGCGCTTGTCGATTTCGCCGTCGGGCCGGTAGAATTTGATGCCGTTGCGGTCGGCGGGGATGTGCGAGCCGGTAATCATCAGCGAGGTCGCCTTCAGCTGCAGGCCGTAGAGCGCCAGCGCCGGTGTCGGCAATGTGCCGCAGTCGATCGGCGTCAGGCCCGCCCGCTTCAGCGCGCCGATGCAGGTGGCCGAGATCGCCGGGCTCGATTCGCGGAAATCGCGGCCAACGAGGACGAGGTCGCCCGGCTTGGCATGGCCGCTCTTCAGCAGATGGCGGGCAAAGGCCGTCGCATAGAGCGCCGATGCCCGTCCCGTGAGGTCTGCGGATAGGCCGCGAAGGCCGCTGGTGCCGAATTTCAAGCTGCTCACTGGCAATCTCCTAGAAATGATTGCGCTGTTATGGAGCAAGCTGCGTTGCGGATCAACCGATCGAGATCACGGCTGTGTGCACGCCCAAGCACTGGTTTTGCCCCTCTTGCAATCCCACATAGATGCATGGCCCTTGTGAAAGGGACATTGCTTCACGGCGTATGGAACAGGAGTTCGTCATGGCTGTCTTCAGCAAGATCGCTTCCGGTTGCGCTCTGGCGCTCGCCTTGCTGGGGCAGGCAGGTTTGGCTGCCGCTGCTTCGAATTCTCCGAAAATCGCCATTCCGCCGAGCACCACGAATTCGGTCATCTGCGATTCCCGAGGCTGCTTCGGTTTCGGGCAACGGCAGTTCTACACAAGGCCCGGCCAGCCGCTTCCGATCACGCCACCCTATACGGGAGGGGTGAAACGGTTCGACAGCCCGCGTGTTCAAATGCCCCCGCGCGAAACCTATGCGCCGCCGCCGAGGGCTCTCTATCCTTCGCCAGCTCAGAAACTTAGGCAGCATCAGACCTGGTGCGCCGAACGTTACCGAACATACAATCCCGGCACCAATCGCTATACGACGATCAACCACGGCACTCAGCCCTGCCGTTCGCCTTTCGACTGATAACCCCGAGCGGCAGGAGGCTCAGCTCTCCAGCGATCCGCGGTCGGTATGGCCGAGATCACGGTCGGGGTCGATGACATCGCGCACCCGCTGCTTCAGCTCCTTCGGTCCCGGGAAGCCGCCATCGCGCTTGCGCTCCCATAGCAGCTCACCATCGATGCGAATTTCGAAGACGCCGCCGGTGCCGGGGATCAGCGCCACTTCGCCGAGGCTGTCGGTGAAGGTCTGCAACAACTCCTGTGCCATCCAGCCGGAGCGTAGCAGCCAGTTGCATTGGGTGCAGTAGAGAATGGTGATGCGGGGCTTGTCGCTCATCGTCGTGGTCCTTCGCTATTTTGCTGACATCTAGGCTCAACTTTAGTTCGCTGCAAGCCAAAGCAATTCCAGAAAAAGTGCCAGGCGGTTTTCCGTCCGGAATTGCGCAAGGGCAGATGGCCAGAGCGGCTCTGTATTTCCGTCGAGCGCTGAAACGCTCTGGCCACTTGCCTCTCCCGCCGCCACATGCTCATCTCTGCCGGCAACATGTTCGGGGATCATCGGAATGCGCGTCGCCATCATCGAGAATATGAAGAACACGCCGCTCGGCGCGCTTGGCATCGCGCTGGAGGAAGCCGGAGCTGTGATCGAATGGTTCCGCCCATGGAGCGGCGAGGCATTGCCGAAGGATGCGTCATCTTACGACGCGCTGGCCGTGCTCGGTGGCGAACAGAGCGCTCGCGACGACCATACCCATCCCTATCTGCCGGAGCTGGCGCGGCTGATGCGCCGTTTCGAGGGCGAGGACAAGGCCGTGCTCGGCATCTGCCTCGGCAGCCAGATCCTGGCGCGCGCCTATGAAGCGGAAAACCATCTCGGCACCGCCCATGAATTCGGCTGGAAGACGGTCGGCCTCACGGAAGAGGGTAAGGCAGACCCGCTGCTGGCCGACATTGGCGAGGAATTCACCATTTTCGAATGGCATGGCGACACCTTTACCTTGCCGGCCGGCGCTACGCGTCTTGCGGCAAACGGCATCACGCCGAACCAGGCCTTCCGCATCGGCCGCGCCACCTATGGCACGCAGTTCCACTTCGAGGCCAATGCCACCGTGGTCGAGCGCTGGTGCGGCGAATTCAAGGAGACGATCGAGCGCAAGGAACCGGGCTGGCTCGATCGCTACCCGGAGCTCGTGGCCAGGCATGCTGCTGCGGCCGAGACGGCTGGCCTTGCCATCGCCAGGGCCTGGGTGCGGACGATCGGCGCCCGAACGGAGCTTCTGCAAGTCGCGGAGGCTTGAGGATCACAAGGAGCTTTCGTCAATTGCAGGGCGGCTGATGCTGGTAGCGACGTGCCGCGCGTCGATAATCTATGAAATAGGAGGAAATGACATCATGAGTACGCTGGGACTACCAAGCGAGGGCGGTTGCCGTTGCGGACAGGTGCGGTTGAGGATCAGCGCCAGGCCGCTGCTGACCATGGCCTGCCATTGCACAGGCTGTCAGCGCATGACTGCCGGCCCTTATTCGCTGAGCGCCGCCATCCCCTCGGATGGTTTCGAGGTGACGGCGGGCGAACCTGTCATCGGCGGCCTGCACGGCGACGCCATCCATCACTATTTCTGCCCGCATTGCATGAGCTGGATGTTCACCAAGCTTGAAGGTGTCGACTGGTTCGTCAATGTCCGCGCCACCATGCTCGACGACCCAAGTTGGTTCACGCCGTTCATCGAGACCTGGACGAGCGAAAAGCTGCCCTGGGTGACGACGCCGGCCAAGCACAGCTATGCCGCGCTGCCGGCGATGGAGGAGTATGAAGGGCTGACGAAGGAATATATGGGGCAGGCCTAATGCTGAAGCGGCAAAGTTGTGCCGTCAGAACTGGCGATACTGCGCAAAAGGCAGACCATGTCTTTCGACATCGGCATTCGCCTTGGCAATCGCATCTGTATTTTCGATGAGCCAGAGACGCTCGCGCTCAATTTTGCTGGCGCGAGCGTTATTCTCGACGGAAGCTGAGATACCGCTCTTCGGGTCGCTCACTCATCCCCCATCTTCAGCGCGGCAATAAAGGCTTCCTGCGGGATTTCGACCTTGCCGAACTGCCGCATGCGCTTCTTGCCTTCCTTCTGCTTGTCGAGCAGCTTGCGCTTGCGGGTAGCGTCGCCGCCGTAGCACTTGGCGGTCACGTCCTTGCGCAGTGCCTTCACCGTCTCGCGGGCGATGATGCGGCCGCCGATGGCGGCCTGGATCGGGATCTGGAACATGTGCTGCGGGATCAGGTCCTTCAACTTCTCGCACATGACGCGACCGCGCTTTTCGGCGGCGGAGCGGTGCACGAGCATGGAAAGCGCGTCCACCGGCTCGGCATTGACGAGGATCGACATCTTGACGAGATCGCTCTCGCGATAGTCGGTCAGGCTGTAGTCGAAGGAGGCATAGCCCTTCGAGATCGACTTCAGGCGGTCGTAGAAGTCGAAGACGACTTCGTTGAGCGGCAGGTCGTAGGTGATCATGGCGCGGTTGCCGACATAGGTCAGCTCGGTCTGGATGCCGCGGCGGTCCTGGCAGAGCTTCAGGATCGAGCCGAGATAGTCATCCGGCGTCAGGATCGTCGCCTTGATCCACGGCTCGCGGAACTCGGCAATCTTGACGACGTCGGGCATGTCGGCCGGGTTGTGCAGCTCGATCTCGGTGCCGTCGGTCATGGTGAGCTGATAGACGACCGAAGGGGCCGTCGCGATCAGGTCGAGATTGAATTCGCGCTCCAGGCGCTCCTGGATGATTTCCAGGTGCAAGAGGCCGAGGAAGCCGCAGCGGAAGCCGAAGCCGAGAGCGGCGGACGATTCCATTTCGAAGGAGAAGCTGGCGTCGTTGAGGCGCAGCTTGCCCATGGCCGAGCGCAGGTCTTCGAAATCGGCGGCATCGACCGGGAAGAGGCCGCAGAACACCACAGGCTGGGCCGGCTTGAAGCCCGGCAGCGCCGCCGCGGTCGGGCGCTTGTCTTCGGTGATGGTGTCGCCGACGCGGGTGTCGGCCACTTCCTTGATCGAGGCGGTGATGAAGCCGATCTCGCCGGGGCCGAGGCTGTCGACGGCGACCATCTTCGGCGTGAGAACGCCGACGCGCTCGATCTGATACTTCGCGTCCGTGCCCATCATGCGGATGGTCTGGCCCTTGGTCAGCGTGCCGTCGATGATGCGCACTAGAACCATGACGCCAAGATAGGTGTCGTACCAGCTGTCGACCAGCAGCGCCTTCAGCGGGGCCTTTTCGCCGCCCGCGCTTTTCGGCGCCGGCAGCTTATGGACGATGGCTTCGAGAACGTCGGGAATGCCGAGGCCGGTCTTGGCCGAAATCAGCACGGCGTCCGATGCGTCGATGCCGATCACTTCCTCGATCTGATCCTTGATGCGGTCGGGTTCGGCCGCCGGCAGGTCGATCTTGTTGAGGACGGTGACGAGCTCGTGATTGTTGTCGATCGCCTGATAGACGTTGGCGAGCGTCTGCGCTTCCACACCCTGGGAGGCGTCGACGACAAGCAACGATCCCTCGCAGGCCGACAGCGAGCGCGAGACTTCGTAGGCGAAGTCGACGTGTCCGGGCGTGTCGATCAGGTTGAGGATATAGGTCTCGCCATTGTTGGCCTTGTAGTGCAGGCGCACCGTCTGGGCCTTGATGGTGATGCCGCGCTCGCGCTCGATCTCCATATTGTCCAGCACCTGTTCCGACATCTCGCGTTCGGCAAGGCCGCCCGTCGTCTGGATCAGGCGGTCGGCCAGCGTCGATTTGCCGTGGTCGATATGGGCCACGATCGAGAAGTTGCGGATATGCGAAAGCGGAGTGGTGGAATTGGTGCTCATGCGCGCCATATAGCAGCGCCGCCCCGCGCCGCAAAGCGGAAAAGCGGGGCTTTGGCGGCTATCTTCACGTTATGTTAGCCTTTTCCGGCCCGCCGCCAGGGAGCGCCGATGCGGACTTGATTCCATCATGAGATCGTGTATTTCTCATATAGTAGAATTCCAAGGCGTGAGACATTGATAATGGCGGATGATGATCTGGAACTGGCGATCGGCGTGCGCATCAAGGAGCTGCGCGTCGCCCGCGGCCTGACGCTGGATGAGCTTGCCACTGCCTCGGCCGTCAGCCGCGCCATGATCTCGCGCATCGAGCGGGCGGAGGCGAGCCCGACGGCTTCGCTGCTGTCGCGGCTCTGCGCGGCGCTCGGCCTCTCACTATCGGCTTTCTTCGCCGAGGAAGAGGATGAGGTATCGCCGCTTGCCCGCCGCGAGCAGCAGGCGATCTGGCGCGATCCGGGAACCGGCTATGTCAGGCGCGCCGTCTCGCCGCTGGGCACGGGCTCGAAGGTCGATGTCGTCGAGGTCATCTTCCCCGCCGGTGCGCGGGTCATCTTCCCGCCGAATACGGCGAGCGCCGATATGAGCCAGCATGTCTGGCTGTTCGAGGGCGAGATGGAGGTGACCCATCGCGATGTCACCCATCACCTGATGCCCGGCGATTGTCTCTTCATGGGCGTCGGCGACGGCCATGCCTTCCACAATCCCGGCGAGGGTCCGGCACGCTACAGCGTCATCCTCGATCACGGCCGTTCATAGCTACCCAAGGACCTTTTCATGACCGATATTCGTCTTCTCTCCGCCGCCGAGGCCCGCGCCAGCCTATCCGATCTCTGCGATGTGCTTGTCGATTGCGTCAATGGCGGCGCCTCCGTCGGCTTTATGCAGCCTTACGGAACGGCTGATGCCTTGCCCTATTGGCAGGGCGTTGCCGACAGCGTCGAAAGCGGCGCGACATCGCTTTTCGTCGCCGTGATCGCGGGCAGGGTCGTCGGCACAGTGCAGGTGGGGGCCGCGCAGATGCCGAACCAGCCGCATCGCGGCGATCTCAAGAAGCTGCTGGTGCACGGCTCCGCACGGGGCAAGGGCCTTGCCCGCCTCCTGATGGAAGCGGCGGAGCGCGAAGCCGCCCGCATCGGCAAGACCTTGCTCGTGCTCGATACGGCAACCGGCAGCGATGCCGAAGCGATCTATCCGCGCCTCGGCTGGCAGCGCGTCGGCGTGGTGCCGGATTATGCCATGTGGCCAGAGGGCGGCCTTTGCGACACGACCATTTTCTATAAGCGGATTGCGGCCTGAGAGCGCCCGCTCAGGCAGAGAAGGCGGCAGTGGCATCCCGCAACTTGGAGCCCGATGTCCATTGCATCGCCTTCCAGCCGAATTGCCGCGCCGCCTCGATATTGGCCTCGACGTCATCGATGAAGCCGATCTCGCTGGCGGGAAGCCCGACGCGTTCGGTCGCCAGCCGGAAGAATTCGGTTGATGGTTTCTGATAGCCGAGGGCGGCGGAATAGAAGATGCCGTCGAAATGCGAGGAGAGCCGGAGTTCGCCCATCAGATAGGCGGCGCGCATGTGCTCCTGGTTGGTCGCGAGGAACATCCTCGTTCCCCCGGCGCGCAGCGCGGCCAAGTCCTCGAGCAGGCTGTGGTCGAGACGGGAATCGTTTTCGAACCAGTAGTCGATCAGCGTTCTCGCACTGAGATGGGGTGCGATCCTGCCGAGAACCTCTGCAAGCCTCGGCTCCAGCGCATCACGTCCAGTGACGATATCGACCCAGCACGTCTTGAAGAACGCCTGTTGCAGCACCTCAAGTTTCAGTCCGAGATCGCGCTCCAGATAGGTGAAAAGCGGCAGTCCGTCGCTTGGCCGGCCATGAACCAACACGCCATCGACATCGACCATCAGGATTTTCATGCCGGCTGTCTCCAATTCCTCAATTGCAGGCGGAAGGTGCCGTTGTTTGCGATGACCTTCAAGACCGCTCCGTGCTCTTTTTTCTCGTGCGCGATCCATGTAAGCCTTTGCGCCGACAGGATGACGGAGGAGGCGACGATGCGTGTCATTTACTCGGAAGATCACAAGCTCAGGGACGCGAAGACCGAGCTGCATGATGGCCAGCTCGTCACGCCCTTCGAAGCGCCCTTCCGCGCCGAATGGATTCTGGCCGCCGTCAGGGAGGCCGGCTTTACCGATGTCGTTGCGCCTGAAGCCCATGGGCTGGAGACGGCGCGCAAGGTCCATGATCCGGCCTATCTCGATTTTCTCGGCGCCGTCTGGGATCGCTGGGTCGCTGCCGGCTACAAGGGCGAGGCGATCGCCAATTCCTTCCCCGTCAGGCGCACCAGCCAGCGTGTGCCTGACAATATCGTCGGCATGATCGGCCATTATGCCAATGCCGCCGATACTTCGATCACCAAAGGGTCCTATGAAGCGGCGCTCGCCTCCATGCGCTGCGCCCTGACGGGCGCCGATTGGCTGAACGCCGGCAATCGCTTTGCCTTTTCGCTCTGCCGCCCACCCGGTCATCATGCCGGCTTCGATCTCTTCGGCGGCTATTGCTTCATCAACAATGCCGGCGTTGCCGCGCAGCGCCTGCGCGATCATGGCGCGGTCAAGGTTGCCGTGCTCGATGTCGATTTCCATCACGGCAACGGCACGCAGGACATTTTCTACAGCCGAGGCGACGTCTTTACCGCCTCGCTGCATGGCGATCCCATCCATGCGTTTCCTTATTTCCTTGGCCATGCCGACGAAGAAGGTGAGGGCGAGGGTCTCGGAACCAATCGCAATTATCCCATGCCGCGCGGCACGCCCTGGGAGGCCTGGTCGTCAGCACTCGACGATGCGCTTGCCCGCATCAGGGCTTTCGGCGCGGAGGCGATCGTGCTTTCGCTCGGCGTCGATACCTTCGAGCGCGATCCGATCTCCTTCTTCAAGCTGACGTCGGAGGATTTCACCCGCATGGGCGAGCTCGTCTCGGCCGCGGGGCTGCCCGTCCTCGTCTGTATGGAGGGCGGCTATGGCGTGCCCGAAATCGGCCTGAACGTTGCCAATGTGCTGAAGGGCCTCGAAAGCTGAGAGGCGCTTGCATCAAAGCGCCTGATCGCAGGATGAAAAGTTTGAATTTGCCAGCATAGGGCCAGACCTCTAAAAAACCCGCCAAACGGGAGAGGTCATGGACCAGAAGCTTATCGAAGGTGGCACGGATGGCGGCGCGGCCCTGATGCCGCATCCGGATGTTGCGCCATCGACCGGCGGCATTGCCGCCGGCGTGCTGATGTGCGTCATGTCCATGTCCTGCATCCAGTTCGGTTCGGCTCTGTCGGCTCCGATCATCAATGCCTATGGGCCGGCCGGCGCCACATGGCTGCGGCTCGTCTTTGCGTCCGTCGCCCTGGCGATCATCGTCCGTCCGAAGATCATGAGCTACAGCCGCTCGCAATGGCTCGGCGTGCTGGCGCTCGGCACCGTCTCGGCGCTGATGACGACCGCGTTCTTTTCGGCGATCGCGCGCATTCCCCTGGGCCTTGCCGTTGCTATCGAATTTCTCGGGCCGCTGCTGGTCGCGACCCTTGGCTTCGGCCTTAGCCGCCAGCTTCTGTGGCCGATCTTCGCGGCGATCGGCGTTCTGCTGCTCGCCTATGACGGCGAGGAATGGGTCGGCAATCTGCCGGGTATCCTCTTTGCCATCGGCGCCGGCGCGGGTTGGGCCTGCTACATTCTTTTGACGAAGAAGGTCGGCAATGCCTTCCAGGGCCTCGAAGGGCTTTCCATGTCGCTGCTGGTCGCGGCGGTGGTGTCGACGCCCTTCGGCTTTGCCTCGGCCGCGTCGCATCTAACGGGTTTTGGGCTCCTCGAAATAGCTGGTCTGGCACTGCTTGTGCCTTTGCTGCCCTATGTGCTGGAAATGGTGGCGCTCAGGCGCATGCCGACCTCATCCTTCGGCATCCTCATGAGCCTCGAGCCCGCCATCGGCGCTTTTGCCGGCTTCATTATCCTGTCGCAGCCGATGACACCGTCGCAGATGTTCGGAACGGCCCTCGTCGTTTCCGCCAGCATCGGGGCAACGATTTTTGCAGCGAAAGGCTGAGGCGAGGCCCATAGCCTTGCTGCAAATGCTGCCTTTGGCCGTGAGCGGTCATTGGTTGAGTTTTGGCCCGGCAACGGTCTGTCAATCCGGCGTTTGAAGCCTGGCGATCTGGGGCGCAACGATTGCGATGAGCAATCCTGGATCGCCGAAAGCTCTTGCCGAGAGCATTGCCCCGTGAACCGAGGCCATCAGCATTTGAGCCTCTTCCTCAGGCCGCTTGTCCAGCTGGAAGAGGCCATTTTCAGCCCCAGCCCGCAGCACTGACGTAAGCCATCCGGCAAGGCTATGGAAATGGCCTTGGACCTGAGAAGCGACCGCTTCCGGCAGCATCTGCATCTCGCTGGCGAGCATCGCGCAGACGCAGAAGGGCAGCGAGGCGTCCCGAATGCATGAATGCCAGTAGTTCACATAGGCCTGCAGCTGTTCTGAGGGGCTCGAGATCCCTTCGCGCAGAGACGTCAGACCCGCCTCCGCCTGCTGCCTGTAGCGATCCACCAGCACCGAGACCAGTTCGGCCTTCGTCGGAAAGTGATGGTGGATGCTCGCCTTCCGGATGCCGATCGCAGCGGAGATGTCGGCATAGCTGAAGCCGTTGTAACCTCCCGCCACGATGAGAGACTGCGCGATGTCGAGAATTTTTTCCGAAGTCGAAGCTATTGATTTCATGTCGCTGCCTACCTTTTGGTAGGCTGGTTGTCAAGATTGCTCCAGCGCTTCTGGTTTTCACAAAACGGTGTTCTGGCATCGTGTTGACTCGGTGAGTTTATCTTCCTACTAGTAGGTAGGCAAATACAAGGAACCTACCGATGCAAAGCCGCATTTCACCCCAGTCCAACTGGCTGCAATCCTACTATTTTACACGCGCCCTGTTCTCTATCGCCTGGATTTTCGCCGCGATCCTCTTCAGTGCAAAAGCGCTGCCCACCGCGTTTCTGCTGGTGATCTATCCTGTATGGGATGCTCTCGCCAATATGGTCGACGCCCGGGTTAACGGCGGCTTTAAGGTTAATCCGTCTCAGGCGTTGAACGTCGTCGTCAGCATCGTCACGGCGCTCGCCGTTGTCGTGGCCGCCTATAATAGCACCTATGCCGTCCTCGCCGTGTTTGGGGCTTGGGCGATCCTCTCGGGCCTGTTGCAACTCTATACCGGCGTGAGGCGCTGGCGCGCCTATGGCGCTCAATGGGTGATGATCTTGAGTGGTGCGCAGTCGGCCCTTGCCGGCGGTTTCATGTTCAGCCGATCCCTCGGCACGGTTGCGCCGACGATTCTGGACATCGTCCCCTATGCGGCGTTCGGAGCTTTTTACTTTCTGCTTTCCGCAATCTGGCTTGCGGTTGCGGCCTATCGCAAAGCACATGCATAGGCGCCGGCTAACCTTGCGGCGGCGAGGTTGAAGTGACTTGCCGCCGTCGAGAGAGTGAGCATCGCTCACCTCTTGCCGCAGTTGCTGGCGGCGAAGTTTTGAAGCTCCGCCAATCGCTCGCCTGTCGGCATCTGCCGTCGAGCTCCGTATTTTCGCGTGGCCCGCCCTAAACCGTCTTCCTCGCGGGATCGTCCAGCGCCGGATTATAGAAGAGTGAGAGCGTCAGGCTCTTGGCGATGCGCTCGGCCGTCGCCATGAACCAGTCTCTTGCTTCTTTGGATGGTGCGATATCGGCAAGTGTTTCCGAGAAAAGTGCCAGCCATTCCGGAAACAGGTCGGCCGCCATGCCCTCGACGCCGAGATGCGCCTGCACCGGCTTGCCACCATAGGCGCCGTTCTTGAAGGCGACCGAGGACCAGAAGCGTTTCATCTTGTCCATATGGTCGGGCCAGCGCCCGGCAAGCCGTCCGTCGAACACCGGTCCGAGCCGGGGATGTGCCTGAACGCGGCCATAGAATGTGTCGACCAGCCTGTCGATGAAGGCGGCATCGATGCCCATCCGCGCCATCTCGGCCTCGGCCTTTTCGCGGATGCCGGCAAGATGGGCGGCGCGAGCCTGTATCTCGTTTTCCATCATAGTCTCCAAGCGGTCGCGTGGAAGTTCGCGGCACTGACTGCTGTCGGCGTTTATGTAAGCCATTTCCCGGCGCGACCAAGACGTCATGGAGATGTTGCGGCAATCTGTCAAAGTGTCTTGCTATTTGCCGCGGCCCGATCCGGCGGGCTGCAAATTTTTCCGGCGTGATTTTCCCCGCAACGGCACCTCCATGCTTGACCGGCGCAGCGACCCACTTTAGATTTAGAATAATTCTAAAGTCATGAGGTTGCCCCCGATGCTGCTAGGCTTGTTCCATCCATCGAAACGTCCCTTCACCTCTCTCTCCGAGCAGGAGATCCTCGCGATTGCCATCGCGGCCGAAGAGGACGATTCGCGCATCTATCTCGCCTATGCCGATACGCTGCGCCCGCATTATCCCGAGTCCGCCAAGGTCTTTGAAGACATGGCCGAAGTCGAGGATACCCATCGCAAGACGCTGATCGACATGCACCGCCGCCGCTTCGGCGAGCGTATCCCGCTGATCAGGCGCGAGCATGTGCATGGCTTTTACGAGCGCAAGCCGGATTGGCTGCGCAAGAACCTCTCGCTCGATGCCATGCGCGACGAGGCCGAGGCGATGGAGCAGCAGGCCTATAATTTTTATGTCGAAGCGGCCAAGCAGGTGTCCGATGCCTCGACGCGCCAGCTTCTCGGCGATCTCGCGCTGGCCGAGCAGGGGCATGAAGACGTCGCCCGCATGCTGGGCGAGAAGCACACGCCGGAAGAGGTTAAGCACGAAGAGGATGCGCAGGCACGCCGCCAGTTCGTACTCACCTATGTGCAGCCAGGCCTCGCCGGTCTGATGGACGGTTCCGTCTCCACGCTCGCGCCGATCTTCGCCGCCGCCTTTGCCACGCAGCAGACATGGCAGACCTTTCTTGTCGGCCTTTCGGCTTCGGTCGGCGCCGGCATTTCCATGGGGTTCACCGAAGCGGCCCATGATGACGGCAAGATCTCCGGTCGCGGCTCGCCGATCAAGCGCGGCCTTGCCTGTGGTATCATGACGGCGCTCGGCGGCCTCGGCCACGCGCTGCCCTACCTCATTCCGCACTTCTGGACCGCGACGATCACCGCGGCCGTCGTCGTCTTCTTCGAGCTTTGGGCCATTGCCTTCATCCAGAACAAATATATGGAGACGCCGTTCCTGCGGGCTGCCTTCCAGGTCGTCCTCGGCGGCTCGCTGGTGCTGGGTGCCGGCATTCTGATCGGAAATGGGTGAGGCATGAAGGATCTTTTGTCCCCACCAGTCGAGCGAAGATAGTCCGTCATCACGAAATGTTAAATTTCGGAACGCCTTTGGCCGCCACCGGTTAGCAACACGAGGCCGCTCTTGGCCTCGTCTGCAAACCAAAGGAGATGATCCAATGGCAAACCAAGGTGGAATCCACGAGCAGCATGTGAAATCTGGCCAGCAGAGCCACAAGCGCATGGACAATGACAACACGAGGCGTGCTTCATCCACCAGTTCCCGTGAGCCGCACTCTGAAGGCCCGCGTGGCGGCACCCAAGAGCAACATGTCAAGGCAGGCCAGCAGAGCCATAAGAACCATTGACGTTCGTAGTGGAGACAAATTCGTCCGCACTCGAAAGTGAGGACCGTTCTTATTAAATGACGAAAAAGCGAAAGGCCGGTCCGATGGGCCGGCCTTTCCGCGTGATGATAATTGGCTTGCGCTTACTTGACGGCGCCGACCAGGACGTCGTTGCCGTTCTCGATGGTGACCCAGCGGCCGGCATTGAAGCTCGCCTGGCGCTTCAGGTAGGAATAGGGGGTCTTGGTCCAGACCTTGATCTCGTCCTCGAGGTTGTCGAGGATAAAATCGCCCTGCTTGGTGCGCAGCGTCAGCACTGCATGTCCTTCGCCGTCGGGCTTGCGCACCACAGTCATCAAAAGGTTGGAGGCCGAAATGCCGCTCTGCATCAGCATTCTGCGCTTAAGCAGGGCAAAATCTTCGCAGTCGCCGGCAGTCTTCGGATATTCCCAATATTCCTCCTGGCCGTAGACTTCCATGTCGGTCGCCGGACGAATGGTTTTGTTGACGCGCAGGTTGATCTGGTTGACGAGAGCCCAGGAGGCCGCGTTCATGTCGACGGGACCGACATTGCGGGTCGGCCCGCACTCGTCGGTATGTCTCTGGCAGAAGTCGTAGTGCCCGATCGGCTGGGAGGTCACGTTGCCGACGGTCATCGAAACACCCTGCTGAGGTGCCGGCATCGCGGCCGACGACATCGCAACTATAGCAGCGAAGGCAATCAACAAGCCCTTAATACGCACGCCCACTATCCTTGTATCGTCCCTGCATTTGTTAACAAATTGTTAATGTAGGGGGGTGCGCGAAGTCAATCGTTACTTAAGTGTTAACGCCGGAACCGGCTCATATGGTTAATTTCGGCACAATCGAGGAGATAGTTGCCATAATCTTTTGCTGCCTGCGATTACGCAGGCGCGCGCATGAGGCGGCCGGAAAAGGAGGCCGCGCGATGAGTGTTTCGCTGGTATCTATTTGTTTTTATGGCGTATTGTGCAGCGCCAATGTCTCGGCCACGGAGAGCATGCGCTCCAGATCCTGTGGCCGCGAGAGGCGGTGATCGCCATCGCGCACAAGTGTTAACACCACATCGTCGGCCGGCAGATGCTCGACCAGCTTTAACGAATGCGAGAAAGGCACGTCGGCATCCTGCATACCCTGCAATATATGCACCGGGCAGCCGGTTTCGATGATGCCGGTGAGCACGCGATTGGCGCGGCCGTCCTCGATGAGGGCGCGGGTGAAGATGTTCGGCTCGGGGCTGTAGTCCGAAGGCTCCTCGAAATAACCGTGCTCCGCCAGCGATCGCCGCTCGACATCGGAAAGGTTGGGCTCGATGAGGTCGACGGTGAAATCGGGTGCCGGCGCGATCAGCACGAGGCCCGCAATGGCGGGTGCCTTCTTGCGCTTGCGCAGTTCCTGGATGATCCGAAGGGCGATCCAGCCGCCCATCGACGAGCCGACGAGAACGATCTTCTTTGGCTTGGTATGGTCGATGACGGCAAGCGCCTCTTCCAGCCAGCGCGAAATCGTGCCGTTGGTGAACTTGCCGCCGGATTGTCCGTGGCCGGAATAGTCGAAGCGGATGCAGCCGATACCAAGCCGCTCCGCCAGCGCATCCAGTTCCAGTGCCTTGGTGCCGCTCATGTCGGATCGATAGCCGGACAACCAGACGAAGCTGACATTCCTGGCGCCCTTGCCGGCGCCGCGCTGAATGATGGCGATCTGGCGTTCGCTCTCGCCCGTGCCAACGGGAAGGAAGGTCGGTTGGATGGCGGCGATGGTCTCGGACATGAAAAGCTCCCGGATTTTCTGCCCTATAGAACAGATTCGCGCCCGCGTGACCTGAAAAATCCTCGATCTTTTCGTCGGGCTCTCTATATAATTGGCGAAGATACTGTGTCCTTCGCGCATCTCGCGCTTCCGTGACGCTCTATTGACACGCGGGAGGTGCTTTTTTCCTGCTGTCATGCTATTGACTTCAACACAGCTTTTACGACATTTCCGTCAGTTGCGCCGACGGGGAGCGAGAGGCTTGCAACTATCCGAAACAATTCGTGGAGAATACGACCATTCGCAGACCCTTTAAAACCGATGCGCCCGTAAAGGACGGGCCACGTTCCAACAGGGAAATTCGCATTCCCAAAGTTCAGCTCATCGCTGCCGACGGCGCGAATATGGGCATTGTCCCGACCGACCAGGCATTGAGAATGGCAGAGGAGGCCGGTCTCGATCTGGTGGAGATTTCCCCCAATGCTGAACCGCCTGTGTGCAAGATCCTCGATCTGGGCAAGCTGAAATACGCCAACCAGAAGAAGGCCGCCGAGGCGCGCAAGAAGCAGAAGATTGTCGAAGTCAAAGAAATCAAGATGCGTCCCAACATCGACACCCATGACTATGAGGTGAAGATGAAGGCGATCGGTCGTTTCTTTGAAGAAGGCGACAAGGTGAAGGTAACCTTGAAGTTCCGCGGTCGCGAAATGGCTCACCAGGAACTGGGCATGAAGCTGCTTCAGCAGGTCAAGGAAGATACGATCGAGATCGCCAAGGTGGAGGCCGAGCCCAAGCTCGAAGGCCGCCAGATGATGATGGTACTTGCGCCGAAGTGAGGCGCAGGTTGAAATAAGAGGTCGGAGCCGTCCCATTGGGCGGCTTTTTCCTTTTTGTGGTCCGGTTGCGCGTTGTCATCGATCTGCAAAGATTCCTGCATTCGCACCGTTGCACTTCAGGGCAAGTGCGGTTATAAGCGCGCGTCCGAACTGACCGGCAGGGCATGCCGTGGCAGTTCAGAATGCTGGTGGAATGGTTCGTCACCGTATCCGCCGTTCAACAACAAACGCTCCGGCACCTTGTTGCAGCCCGGCCAGTCCGGATCTGTGGGAAGGGCTTTTAAGCAAAGCGCGCCAGGAAGCATCGAAGGAGTAGCAAAATGCCCAAGATGAAGACGAAGTCCTCTGCCAAGAAGCGGTTCAAGATCACCGCATCCGGCAAGGTCAAGGCAGCCGCTGCTGGCAAGCGCCACGGCATGATCAAGCGTAGCAACAAGTTCATTCGCGACGCCCGCGGCACCATGGTTCTCGCAGAACCGGATGGCCGTAAGGTTATCAAGAACTACTTGCCGAACGGTCTCTAAGACTATTCGTAACGCTATAGACTAAGGAGATCATGAAATGGCACGCGTAAAAAGAGGCGTTACCGCCCACGCCAAGCACAAGAAGGTTCTGAAGGCAGCCAAGGGCTTCTACGGCCGTCGCAAGAACACCATCCGTACCGCCAAGGCCGCCGTCGACCGTTCCAAGCAGTACGCTTACCGCGACCGCAAGGTCAACAAGCGCAACTTCCGCGCCCTCTGGATCCAGCGTATCAACGCTGCCGTCCGCGAGCATGGCCTGACATACGGCCGCTTCATCGACGGTCTGAACAAGGCTGGCATCGAAGTCGACCGCAAGGTTCTCTCCGACATGGCAATCCATGAGTCGGAAGCTTTCGGCGCGCTCGTCGCCGCTTCGAAGAAGGCGCTTGAGTACCTCAAGGACGCCGGCACGAAGAACGAGTTCGAAGCAGCCGTTAACTAACGCTGCCTCGCACGTCTTTCGTAAATTCATTATGAAACCCGCGCTGGCGAAACCGGCGCGGGTTTTGTGTTTTGCAGCATATGCTTTTCCATCGTGTCAGGCTTCCTTGTTGGGCGAGGCTCGAAAAATGGGTCGCGCATCGGGCGACAAGTGCCAAGGACCGCATTCTCGGCGTGTTTTTGTCATTTGCCCGGTTGATTGGCCGCCTGCACATGGATAGTGATCTGCAGCGCCTCATCGTTGCCACAAGCTGTCTGATGTGGGCGTTCATCCATTATTCCGCGGAATGAGCGGCGTTCCAAGCCCGCCGCCCGCAAGGCAGGATCAGATGACGGAACTCGTAACACTCGAAACCCAACTCATGGCCGAGGTGGCCGCGGCGACCGACGAGCAGTCGATCGAAGCCGTCAGGGTCGCTGCACTCGGCAAGAAGGGCTCGGTTTCGGAACTGCTGAAGACGCTGGGCTCGATGTCGCCGGAAGAACGGCAGACGCGTGGTGCGGCGATCAACGCTCTGAAAAACTCTGTCACCGACGCGATCAACGAGCGCAAGGGTGCGCTGCGCGATGCCGCAATCGACGCGAAGCTGAAGGCCGAGACCGTCGATGTCAGCCTGCCGGTGCGCTCGTCGCCGACTGAGCGCGGCCGCATCCATCCAATCAGCCAGATCGTCGACGAAATCACCGCGATCTTCGGCGACATGGGCTTCTCGATCGCTGAAGGCCCCGATGTCGAGACAGATTATTATAACTTCACGGCGCTAAATTTCCCCGAGGGGCACCCGGCCCGCGAGATGCACGACACCTTCTTCTTCCAGCCGGATGAAAAGGGTGAGCGCAAGGTGCTGCGCACGCACACCTCGCCGGTGCAGATCCGCACCATGGAAGCGCAGAAGCCGCCGATCCGCATCATCATTCCCGGCAAGACCTATCGCCAGGATAGCGACGCCACGCATTCGCCGATGTTCCATCAGGTCGAAGGCCTCGTCATCGACAAGACGGCCAACGTCGCCAATATCCGCTGGGTGCTCGAAGAGTTCTGCAAGACCTTCTTCGAGGTCGACAATGTGACGATGCGGTTCCGCCCGTCCTTCTTCCCGTTCACGGAACCGTCCTTCGAGGTCGATATCCAGTGCGACCGCTCCGGCCCGATCGTCAAGTTCGGCGAAGGTACCGACTGGATGGAAATCCTCGGCTGCGGCATGGTGCATCCGAACGTGCTGCGCCACGGCGGCCTCGATCCGGACGAATATCAGGGCTTTGCCTGGGGCATGGGCCTCGACCGCATTGCCATGCTGAAATACGGCATGCCCGACCTGCGCGACTTCTTTAACGCCGATGTCCGCTGGATGAACCACTATGGCTTCCGCCCGCTCGATATGCCGACCCTGTTCGGCGGTCTGAGCGCGTAAGGAAGGGATAAAGCACATGAAATTCACACTCTCCTGGCTGAAAGAGCATCTGGAAACCGACGCATCGCTCGACGAGATCTGTACCCGCCTGACACAGATCGGGCTGGAAGTGGAAGAGGTCGACAACAAGGCCGCGTTCAAGCCCTTCGTCATCGCCAAGGTTCTCTCGGCCGAAAAGCACCCGCAGGCCGATCGTCTGAAGGTGCTGATGGTCGACACCGGCAGCGGCGCGCCCGTGCAGGTCGTCTGCGGCGCTCCCAATGCGCGCGCCGGCCTCGTCGGCGCCTTCGCCGCTCCCGGCACCTATGTTCCCGGCATCGACGTGACGCTTGCCATCGGCAACATCCGCGGCGTCGAAAGCCGCGGCATGATGTGCTCGGAAAAGGAACTCGAAATTTCCGACAGCCATGACGGCATCATCGATCTGCCGGACGACGCACCTGTCGGCACGAGCTTCGCCGCCTATGCCGGCCTCGACGATCCGATGATCGAGATCAACCTGACGCCGAACCGTCCGGATTGCACAGGCGTCTACGGCATTGCCCGTGATCTCGCCGCATCCGGCCTCGGCACGCTGAAGCCGCGCGGCACGCCGTCTTTCGCGATCGAAGGCGAGACGTCGACCGAGCTCAAGATCGATCTCGACGATATCAGCCTTTGCCCGGGCTTTGCGCTCCGCCTCGTGCGCGGCGTCAAGAACGGCCCGAGCCCGAAGTGGATGCAGCAGCGCTTGGCTGCCATCGGTCTGCGCCCGATCAGCGCGCTTGTTGATATCACCAACTACATGACCTTCGACCAGGGCCGGCCGATGCACGTCTTCGACGCCGCCAAGGTCAAGGGCAATCTGGTCGTGCGCCGCGCCAAGGACGGCGAGACCGTGCTGGCGCTGGACGAGCGCGAGTACAAGCTCAACCCGAGCAATGTCGTCATTTCAGATGACAACGGCGTCGAGTCCATCGGCGGCATCATGGGCGGCGAGCACTCCGGCTGCGACGAGAACACCACGGACGTGCTGATCGAATCGGCGCTCTGGGACCCGATGAACATCGCCAAGAGCGGCCGCGGCCTCGGCATCATCACCGACGCGCGCTATCGGTTCGAGCGCGGCGTCGACCCGGAATACATGGTGCCTGGCCTCGAGCGCACGACCGAGCTGGTGCTTGCCTGCTGCGGAGGCACGGCTGCCAAGGCGCGCGTCGAAGGCTACAAGGGCTATGAGGCCAAGGTCGTCGATTTCCCGCTGTCGGAAGTCAAGCGCCTCACCGGCCTCGAAGTCTCGGCCGATGAGAGCAAGTCCATCCTGACGAAGCTTGGCTTCTCGGTCTCTGGTTCGGGTGAGCGCATTTCGGTCGCCGTTCCCTCCTGGCGCCCGGATGTCGACGGCAAGGCCGATCTCGTCGAAGAGATCATGCGCATCCATGGCGTCGACAACATCAAGCCGCAGCCGCTGGCAAGCCATGCGGCCGTCAACGGCAAGATCCTGACGACGCTGCAGATCCGTACGCGCGCCGCCAAGCGTGCACTGGCGTCGCGCGGCATGCTGGAAGCCGTCACCTGGTCCTTCATTTCCGAAGATCAGGCGAAGCTCTTCGGCGGTGGCTCCAATGCGCTGAAGCTTGCCAACCCGATCGCATCAGACATGTCCGACATGCGCCCCTCGCTGCTGCCGGGCCTGCTGTCGGCCGCGCAGCGCAATGCCGACAAGGGCTATGGCGACGTCGCGATCTTCGAAGTCTCCGGCACCTATGAGAGCGATACGCCTGAGGGACAGCGTCGCGTCGCCGGCGGTATCCGCCGCGGTACGGCAACGCTTGCCGGCGCCGGCCGCATGTGGTCGAACGCCGCCAAGGGCGGCGGCAAGCCGGTCGACGTCTTCGACGCCAAGGCCGATGCTCTCGCCGTGATCGAGGCCTGCGGCCTGCCGATGACCAACATCCAGATCGAGCAGGGCGGCCCGGCCTGGTATCACCCCGGCCGCTCCGGCACCATCAAGATGGGTCCGAAGGTCGTGCTCGGCTATTTCGGCGAATTCCATCCGAAGACGCTGGAAGCGCTCGATGTGTCGGGTGCGCTCGCCGGCTTCGAAGTCTATGTCGATGCCATGCCCGAACCGAAGAAGAAGGCGACCCGCACGAAGCCGGCGCTGGAGCTTTCTCCCTTCCAGGCCGTCAAGCGCGACTTCGCCTTCGTGGTTGACAAGTCGGTGGAAGCCGGCGCCATCGTCCGCGCCGCCGTCGGTGCCGACCGCAAGCTCGTGACCGGCGTCAACGTCTTCGACATCTTCGAGGGCGCATCGCTCGGCGAAGGCAAGAAGTCGATTGCCATCGAAGTGCAGATCCAGCCGGCCGAGCGCACGTTGACCGACGAGGATTTCGAGGCGCTGACGCAGAAGATCGTCGCGAATGTCACGAAGTCGACGGGTGGGGTGCTGAGAGGGTAATTGGCTGTCGAAGAGTTCGCGGAGGGTGCGTCACCCCCCTCTGTCACTTCGTGACATCTCCCCCACAAGGGGGGAGATTGGCAACCTGCGGCAGTCTTTCGCCTCAAGCTGACATCGCATCTTTTGAAACCGAGGTTTCTGTTTCAACGAGGATGAGCGGCATACTCTCAACAATCTCCCCCCTTGTGGGGGAGATGTCGCGAAAGCGACAGAGGGGGGTATCAAAGGCCCGGCATACTCGGTGCCGCATCACTACCGATGCAGATGATACACCTTGTTCACCACGCTCCACCGTCCATCGATCTTCACCAGCGACAGATAATCCGAAAACTTCATCCCGGCGAATTCGTCGACAACCTTGACGCTGGCGGCATCGCCTTCGATGTCGATCAGCTCGATGTCCATCAGCGGTATGGTGCCGGGCGGGGCGCTGCCTTCCTCGACGATGGCGGCGATGAATTCATCCCGCGTCATCCATTCCACCGCGCCCTGATAATTGCCGATGATACCAGCCCGCGGATGGAAGGCCTTGCGCAGCGCCGGCTCGTTCGCGAATGCCATTCCATCGACATAGAGATGAACAACCGCACGGATTGCCTGCTCTTCCGACATCTCGCCATTCCTCGTTTGAGTCATGCCTAGGATATCATGGACGCCGCCGGCTGACAAAAATGCGGGCAGCGTGCTCGCAATGATTTGAAGGATATTATTCCACGAAGACGCGCACGCTTGCCGCACGCCCGGCGGCATCGATGACGGTCAGCGTCGAATAGCCAGCGCCATCGGGCGTCCATTGATTGGTGCGGCGACGAGACATGTCGGGCAACGGTTTGCCGTTGGCGAGCCATCGGAACGGCGCCCGTCCACCCTGCAGCTTCAGCGCCAGCGGCATGATCTGGTCGTTGCCGCTGCTGGCGCCGAGATCGACGCGCGCGCCTTCGGGCGGATAGACGATCTGCGGCGCCGGTTCGCGGCTGGAGGCGGCCAGTAGGCCGGCTGCAGTCACGGAAAAGCGCCGTTGGCTGATCGGCAGCTCGGTCGGCGCGATGCGTACGGCGCCCATGGGAGCCGGAGGGAAGGGGGTTATGGCAACGCCCGATTTGGCGAAGGCCTCGAACAGGATGGGGGCGGCGGAAACATAGCCTGCAAGCCCCGGCACGGCGCCATTGTCCGGGCGGCCGACCCAGACGCCAAGCACATGCGCACCATCATAGCCGATCGACCAGGCATCGCGATTGCCGTAGCTGGTGCCGGTCTTGTAGGCGATGCCGAGCTGCTTGCTGCCGCGCGGCGCGATGATGTCGGAGAGAATATCGGTGATGTTCCAGACCGCGATCGGCTCCATCAGCGGCTCGCCGTCGATCGGTCCCGGCTCGTCCTGAACGCCATCGCCGATGCGCATCGCCTTGCCGCGATTGGCAAGCCCGGCATAGAGCTGCACCAGATCCTTCAGCGTCACGCCGACGCCGCCAAGGCCGATGGCAAGGCCGGGCGCCTCGTTCGGCGGCAGCTTCGGCTTCACCTCGGCGCGACGGAAGCGCACCAGCAGGCGAGTCGGCCCGACCGCGTCGAGCAGACGCACGGCCGGCACATTGAGGGATAGCTGTAGCGCCTGGCGCACGCTGACATCGCCCTGGTAGCTCATGTCGAAATTGCGCGGGCGATAGCCGTAGAAATCGGCGGGGCGATCCTCGATGATCGTCTCCTGCGCCACATAACCCTGCTCGAAGGCAAGACCGTAGATGAAGGGTTTCAGCGTCGAGCCGGGCGAGCGCAGCACGCGCGTCATGTCGACCCAGCCGGCGCGCGAGGAATCGAAATAATTGGCCGAGCCGACTTCGCCGATGATCTCGCCGGTCTTGGCGTCGGCCATGATCATGGCGACAGACACCTTCGGCCCGAGCCGCTTCGCCGCCGCATCGGCAACGGCTTCCAGACCCTGCTGCACATCCCGCCGCAGCGTCGTCTTATGCTTGATGACGCCGGGCTGCTTCTTGAGTGCCAGTTCGGCCAGATGGGCGGCATAGGCCGGCAGCTGCCGCCGGTCCGCTGGAATAGGCGAGAGCGACGCGCGTTCCGCTTCGCCCTCACCGATCACGGTAGCGACGGCGGCGCGCTCGAGCACGCGATGGCGGGCGGCTTGTGCTGCGGCGAGATTGCGGTCCGGCCGGCGCTTTTCCGGCAACTGCGGCAGGGCAACCAGCAGGCCTGCCTGCGCGACGGTCAGGTGCTTCGGCTCCTTGCCGAAATAGGCAAGGCTCGCGGCGCGCACGCCTTCCAGATTGCCGCCATAGGGCGCGTGGGTCAGGTAGAGGTCGAGGATCTGTTCCTTGGTCAGCCGCCGCTCGATCTGGATGGCGCGGACGACCTGCAGGAGCTTTGCCGTCATCGAGCGCTCGCTGCGCGGCTCGATCAGGCGCGCCACCTGCATGGAGAGCGTCGAACCGCCCGACACGATGCGGCCGTGGGTGACGAGCTGCAGGAAGGCGCGGCCGATCGCCATGGGATCGACGCCGTGGTGGTCGTAGAAGCGCCGATCCTCATAGGCGACCAGCATGCGCAGATATTGCGGATCGACATCGGCAACGCCGGTCTTCAGCCGCCAGCGGCCCTCAGGCGTTGCGAAGGCACGCAGCAGATCGCCATTGGCGTCGAGCACTTCGGCCGAGACTATGCGGGCATTGTCGAGCGGCGGCGGATAGGCGCGGTCTGCGGCTTCCAGGCCAAAGACCAGAGCCACCACCATCAAGGCAGTGGCTCCAAAGCCGATCGCAATTTTCCACCGCGCCTTCATGACTGCTTCTTACTGCTGGGCGCCCAGCACCTCCATGCGGCCCATCGCCGTGCGGGCCGAAAACTGCGGACGATACATGTCCTCGACGCTTGCGGCCGGATGATCGTAGACGCCGGGGGTCACGGCGCGCACGACATAGGCGAAGGTCATGTCACGGTCTGCTCCGGAATTCTGGTCGAAGGCGGCGACGAAACGGTCGTTGCGGAATTCGACATGGGCGGGCTGAACTTCGCTGAGGAAGTCGAAGTTCGAGAGCTGGGCGCTGTTGACGATGCTCGGATTGTCGATCTCGAAGCCTGCAGGCAGGAGATCGGTCACGAGGATGCGCTGCGGCCAGTCATTGTCTTCGGTCACGTGCAGCACGACCACATAGCGCTCGTTCTGCTGTGCCTGGCTGACATTCGCCTCTTCGCCGTCGAGCGTGTAGTATTTGCGTTCGATCTTGAAGCCGTTGCCGCCGGCCGGCAGCTGCGCAACCGGAGCCGCGACCGTAGTCACGGCAGCCGACAGCGGCTGGCGGGTGGTGTTGGTGACAGTCAGCGGATGGCCCATCAGGGCGTCGCCGCTCATCTGGGCCATGTAGGTGCCGCTATGGGCGGCGCCGTTGACATCGAGCGTCAGGCCGTCATCGCCGTTCTGCAGAGCGCGGGCGGCGAGCAGCATCCAGGTCTGTTCCTGCGTGCTGGTATATTTCCGGCTCTGCCAATCCTTGGCGACGACGCTTGCGAGTTCCGGAATGATCGGGGGCACCGGACGGCTTTCGGCCGCCAGCGCCAGCACGGCGGCGCCATCGCGCAGCGACGAACCGTAATCCGAGCGGATGAAGCTGACCTTGGTCACCGCCGCCTGCTGCGACATCTGCAGCGAGTCCACGAAGATGTTGCGCGAGCGCTGTGCATCCCCGTAAAGCGCGAGAGCCGAAGCCAGGTGCGCCTTGGAGAGCGGCGTCGGGAAATCGTTCAGCATGGTGTCCGCATAGTAGCGCAGATCGCTGATCGAAGCCTTCTTGTTGCGCGCCAGCACGTAGAGCGCATAGGCGATCTCGTTGCCGTTATCCTTGACGTTGGTATTGGCACTCAGCGCATTCTGGAGGTTTTCGAGCCCCTGCACCATGGCCTGGTCCGGCACGCTGTACTTCTGCTCGCGGGCGCGGGTCAGGAAGTCCATCACGTAAGCATCGAGCCAGAGATCGCCGGAGCCCGGCCCCCAGAGGCCGAAGCTGCCGGTGGAGGACTGGTAGGACATTTCGCGATAGATGGCGTCCTGCACGCGCTTGTGGATCTCGGTATCGTCGGCAAGGCCGTTCTTGATGGCCATGTCGCTGAAATAGAGCAGCGGCATGGCGCTGCTCGCCGTCTGTTCCGCGCAGCCATAGGGATAGCGACTGAGGCTCATCAGCAGCGCCGGCACGTCGAAGGCGCTGGAGCGGCTGACATTGACGCTGACCGAGGCGCCGGGCAACACGCTGTCGGCGAGAAGGTCGGCATTGACCGTCAGGCTCTTGCCGGGGGCAAGCGCGATGACGCGCCGTTCGGTCAGCGGCAGCTGCGACGGGCGCACCGGGATATCGACCGATTGGTCGAGCGACATGCCCGACGCATTCGACAGCTTGATCGAAACCGTGCCGTCACCCGGCTGTCCGCCGGTCAGCGGTAGGGTGATGTTGTATTTTCCGCCGGTCTGAAGGTTGATCTTCTGCTGTGTGGCATTTGCGTCCACCGTCACCGCGCTGTTGCCCGTCACCGCGAGCGTGTACTCGCCGGCAGGGGCATCGGTATTGGCGACGTCGAGACGCAGGTTTGCCTTGTCCCCGGGCGCCAGGAACTTCGGCAGGCTTGCGGTGACGACGACGGGATCGCGGATGATCACGTCGCGCGTCGCGTGGCCGACGCCGGCCTTCGACCAGGCAACGGCCATCAGCCGTGCCGTGCCGTTGAACTGCGGGATGTCGAAGCTGACATTGGCCTTGCCGTTGGCATCGAGCTTGATCGGACCGGAGAAGAAGGCGATCAGCTTTTCCTTCGGCGGGCTTGCCTGCAGGGCCGCCTGTCCGCCGTCGCCGCCGGTGCGCAGCTTGCCGGTCGCGCCAAGCGAGCCATCGATCAGGCGACCGTAGATGTCGCGGATTTCGAGACCGAGCTGACGCTGGCCGTAATACCAGTCATCCGGTGCCGGCGGCTGGTAGCGGGTCAGGTTGAGGATGCCGACATCGACGGCGGCGATCGTGACATAGGCGTCCTCGTTGGCGCCCGCGCCCGCGACCTGCAGAGCGACGTTCAGTGGCTGACGCGGCAGCGTCTTCTCGGGCGCGTCGATCTTGATCTGCAGCTTGCGCTCGCCGGGGTCGACCGGCGCCCATTTGATGCCGATGGCGCGCATCGGCATGCGGCTTTCCTGGGCGTCGCCGGGGCGGAAGAGGGTTGCCGTCAGATAGGTGCCGGCGCCCCAATCGGCCGTGACCGGGATATCGACTTCGCCGCCCGTCGCGCCGATATCGGCATTGGTGACCGAGATCAGCGTTTCCGAGCCCGCCGTCACCATCAACTGGCCGGCATAGCGCGAGGTCACCTTCAGCTTGGCCGTATCGCCGACATGGTAGCTTTCCTTGTCGAGCGCGATTTCGAGCGCATCCGGCGTTTCCGTCGAGGTGGAGGCGACATACCAGCCGGCATTGAACTCGACGCTGGATTGAGGGCCGTTGGCATCGGCGGTGGAGACTTCGAGGCGATAGCGGCCCCAGGTGACGGGCATGGAAATCGCCGCGCCATCCGTCGTGGCGTTGACCGTGCCGACCGCCACCTGCTTGGTGGACATGATCGGCTCGAACTTCCAGCTGCTGCCATCGCGATACCATTGATAATTGCGCTCGACGCTGAGCAGCTTCCAGGTCAGGCCCTGCATGGCCTGCTTCTGGCCGTTGGCGTCCACGGCGATGATGTGGAAGTTGCCGACGGAGTTTTCGCCGAGATCGCCGTCGAATTCCGGCTTGATGCCGATGCGCGGACCATCCGCCTTGACGGGCAGGGTCAGCGAGCGCTCGACGGCGCGGCCGCCGGCTTCCTGCATGCGCACCGTGATATTGGCGTTCAGCAGCTGCGTGGTCGAAGGCGTGTCGTTGATCGTGACGTCGAAGGTGGTCTTGCCGTTTTCATCCAGCGCCTGCAGGTCTTCGAGCGGCACTTGCGTGCTCTCGGCCTTGCTGTCACCGCTGCTGCTGTCATCGTCGTCATTGTTTGCATTTGCCTTGCCTGCGCCTTCGTCGGCGAGGCCGAACTGATAGCCCTTGTAGGCGTCGCTCTGGCGCGTCGGCTTCAGCGTTACTTCGCCTTCAAGGTTGAGACCGGCGGCCGGCGCGCCATAGAGGTAGCGTCCGTCGACATTAACAGGCGTCGGCTGGCCAACTTCGATTTCCTTGGCGTCGCTCTTCATGTCGAATTCGATGCGATCCGGCACGAAATCGTCGACGAGGAAGGTCTGCGAGCCGATGGAGGCGCCCTTCGGGTCGGTATAGATGTTCATCGTCCAGGTGCCGCGCATCGAAGTCTGCTGCAGCGGCAGGTCGACATTGTAGCCGCCGAGCTTGCCGCCATCGGTGACGATACGGCGGTCTTCCACGCCATCCGGGCGCAGGAAGACGAAGGTGAGCGGCAGGCTATCGACCGCCGTCGAGCTGACGTCGCGGGCAAGGGCGGAGGCATGCACGGTCTCGCCGGCGCGGTAGATGCCGCGTTCGGTCCAGGTGAGCAGGTCGATCGCGCCGGGCGCGGTGCGGCCGGCCACGCCGCGGTCGGAAAGATCGAAGCCGGCGCGGGTCATGTCGAGGAAGACATAATCCTGGTCGCCATTCTGGGCGGTGATGACGGCCGGCGTCATGCCCGCCGTGCCGCGCATCAGGCCGGCGCTGAAAACGGCGCGGCCATTGTCGTCCGTCTTTGCGGTGCCAAGGATTTCGTTGTTCTTGGCAAGCAGCTGCAGCTGGATGCCGGCGAGCGGCTTAGCGCTGCCGAGCGAGCGGGCGAAAACATTCAGCCCGTCGGTGCCGGCATAGGTGGTGACGCCGATATCGGAAACGACGAACCACTGCGTCGCCTGCGGGTCCCACTCGTGGCCGCCGTTGGGCGCAACCGCGGTCAGCACATAGACGCCGGGCTTGCGCTGCGGCAGCGCCTCGTCGACCGGGAAGCTGGTTGCGACTTCCTTGTTGAGTTCCTGCTTGATCTCGATGGAACCCTGCCAGACCAGCTCGCCATTGGTGTCCTGGATGGTTTGGGCGCTGTAGCTGTCCACCTGCGTCAGGAACTGAGAGTTGTTCAGAAGCTGCGCGATATTGCGGTCGCCGATGCGGTAGAGCTTGAGATTGGCCGTGTTGGCATTGACTGAAACGATCGGGATGCCGCGACGCGCGGTCGAGGGCAGGACGAAATTGTCGCCGGTGAAGCGCAGCGAAGCGGCGCGATCCTTGACGTAGATGTCGACATTGACCTGCGAGGCGAGGTTTTCATCCACCGAGGAGGGCAGGCCGGCGCGCAGGGAAATGCGGTAGTGCTGGCCGAATTCCAGGCCTTCGACGCAGATCTGGTTGTCCTTGGCGTCGACACCCTTCGGCGCGGCGCCGTTGAGGGTGACGAAGGGCGTATAGTCGACGCCGCTCTTCACCAGCTTTTCGGAGAACTGTACGCAGGCGCGCGGCGAGGCATTGTCGTTGTCGAGCGTGTTGCCGGTAACACGGAAGCCCTGACGGGCCAGGAGATCGTTATAGGCTGCCTGGACGGCGGCGGAGCTGACGAGGTTGAGACTCGCCTTGTAGGCGCTGAGCGCCGGACGATAGTTCTGCGCGTTCTTCAGTGCTTCGGCAAGCACGGCCAGAGCATCGGCACGGCTGCTCGTCGTGCGGGTCAGCTGATAGCCGTTAAGCGCGGCATAGGCGGCCCTCGTGGCGACGGAGGTATCGTTCGTGATCGTATTGGCGGCGCGCGCCATCTCGACCCACAGGTCGCCATTGTCGGGGCTCAGCGAGAGCGCACCCTGGAAGGCATTCAGTGCATTGTTGACATTGCCCGAGGTCAGCTCGATGCGGCCGAGCGCGATCAGGCTTTCGACGCCCTGGCCCTTCAGCTCATTGCCAAGTGTCAGCGTGTTCTTTGCATCGCGCGCGCTCTGGACGAAATTGTCGGAGAGGAAGGAAAGGGCAGGGGCTGCGCCGATATCCGGCTCGCTGGTGGCCACCGTCTCGACGATCTTGCCGGCGATCGCGCCGGGGAAATTGTTGAGCTGGTTGAAGTCCGACTTCATGAAGCACCACTTCACCTTGGGATTGTAGGTGAAGGCCTTGCAGGATTTGTCGCCGATGCAGGAGGCGGAGCACTGGTCCAGCGTCACGTTCTGCTCTGTGCGCAGATCGAAGCCGAAGTAATCGCCATCCTTCGTGGTGACCACCTGGCGCTTTACGTCAGCCGCGACCGAAGGGGTCAGAGATGCGAAAGTGGCGAGAAGAAAAGCAGAGAAGCCGATAAACGCGCGCTTAGACATAAGTCCTCCCAACGCTGCCCGTTTTTGATGGCGGCAATCTTCAAATTTCGGACCCGTTTGTCAACCGAGCGTCGAGCGGCGGCGTGCGCTTTGCGCCTATGACGATTTGTCTACGCGCTTGAAAGAGGCTGCAAATCAGGCGATTCGCATGTTTGGTTGCGTCTCGGCGAGGCTTCACTTTTCTTTTCAGTCCCAAAAAGACACCGGCCTTGATGGCCGGTGTCTTTGCCTGGGCAGGAAAGGCAGCCCGTTTGTCATATATTCGTCATGGCAAGAGAGGCATCCGTATACCGTTTGCCGGCAACAGTTTCCGGTGAGATGATGTCACCGAGTTCCTTCACTTCCTTCGGCGACAGCACAATATCGGCAGCCGACGAATTCTGCTCGAGATGGTGCAGCTTGCGCGCCCCGGGGATCGGCACGATGTCGTCGCCCTGATGCAGCACCCATGCGAGCGCCAGTTGTGCGGCCGTCACGCCCTTTTCCTCGGCAAGCGTCTGAAGTCTCGCGACGAGGACCGCGTTGGCGTCAAAATTCTCGCTCTGGAAGCGCGGCAGCGAGCGGCGGAAATCGTCGTCGGCGAGATCGCCAGTCTGGCGGATCGCACCCGTCAGGAAGCCACGGCCGAGCGGGCTGTAGGGCACGAAGCCGATGCCGAGCTCGCGGCAGGTGGCAAGCACATCCTCTTCCGGATCGCGGCTCCAGAGCGAGTATTCGCTCTGGAGGGCAGCGATCGGATGCACCGCATGGGCGCGGCGTATGGTGGCGGAGCCGGCCTCGGACAAGCCGAGCGCCCGCACCTTGCCCTCTTTCACCAGCTCCGCCATGGCGCCGACCGTATCTTCGATCGGCACGTTCGGATCGACGCGATGCTGATAGAAGAGGTCGATGACATCGGTGCCGAGCCGCTTCAGTGAAGCCTCGGCGACTTGCCTGACATGTTCGGGCCGACTGTCGACGCCGATCATGGCAGCCGGGCCTGATTTCGTGTGATCGAGCTTGAAACCGAATTTCGTGGCGATGACTACGCGGTCGCGAACGGGCTTCAGCGTGCGGCCGAGCAGCTCCTCGTTGGTGAAGGGGCCATAGACTTCAGCTGTGTCGAAGAAAGTGACGCCGAGATCGACGGCGCGATGGAGCGTCTTGACGGATTCGGCTTCGTCGGCGGCGCCATAGGCAAAGCTCATGCCCATGCAGCCGAGCCCAACGGCGGAAACGGTGAGATCCTTACCAAGCCTGCAGGTTTTCATGGTGTGTTCCTTTTGAGACGTATGAGAGCGGCAGTGGTCGATGCCTGCTGCCTACACGCTCAAATTAGGGTCCGACATAATGAATGAAAATCCATGCAAATCCTAATAGGTTGTTCTATAATTTAGATCAATGAACAGAACTCAGCTCTCCCAGCTCGCGGTATTCGCCGCCGTCGCCGCCCATCGCAGTTTCCGTGCTGCCGGCAAGGAACTGTCGATCGCACCGTCTGCGGTCAGCCATGCCGTTTCCAGCCTCGAGGAAAGCCTTGGCGTGCGGCTGCTCGCCCGCACCACGCGCAGCGTGCTCCCGACGGAGGAAGGTCAGGCGCTGCTTCAAAGGCTGGCGCCGGCCCTGGAGGAAATCGATATCGCATTGGAGGATACGCTTGCGACGCGAGGCCGCCCGGCGGGGACGCTGCGCATCACCGCCCCGCGCTTTGCTTCCGATCTCCTCATGGCGCCGAGGCTTGGAGATTTCCTCAACACCTACCCGGACATCACGCTGGAGATCGCCAACGAGGATGGCTTCAGCAACATCGTCAAGGACGGCTACGATGCCGGCATCCGTCTGGCGGAAAGCATCGAAGGCGACATGATCGCGGTGAAGGTCTCGCCTGACATCCGCACCGTCATTGCCGGCTCCCCCGCCTATTTCGAGAAGAATCCCAAGCCGCAGCATCCGCGCGATCTCGTGCATCATCGTTGCATCAAGCGGCGTTTCACCGATGGTTCGCTCTATCGTTGGGAGTTCGAGAAGGATGGCCGCGAGCTGGTCATTGCCATCGATGGCCCTCTGATCGTCATCGAGGACCGGCTGGGCGTCCTAGCCGCGCTGAATGGCGCCGGCCTCGCCTATCTCTTCGATATTCGTGTGCAGCAGGAGCTGGCCGAGGGCAAGCTCATCCGTGTTCTGGAGGATTGGTGCCCGCCCTATCCCGGCTTCTGCATCTATTACCCAAGCCGCCGCCAGATGCGCCCGGCGCTCAGAGCCTTCATAGATTTCTTCAAATACACAGGGCCTTAGAGCGCTCGAAATTGCTTTGGAACGAGCAATGCGCGGCTGCTGACAGAATTCGGGTGGCGATGATGCGATAACTCGTCTCGACTGATCGGATGATTTCAGAAGGGGATTGCAGCGATGAGAAAACCGGGATCGATGAAGGGGCTCGAGGATCTCGGCCGCGTCAGACTGTCGAAGAACTTCTTCTTTCGCGATTTCCTGCATTCGGAAATCGCTGATTTCTATCGCATCCCCAATATTCCGGAAGACCCGGATCTGGCGATCGAGACGGGCCGCAGGCTCTGCGAGGAATTGCTGGAGCCGCTGGAAGCGACCTTTGGCCGGCTACATATCCGCTCCGGCTATCGCTCTCCCGAGGTCAACGCTTTCGGCAACAGGAACGGGCTGAATTGCTCGACCAACCCGCACACCGCCGCGCATCACATCTGGGACATGCGCGATCTCGATGGCTGCATGGGGGCTGCCGTCTGCATCGTCGTGCCTTGGCTCATCGATCATCATAACCATGAGGGCGATTGGCAGAAGCTCGCCTGGTGGATCCACGATCATCTGCCCTATGCGTCGCTCTGCTTCTTCCCGAAGCTGTGGGCCTTCAACATCCAGTGGCACGAGCGGCCGATGCGAACGATCCAGAGCTATGTCAGCCCACGCGGCATGCTGACCAAGCGGGGCATGGCGAACTGGGAGGGCGATCATTCCGCCCACTATGAGGGCTTTCCGAAACTCAGATAATGACACGATAGCGGATATGCCCGTCGCTCTCGACATAGGTGTCGTAGAGTTTGCGGGCGGTCGCATTGCCTTCTTCGGTGTGCCAGTAAAGACGCGCCCAGCCGTTCTTCTTGCAGAGCGCGACGAGATCGTTGAGCAGCGCCCGGCCGACACCACGGCCTCGGGCACTTTCGTCGACGAACAGGTCTTCCAGATAGCAGTCCGGCGCGCGCACCCAGGTGCCCTCATGCGTGATGCAGAGCGTGAAGCCCTTCACCTCGCCACCGACTTCGGCCACGCGCATGAAGATGGCCGACGCCGGATCGAAGACCCGGCGCCAGGTCGCATCGGTGATGTCGGGCGCGATGGTGACGCCGTAGAAGGCCAGGTATCCGTCCCAAAGCGCACGCCAGCGCGCTTCGTCTTCGGGCCTGGCGTCTCGGATCGTCACGGTCATCGGTCTGCCTCTATCTATTCACCAGCTGCGTCGAGCAGGCGCATGGCATCATCGGAAAGCGAAAGCTTCGCCGAATTGATTAGCGCGTCGAGCTGGCTGAGGCTAGTCGCGCTGGCGATCGGGGCGGTGACGCCGCGCTTGCGCAGCAGCCAGGCAAGCGCGATCTCGGCGGGCTTTGCGCCGGTTTCGGCCGCGACCTTGTCGAGCGCTGCGAGGATGCGCAGGCCCTTGTCGTCGAGATAGGCGGCAACCCGGTTCTCGCGCGCCCGTCCCTCCGTATCCGCCTTGGTCCGATACTTGCCGGTGAGGAAGCCGGCGGCGAGGCTGAAATAGGTGATGACGCCGATGTCTTCCTTGACGCAGAGATCCGCCAGCGGTCCCTCGAAGCTGTCGCGGGCATAGAGGTTATATTCGGGCTGCAGCACGTCATAGTGCGGCAGGCCGGCCTTGGCGGCGGCATCGAGCGAGGCTTGAAGCTGCGTCGCATCGAGGTTCGAGCAGCCGACATGGCGGATCTTGCCCTGTTCCTTCAGCTTGGCATAGGCGGCAAGCGATTCCTCATGTGGTGTTTCAGGATCCGGCCAGTGTGAGAGGTAAAGGTCGATATGGTCGGTCTGCAGCCGCTTCAGCGAAGCTTCGGCCGCCTCGATGATATAGTCTGCCTTGAGGCCTTTCTTGCCAGGCCCCATGTCCGATCCGACCTTGGTGATGATGACGGCCTTGTCGCGGGAAACGCGGCCCTGCTTCAGCCATTTGCCGATGATCTCTTCGGAATCGCCGCCCTTGTTGCCGGGAACCCAGCGCGAATAGACATCGGCCGTGTCGATCGTATTGAAGCCGGCGTCGAAGAAGGCGTCGAGCAGTGCGTAGGAGGTTTTCTCATCGGCCGTCCAGCCGAAGACGTTGCCGCCGAAAACGATCGGGGCGACAAACAGATCGGTTCGTCCAAGCTTGCGCATGTCCATGATATCTCTCCAAATCACTTGAGGGGCAGGCCGGCGAGCGGGGGCCGGCACGAAGGGACAAGGCAAGGCTATCGGCGTTTCGCCCCAAAGGCCACTAACGATTTCTTTATTCGGCCGTCGAGCGCCGATAGTGGCTGGGCGGCAGCGTGTTGTATTTCGACCAGACGCGCCGCATGTGCCGAGGCGATGCGAAGCCGGATTTTTCCGCTACGCGCTCCATGTCCAGCCGTGAATTGGCAAGGACGTCGCGCGCCAGCGTCACACGCATCAGATTGATATAGGCCGTCACCGACAGGCCGGCATGTTCCTGAAACAGCCGCGAAATATGCCGCGCACTCATCGCGCCGATGCCCGCAAGCTCGGCAAGCGACCAGCCATGGGCCGGATCGGCCATGATCGCATCCTGAACGCGATGGATGGCGGGGTGAACATGGTTGCGGCCGCTGAGCCAGGGGGAAAGCTGCGGCTCGGCACCCGTCCTTCGCATATAGACGACCATGTGGCGGGCAATGGTCAGCGCCGTCACCGGCGAGGTGAGCTTGGAGGCGAGATGCAGCATCAGGTCTGTGCCTGTGGTGATGCCGGCGCTTGAATAGCGGTCCCGATCCTCGACATAGAGCCGGTTGTCGAGAACCCTTGCTGTCGGGGCATGTTCCCTGACCTCGTCGAGGCAGGCGGCATGTGTGGTGCAGGCATAGCCGTCCATCAGGCCGGCGCGGGCGGCGAGCACCGCTCCCGAGCAGATGGTGACGAGAGTGATGCCCGGATGGATTACGCCTCGGAGCCAGGTCGCAAGCTTGGCAAGCTCCGGCTCGATATCCTCGGCATCATCGGGCGGCGTGACGCTGCCGGACAGGATGACATAGGCGCCATCGGGAATGTGATCCGGCAACGGCCTGAGATCGGCAAGCGTCAGCCCGACCGAAGTCGTCTGCGATGGCTGGGCAGCGATAAACTGATAGTCGAACAGGACGTCGTCCTGTTCGATATTGGCGCGGCGCAACACCTCCACCGGCCCGGCCACGTCCATCAGCAGCGTATAAGGCGGCAGGAGGACGTAGACAGGAATGATCCGCCGATGGAGGCGCCGGTCGCTTTGGGTCATGCGGCACTCCGGATCGATGCGTCGGCAAGCGCCTCTTCGACCGTCGCGATGCGGGCGAAGCGGCCCGATAGCACCAGCTCGCTGCGCTTCTTGATATCCTCGGCGCTGAAGACCGTGCCCGAGGCATGCGTCATCGGGAAGGTCAGCGTTGCCTCGGTGACATAGTCGACTTCATAGCCGAGATCGGACGCGTGCCGGGTGGTCGTCTCGCAGCATTGTTCGGTGCGGATACCCGAAACGATCAGCTTGCGGATGCCGTTTGCCACCAGCCAGACATCGAGGCCGGAGCCGACGAGCGCCGAGTGGCGGCGCTTGTGAAATACTGCATCGGCCTCCAGCGAGATTTCATCGAGCTTGCGCACAAAGCCGCTTTTCAGGCTGAAATGCGCGTCGCTGTCCTCGACATGGAAAATCTGGACGACGGGAATGCCCTTCGCCTTGGCGCCGTCGATCAGTGCCTGCAGGCGGTCGGTGAAAACAGGCAGGTCGTCCGTTCGCCAATAAGGACGCTGGCGAAAGGATTCCTGGGCATCGATGACGAGCAGTGCGGTATCCGCATGGGACATTTTCGTATCTCCTGTGCTTGAAAGGATAGCCGAGACTAGACCTTACTTGAAGGCTTCGAAAGCCATCTGGCGGACAGAAAGGGGACAAATACGGACATGCTTTGTGAAGGGCTTGCTCCAGATCCGCGCACGGAGACGGCCTGAGGCGTTGCGCCTTCAGGAAGGGCCGCATAAGGTTGGCGTCGATGTCATCGAGAGCGTAGCGGCCTTCGTTTCGCTTTACCCACCGTGTTCACAAAACATCCCGCCGGAAGAGCCGGGTGGCGATCATCGCCATGCAGCCACATGCTTCGGGATGATGCTTCAGGAGAGAGATCATGCTGCGTTTCGGAATTCTGTCGACGGCCAAAATCGGCCGCGATCTGGTGGTGCCTGCCATTCAGGATGCGGAAAATTGCGTTGTGACTGCCATCGCCAGCCGTGATCTCGATCGCGCCCGTCAGATGGCCGACCGCTTCTCCGTGCCGCATGCTTTCGGCTCCTATGAGGAGATGCTTGCCTCCGACGCCATCGACGCCGTCTATATCCCCTTGCCGACCTCTCAGCATGTCGAATGGACGATCAAGGCTGCCGATGCCGGCAAGCATGTGCTGTGCGAAAAGCCGATCGCGCTCAAGGCGGATGAGATCGACAGCCTGATCGCCGCCCGCGATCGCAACAAGGTGCTGGTGACGGAAGCCTATATGGTCACCTATGCGCCGGTCTGGCGGAAGGTCCGTGCGCTGCTTGCCGATGGCGCCATCGGCCGCCTGCGCCACATCCAGGGCGCCTTCACCTATTTCAACCGCGATGCCGGAAACATGCGCAATATTCCCGCGCTTGGCGGCGGCGGCCTGCCTGATATCGGTGTCTATCCGACGATCAGCGCCCGCTTCGTCACCGGCCGCGAACCGCTGCGCATTCAGGCGGTAACGGAGCGTGACCCGGAATTCGGCACCGACATCTATTCGAGTGTGAAGGCAGACTTCGGTGATTTCGAAATGACCTTCTATATCTCCACGCAGATGGCCAACCGCCAGGTCATGGTCTTCCATGGCACGGAAGGCTTCATCGAGGTGAAGTCGCCCTTCAATGCCGATCGTTATGGCGCGGAAGAGCTGGAGTTGACCAATCGGGGCCATTCGGAATCGCAGATCTTCCGCTTCCCCGACAGCCGCCAGTACAAGCGCGAGGCGGAGGCCTTCGCATCGGCCGCGCTCGGCGAGGGTACGGAAATCGTGTCGCTGGAAAGCTCGAAGCTCAACCAGAAGGTCATCGACGCCATCTACCGCGCCAGCGAAAAGGATGGCTGGGAGCCGGTCTGAGGGTTATTCTCAGGAATTTTGCCGGTGGCGGAAGACGAAGCGCGAATAGCCGAAGAAGCTGAACGCAGTCGCCGCCGCCGATGCAAGCGTCAGGGCGATGATCGGCCGCAATGACGGCTCGGTCATCAGCAATGAACTGAAGAGAGCATAATTCAGCAGAGCCGAGGTCAATCCGACCGAACCGTAGCGGAAGCCTTCCGCCGCCAGCGAGCGGTTGGATCGCCCGAAGGTGAAGTTGCGGTTGAGCACCCACGTGGCAAGCAGTGCGCTCGGTATCGAGATGGCGCGGCCGATGAAGGGGCCGATGGGCGTGAACCACAGCAAGATATGCAGGACACCCGCATCGACAATGAAGCCGATGCTACCGGCGATCAGGAAGCGAAAAAGCTTCTTCATGCGGCCTTGGCCCTTTTCTTCCGGCTTGCCGGCTTTTCGAGCTCGGCCATGTAGACCGTTCTGTCATCGCCGCTTTCACGCGAGGACGGTTTTGGCAGGCTCATATAGTGGATGCGCAATTGTTCGGCGCGGGCGCGCGCCACGGAATCGAGGATCAGGCCGGCCGTAAACAGCATGAAGGAAATCATCACTAGCGCCAGGGAGAGCACCCAGGTCGGCATGCGTGTTACCAGCCCGGTTTCGAAATATTCGACGAAGACCGGAATAGAAAAGCCAATGCTCATTTCCATCGAAATGGCGCTCAGGATGCCGAAGAAGGCGAAAGGCCGCGTTTCCTTCATCAGCATGGCGAACATCCAGAGGATCTTGCCGCCGTCGCGGAAGGTGGAAAGTTTCGAATGCGAGCCTTTCGGCCGCCGTCCGTAGTCGAGTTCCAGTTCGCTGACGGGCAGCTTCAGCCTGGAAGCATGAACCGACATTTCCGTCTCGATCTCGAAGCCGCCCGATACGGCCGGGAAGCTCTTGACGAAGCGGCGCGAGAAGGCGCGGTAACCGGAGAAGATATCGGTGAAATCGGCGCCGAAGATGGTGCGGTAGAGCCAGTTGAAAATGCGGTTGCCGAAGGCATGACCCTGGCGGCCGGCATCGTTCTGGACGTTGCGGCGGGTGCCGACGACCATATCGGAGCCTTCCGTCAGCAGCGTGCGGATCAGCTCTTCTCCGTCCTCGGGGGCATAGGTGCCGTCGCCATCGGCCATCAGATAGATGTCGGCCTCGACATCGGCGAACATGCGGCGCACCACATGTCCCTTGCCCTGCCGCCGCTCACGCACGACGGTCGCGCCCGCAAGCATGGCATGCAGCGCGGTGCCGTCGGTCGAATTATTGTCGTAGACATAGATCGCTGCCTGCGGCAGCGCCTTGCGGAAACCGCGCACGACCTCGCCGATCGTTGCGGCTTCATTGTAGCAGGGCAGGAGGACGGCGATATTCAGCTTCTCATTCCACATGGTCTTGGCCGGTTGCTACGCGTGAAGTCAAGTTGAGGCCCGATTGACGATCCGGACGAGAGCTTATCCCGTTGGCTATTAATAAGACCCTATGGCTGCGAAATAAAAAAGGCGGGATATCGGCGCTGCGAAAAACATTATCGTGATGAAAGCGGCAATGGGCATGGGCTTTACTTTTTTTTGATCGGCAGCCGTTAGCGTATCCCCGACTATCCTTCCAACATGGGGTTTATCGAGATGGCGCAGACGCTGGCATTGCCGCCCGAGGCAGCCGGAACGGCAGAGAAGAAGACGTCTCTGCGCTGGTCTCATCCTGCCCTCGTTGCGCTCGTCTATGCCGTCGTCATCATCGTCGCGCAGCTCGTCATTCATCGTAACCTCACAGACTATGTCGGCCCGGACAATGACGACGCCATGCGTCTTGTCGAAGTGCGCGATTTTCTCGCCGGCCAGGGCTGGTTCGACATGATGCAGTATCGCCTTGGCCTTGAGGACGGGACGCTGATGCATTGGTCGCGCTTCATCGATTTGCCGATCGCAAGCCTTATCCTCTTCTTCCGGATGTTCTTTTCACCCGAAGGCGCCGAAGCCGCGGCACTGACCATCTGGCCGCTGATGCTCATCCTGCCGCTGATGTTCTTCATGGGTCTCGCAGGCAGGCGCATCGCCGGTCCGCAAGGCATGCACTTTTCACTGATCCTGACAGCATTCTTCGTGCTGCTTTCGCCGCGTTTCGTGCCGGGATCCATCGATCACGACAATGTTCAGCTTGGCCTCGTCGCCCTTGCCATTGCAATGCTGGTCGACGAAAGCTACAAGCCCAGTAACTTTGCGATCGCCGCCGTTGCGCTTGCCATTCAGCTCGGCATCGGCGCGGAGACGACACCCTTTGTCGCCGTCGCCTGCATGTCGGTTGCCTGTTTGTGGGCCTGGAAAGGCGAAGTCTTCGCACCGGCCGCGAAAGCCTTTGCCCTGACGCTGACGGTAGCCGTCAGCGCCGCCTTCTTTTCGCTGGTGCCGCCGCGCTTCTATTCCATGGTCACCTGCGACAATCTTTCGTTGGGCTTTTATGGCATCACCAGTGCCGGCTGCGTAGGGCTTCTCCTGTCATCTCTCTTTGCCAGCCGTCTCTCCCGGCCTTGGCGCATTGCAATTCTCACGGTCAACGGCGCATTCGTGTTTGCGACGACCGTCGCGCTTGCGCCGCAATGCCTGCGCAATCCGCTTGCCGATCTGGACCCCATGCTGGTGGATCTCTGGCTTAGCAGGGTGACCGAGGCACAGTCGATCATCTCCGTTGCCCACCGACAGCCCGACACGCTCGGCGCCTTCTATGCGACGGGTTTTCTGGCGATGCTCATTTGCGCGGTTCGTATCCTGCGGGGCAATCGCGCGAGCCTCCATGCAATGCTGATGGCTCTGATCGCGATCAATTGGATGATTACGCTGATGCAGGTGCGTGGCGCAGAATTCGCCAATCTGCTGGCCATACCGCCATTGGCATTGGTGATCGCCGAACTGCGCAAAAGCTACATGGCCGATACGAGAAATCTTCGCTCCGTTCTGCTTTATGCAGCGACGCTATTGGCTTCCGTTCCGGCGGTTTGGGCCGTGGGCGGTGCGCTTGCGAACAAGGGGGTTGTCAACGGCTTTATGGTCGCGACCCCGGCCAAAGCGGAGGAGACCTCCAATTGTGCCTCCGAGGAGGCCCTGGCGCCGATTGCTGGGCTCGAACCTGGGGTCGTCGCGGCCGCCTCAAACATGGGAGCGCCGATTTTGCGCTTCACGCCCCATCGTACCCTCTCTGGCCCCTATCATCGTGATCCCAACGGGATGCTGGCCGAGCTGCATATCGGTCTTGCGGAGCCGAAACAGGCCGAGGTGCTTCTGCGTGACGCAAAGGTGACGATTGTCGCTTTCTGCAAGGATGATCCGCAGGTGGAAATCATGAGCGAGCGGGCGCCCAAGGGATTTTATGCGCAGCTCAGCGCCGGGCGTGTACCCGTTTATCTGGAGCCCATTGCTGCATCGACTGAATCGGATGTGCAGTTCTTCCGCTTCAAGCCACAGAATTGAGCTGGAGCGTTTCAGCTCCTCCTGGAGTGTCTGAACCCTCCCACGTTACATAATTCCTGACGGGAAACCGCCGAACACTTCCTGACGTTGCTTTTAAGCGCGGCGTTGTTCCATCACATCGGCGGTAATGAGATAGCCGATGAAGCCGAGATTGTAGCCGCCGAGCGCGATGAACAGCGTCATCAACGGCGGCGGCGTGACAGACATCGCGACCGCTGCCATGAAGGCGATGCTCACCAGTGCCACGCCGAGCAGGGCGCCGATCGTCGTGCGCTGCAGGCCGGCGGCAATTCCGATGATCGTGGCGGTCGCGAATATCATCGCTCCATATCCTCTTTACCAAGAATCAGTTTGCACAGGTTTACGCATGGATGGCTAAGAAAGGCTTTGTCCGTAGGGTTAACGCTTGATGAAGCAATAAGCTCCGCGCCCTTCATGACACATGCAAAGGAGGCGGCAGTCCCTTAAATATGCGCACAATCCTCCGCTTCGATCGATTCAGACTTAAGGGGTAAGCACAAGGCTCCGCATTTTCCGCGACATCGGCTAGAAAGAGGATATGAGCAGCTTTTTTGAGAATGATTCGCCCTCGAACCTGACGGAATATTCCGTCTCGGAATTGTCCGGATCGATCAAGCGCACGGTCGAGAATGCGTTCGACCAGGTGCGCGTGCGCGGGGAAATCTCCGGCTATCGCGGGCCGCATTCCTCGGGCCATGCCTATTTCTCGCTGAAGGATGACCGCTCCCGCATCGATGCGGTGATCTGGAAAGGCACCTTCTCCAAGCTGAAATTCCGCCCCGAGGAGGGGATGGAGGTCATCGCCACCGGCAAGGTGACCACATTCCCGGGCTCGTCGAAATATCAGATCGTCATCGAGAGCCTGGAGCCGGCCGGCGCCGGCGCCCTGATGGCGCTGCTGGAGGAGCGTAAGCGCAAGCTCGGCGCCGAGGGCCTTTTCGATCCAGAGCGCAAGCGCCGGCTCCCCTTCATGCCTGCCGTGATCGGCGTCGTGACTTCGCCGACGGGCGCCGTCATTCGCGATATCCTGCATCGCATCTCCGATCGCTTCCCCGTGCATGTGCTGGTCTGGCCGGTGAAGGTGCAGGGCGAGGGCTCGGGCGATGAAGTGGCGAATGCCATTCGCGGCTTCAACGAGTTTGCGCCTGGCGGCCCGATCCCGCGTCCGGACGTGCTGATCGTCGCGCGCGGCGGGGGTAGTCTGGAGGATCTCTGGAGTTTTAACGACGAAGCCGTCGTCCGCGCTGCGGCCGGCAGCGAGATCCCGCTGATCTCGGCCGTGGGCCACGAGACGGATTGGACGCTGATCGACTATGCCGCCGACGTGCGCGCACCGACGCCGACAGGCGCGGCCGAAATGGCCGTGCCGGTCAAAGCGGAACTTGAGGCGCAGCTTGCAAGCCTTGCCGCCCGGCTGCAGGGCGGAGTGGGCAGGCAGATGGATCAGCGGCGGCAGGCGGTGCGTGCGCTGCTGCGAGCCCTGCCGTCGCTCGACCAGATCCTGGCCCTGCCGCGCCGCCGCTTCGACGAGGCGGCCGCCGGCCTCGGCCGGGGTTTGGAGCTGAACACGCTGAACAAGCGTCGTTCCTTCGAGCGCACGGCCTCGCAGTTGCGGCCGGATATCCTGTCGAACCGGATTGCCGAGCGCCGTCAGCAGCTTAATGAGCGAATGACCCGCGCCGAACGCACCATCGAGCGCATGCTCGACCGGTCCCGTGCCCGCATCGAACGGGCCGATGCCGTCTTCGCCACGCTGCCCTCGCGCCTCGAAGCGCAAACCGGTCGCGCCCGCGACCGCCTCGGCAATCTCGTCCGTCACGCCGACACCGCCATCCGCCATCAGCTGGCCCGTGCCCGCAGCGAACTGGTGGCGCAGGAGCGTATCCTGCAGTCGCTTTCCTACAAGAACGTCCTGAAGCGCGGCTATGCCGTCGTGCGCGACGAGGACGACCGCCCGGTTTCGCTCGCCGCAGCACTTTCGACGGGTGCGGCCATCTCGATCGAGTTTGCCGACGGCCGCATCGGTGCAGTCACGGGCGATGATGCCACCACGCCGCCTTCGTCCACGCCACCATCAGCCGCATCGCCTGCGAAAAAACGCACCACCAAACCGGCGGAACCAGCCGCTCCGCCGAAGCAGGGAAGCCTGTTCTGATGCGCATCCTACTGGTGCTGGCCCATCCCCTGGAAGACAGCTTTGCCGCAGCCGTGGCGAAGCTGGTGCGGGAAACCCTCGTCGCCGGCGGCCATGAGGTCGATCTGCTCGATCTCTATCGCGAAGGCTTCGACCCGCGCCTGACCGAATCCGAGCGACGCGGCTATTTCGACCAGCCTTATGATACGTCGGGTGTCGACGACATCGTCGCGCTGCTACGGGCGGCCGAGGGCTTGATATTGGTCTTCCCGCAATGGTGGTTCAATTTCCCGGCCATTCTCAAGGGCTTCTTCGACCGAGCCTTTGCGCCCGGCGTCGCCTTTACCCATGATCCGGCCGGCGGGCGCATCGTGCCAAAACTCACCAATATCCGTCTGTTCTGGGCGTTGACAACAACCGGCTCGCCCTGGTGGGTCGTACATCTTTATATGGGCAATCCGGTGCGGCGCCTGCTGAAGCGCGGCATCGCCGCCTTCTGCGCCAAGCGGCTGAATTTCCGCATGCTGGCGCTGCACGATATGGATCGCGTCACTGATGCCGGGCGCAAGGCGCATCTCGAACGCGTCAAACGAGCGTTGGCGACGATCTGATCCCGTGGTTTTTGCCAAAAAAAGATGCCGCGGCAGGGGTTACCGCGGCACGATTGCGTTCAAATGCCTGGGCCTTGTTAGGCCCACTCGCCCTTGCGCATGACGGGCACACGCGAACCATCGGCATTGATGCCGTCGATATCGACCTTGTCGGAGCCGATCATCCAGTCGATGTGGATCAGGCTGGAATTGCCGCCCTGCGCCTTGATCTGCTCCTGGCTGAGCGTGGCGCCATCGAGGAAGCATTTCGAATAGCACTGGCCGAGCGCAATATGGCAGGAGGCGTTTTCGTCGAACAGCGTGTTGTAGAACAGGATGCCGCTCGCCGAAATCGGCGAGGAATGCGGCACCAGCGCCACTTCGCCGAGCCGGCGGGCGCCTTCGTCGGTGTCGAGCACCTTGTTCAGCACTTCCTCGCCGCGCGTCGCCTTGGCCTCGATGATCCGGCCGCCTTCGAAGCGCACCTGGATATCGTCGATCAGCGTTCCCTGATGCGACAGCGGCTTGGTGGAGGAGACATGGCCTTCGACGCGCAGCGCATGCGGCGTGGTGAAGACCTCTTCCGTCGGGATGTTCGGGTTGCAAGTGATGCCGTTCTTGGCGGTGGAGGCGCCGCCATGCCATTCATGGCCGTCTGCAAGACCGACTGTCAAATCGGTGCCCGGTCCCTGGAAATGCAGGGCTGAGAAGCGCTTGCCGTTCATCCAGGCCGAACGCTTGTGCAGATTGGCATTGTGCTCCGCCCAGGCCGCGATCGGATCTTCGACATCGACGCGCGAGGCGGAAAAGATTGCCTTGGCAAGCTTGGCAACCGCGATCGCTTCCGGATCGTTCGGGAAGACCAGCTTTGCCCAGGAGGGGTTCGGATAGGAGACGATGTTCCAGTTGGTGTCGAAATTCGAGATCTTTTCGAGCGCCGGCTTGTAGGCAGCCGAATTTGCGCGGTTGGCACGCGCAACCTTGTTCGGGTCCTGATTGGACAGCAGCATCGGGTTGTCGCCGGCAATGGCGAGGCGTGCCGTGTTGTTGGAGAAGGCCTTGGCCATGCCTTCATAAAGCCATGTCGCGGCGCGGTCGAAGCTCGCATCCTGGCCGTATTCATAGCGGGCAAGCGTCGTTTCTTCGTCCGAATAGAAGGTGGAGACGAGACCGGCACCGGCCTTGTAGGCTTCGCGCGTGATCAGCCGCACCAGCGGCATCGCCGCAACTGGCGCCGTCATCAGCAGATCCTGGCCGGCCTGCAGCTGCAACCCGACCTTTACGGCCACTTCCGCAAGCTTTTCCAGCTTGGCCTGATCGACGGGATGATGGTTGGGGGAGGCTGATGTCATGGCAAAACCTGCTTGGCTGATATCGAAGATGGTCTGAAGACTTAGACCGGTTTGCGGCGAAATTGAAGGCGCTTTGTCCGATCTTGCAGATGGTCAGGCAATCAGCGGCGCAGCCTTGGCCCTGAGCGCGGTCAAGGCGTCCTGCGGGCTCAGCCGCACTTGCAGACCGCGCTGGCCGCCGTTGATATAGACATAGGCCTCGGTCATCGCCTGCGCCTCGATCGCTGTCGGTACGACCTTCTTCTGGCCGAAAGGGCTGATGCCGCCGACATGGTATCCCGTCAGCCGTTCGGCATCGACTGGCTTCATCATAGCGGCAGACTTGCCGCCGAAGGCTGCGGCGAGCTTCTTCATGCTGACGTCGTGATCTGACGGGACGACAGCGCAGACCGGCTTGCCGTCCACCTCAGCCATCAGCGTCTTCAGCACCCGATGCGGCTCCTCGCCAAGCGCCTCCGCCGCCTGCAGCCCGACACGCTCCGCATTCGGATCGTAATCATAGGCATGCACGGTGAAGGCGACCTTCGCCCGGGTCAGCACTTGTGTCGCGCGGGTGGTTTTTGACATGGATTTATCTCTAGGCGGTCTTGCCGAATGCAGCCGCGTAGATATCGGGCTTGAAGCCGATCAGCAGCTTTCCGTCAGCCTCCAGCACCGGGCGTTTGATCATCGAGGGCTGCGCTATCATCAGCGCGATGGCCTTGTCCTTCGAAAGGTCGGCCTTATCCGCGTCCGGCAATGCCTTGAAGGTGGTGCCGGCGCGGTTGAGCACGACTTCCCAGCCGGCTTCCTTCGTCCAGCGCTCCAGGTGATCCCGGTCGATGCCAGCGGCCTTGTAGTCGTGGAAATCATAGGCGATGCCGTGGCCCTCGAGCCAGGTGCGCGCCTTCTTCATCGTGTCGCAGTTCTTGATGCCGTAAATGGTGATCGTCATGTCGAATCCGTCTCTTGCTGTCCGATAGCGCATACCATGCGAATAAAGGCGGATGAAAGCCGATCATGGGGCGAAGCGGTTCGCTCATCCATTGCAGTTGCCATCTATCATCCTGTAAATATGCAGCGTGCATATTTATGGTGCGGGTGAAGCATGGCGGCGGACAAGGAAATATTGCGGCTGGAGAATCTTTTCGGCGCCATGAGCCTTGCTCTGGTGGATAAGATGGAAAAGGCCTTTGCTGATGAAACGGGCCTTGGCCCGAGCGCAATCGCCGCCATCGTTCAAATCGGCACCGAGCCAGGGCTGACGATCGAGACCTTGCGCCGAATGATCGCGCTCTCCCATTCCGCGACTGTGCGCCTTGTCGACCAGTTGGTCGCGTCCGATCTCGTGCTCCGGGCCGGCGGTGTCGAGGGAGACAAGCGCGCCCGCTCGCTGCAGCTGACGGAAAGAGGGCGCGCGCTTTTCGAGCGCAGCCTTGCCGCACGCCGGGCGGTCATTCATCGGGCGTTCGCGGTGCTCGGACCGAAAGAGACGGAGCAGTTCGGCCATCTCATCGAGAAGCTGCTGCCAGCCTTGGTCGATCTCGGCGACGATCAGGACGTCGTCTGCCGCGTTTGCGATCAGGGCGTGTGCGACCAGGACCGCTGCCCTATTGCCTTCATGGCATAGCCTCGAGATAGGCGGCTTGACATTTTCATAAAATATATGCATACTGCATACATATATTTTGGACGAAGTCGATGGTTACGACCTCGATGCTTTGAGCATTGCCTGCATCAACTCGATCGGAGGCATGATCGCCATGAGAAATCATCCAATTCTTGCCCGGCTAAGAAGCCAGATGCATGCTGCGCTTGCCGGAGCGCAGTATCACCTCAGTCGCTTTGGCGTGCTTCTCCGCGAGGCGGCGACGATCGCCTTTACCCTGCGCTGTAGGGTGATCGATCGCCGCTAGAGCGGTTTAGCGTTTCACGGAATCGCCAAACCGCTCTATCTGTTTGTTTCTGCGCAATTCCGGACGGAAAACCGCTGCGCACTTTTCCTGGAATTGCTTTAAAGGAAGTCAGTCTTCCAGCGTTCCTGGCTTGCGGGCGACGGAGCTTGGCTTATCGGAGCCGATCTTCATCAGATCGCCGCGTCGGCGCACCAGCCGGTCTGAAACACGGGTCACGATGAGGCCGGCTTGCGGCGCGCGAACCTCAATGGTCCCATTTGGCATACCGGGCGCTGTTATGATCGTTGCCAGCAGATCGCCTTCCACGACGCGTTCGCCAATGTTGCGATGGAAGAGCACCGTGCCTGCCTGTGGCGCACGGATCATCTCGATATTGTCGAGCGGCACGGCCGGCCCTTCAAAGGTACCGAGCGCGACGCTGTCGTCCCGCACCGCGCCGCGCGCGGCCAGGAAACGCCATAACCCCTCGGCATCCTGCTTCGCTATGTCGGGATAGACATCGCGGGTGCCGCGCAATTCCACCGTCACCGAAAGCTTGCCCGGCAGATGCGCTTTCTTTTCGCCCGGCACCTCATATTTCCAGGCGAAACTGACGGCCTCCTCGAAGGCCGAGCTTTCGCCATCGGACAGCAGCACGGCATCCATTTTCAACGCGGCCGCAAGATCGGCGGCCTCGGGCCAGAACGCCTCGTCGATATAGGCATATTGCAGGGATTCGTCGTCGCAATGCAGATCGATCACCAGATCGGCGCCGAGCGCCATATGGATCAGCTGGCGCTTCAGCCGGTCGACGGCGGGGTAGCGCTCCAGACCTTCGATGAGGAGATCGCGATCGCGCAACGAGATCAGCGGGAAATCACGATTGAAGTTGGTGCGCGTGCCGAGATCGAAGCGGCCTTGCATCTCGCCGAAGTGCGATTGCCCAGCGCCGATCGGATTGGCATGCGGCACGACGATGATATCGCTGAGGATGGTGCCGTCCGCTTCAGCCTGCCGCAGGTGTTCGCAGAGGAAATGAACGAGTGCGGTGCCCGGCAGCTCGCCGGCATGCAATGCCGCCTGGATATAAATCTTTGGCGCATCGGGCTTGGTGCCGGCAAAATGAAGAACCGGCAGCCGCCAGGCGATCCCCGGAGTGTCGCCTTCGATGACGATTTCGGTGACGTTCATGGGCGGGCCTCCTGCTGATGACAATCGGAGACCCATATCAAGCCTTTACCGCAACCCGCAACCGTTTGTCGCCATCTACCGATACCAGGATCGAGGACAAACGCCCCAAAGTGGCTTCTAGCGGCTACGGTTCCTGCGCAGGCCGAAGCTCAGGATCAGGCTGAGCAAAACCGCACCGACGCCGAAGGAGAAGGGTGCGGCATAGCCGAGATGATCGGCGAACAGGCCGGCGATCGGACCGGTCGAGCCGAGCGACACGTCGAGAAAGATCGAGTAGAGCCCGAGCGCGACACCGCGGTTCTGCGGCGGGATGCGCTCCATGGCCTCGTTGCCGAGTGCCGGGAAGACGGGCGCAAAGCCGGCACCGGCAAGAGCCGCGCCGATGATGGCGATGGTCGGGGAGGGCGCAAAGGCAAGGGCCGCCAGGCCGATGATTTCGACGACGAGGGAAATGCGCACCAGCGGCAGGCCGCCGAAGCGCGCGACTGCCTGGGCAAGACCCAGGCGTACGCCCATGAAGGCAAGGCCGAAAGCACTAAGGGCGAAAGAGGCACCATCCCAGCCGCGGCTGTGGAAGAAGAGCGCCACGAAGGCCATGACGACGCCGAAGCCGCTGGAGGCAAGGGCAAGCGCGATGCCGAAGGGCGCGACGCGGCTCAGCACCTGGCCGGTGCCGATGCCCTTTTCTTTCACGCCAGGCACGGGCGGGCGCGTTTGCGCCAGCATGAAGCCGGCAACCGCAAGAATGATGGTGACGACGCCGATGGCGAAGAAACCGTATTGCCCCTGCAGCCAGGCGCCGAACGGTGCTGCGAGCGCGATGCCGCCGTAAGTGGCAATGCCGTTCCAGGAGATGATGCGGACGGTCTCGCGCGAGCCCATCAGGCCTATCGCCCAGGTGATCGCCGCTGTGCTCACCCAGCTCTCGCCGATGCCGAGCGCCAGCCGGCCTGCAAGCAGGAGAGGAAGGCTCGCTGCCGGGACCTGGATCGTAAATGTGGAGGCGATCGTCAGAGCGCCTGACAGACCATAAGCAAGGAAGCCGAGGAGAACCGACCGGCGTGGTCCATATTGATCGCAGAGCCTGCCGACATGGGCGCGGCTGACGATGGTCGCCACATATTGCGTGCTGACGGCGATACCAGCCCAGACGACGCCGAAGCCGAGGCTGCTGTCGACATAAGTCGGCAGAACTGCAAGCGGCAGGCCGATGGCGAGGTAGCCGAAGAATGTCAGCGCAACGATCGAGATGAGGGACAGGGTCGAAGTGGACCGGATGGTCTCAGAGGCAGTGTTCACGGGATATCGCCTGCGGGCACCGGCAGCGGTGTCCATGCTATTTGCCACGAAGGACGGAATTCGTTCGGATAACTGAGGTGACGGCGGCCAGACGACCGTGCGTCGCCACGAATAACGGGTATCAGGCAAAGGCGGCCATGGTCAACGAATTGCTGCCTTGCAGCAAAAGCCATTGACGGGATGAATTGATTGTGCGTCGGCAGCCGAAACTGCCCGTCGCAGTGGGCGGAGCCTGCAAGGAGGCCCCGCTCACCGGGCGCTACATGGTCAATATGACACTGGCGGTTGTTCGTCCGGCCTCAAGGTCGGCATGGGCCTGAGCTGCATCCTTGAGCGCATATTCGGCGCCAATCGGGTTGATGAGACCTGCCTGCAGTGCAGCCATCAACGCCGTAGCGCCTTGGCGGTAGAGGTCCGGATCGCTGGCATAGGTCAATACGCTCGGGCGCGACAGGCCGATCGCCCGGGGTGCCGTCAGCTCCTCGATCTGGATCGGTGGAATGGGGCCGCCTGCCTGGCCGAGACTTGCGACCACGCCGAAGGGGCGTACGGCGGCAAATGTCTGCGACAGCATGGTGCCGCCGATCCCATCGACGGCGAGATGCACGCCGCGGCGATCGGCAATGCGGCGTGTTTCCTCCACCCAATCTTCGGACGTGTGCAGAAGAACCACGTCTGCGCCGGCCTCGTAGGCGTATTCTGCCTTGGCTTCGGAACCGACCGTGGCGATGACGTTTGCGCCGATTCGCTTGGCAAGGCGTGTCACGAGCTGGCCGAGACCGCCGGCGCCCGCATGCACCAGCACCCATTCGCCTGCTTTTACCGGATAGACCTTTTGCAGCACCATTTGGGCCGTCAATCCGCGCAGCATCGTACTACCGGCAACGCGTTCGCTGACGCCATCGGGCAGTTTCACCAGGCGAGCAGCCGATAATGTCCGCACCTCGGCATAGCTGCCAAGCGGATGGCCGATATAGGCGACACGGTCGCCGACCTTCAATCCTGCAACTTCGGGGCCGACTGCTTCGATGACACCAGCGCCCTCGAAGCCGAGCACGCTTTGCCCTGGCGGCAGCGGATAAAGTCCGGAACGGACATAGATATCAACGAAATTGACGCCGGAAATGCTCTGGCGGATGCGGGCCTGGCCGGGGCCTGGCTCAGTGGCAGGGAGTTCGATGGCTTTCATGGCCTCGGGTCCGCCGGGGCCGGTAATGGCGATCGCTAGGGGCATGCGGAAGTCTCCTTTCAGGAGATCTTTGACCATAAACCCCGGCTTGAATAAATTCGGTATGAACTCACCGCATCTGTGCAATAATGCACCGATGATAGACTGGCAGGACCTTCACCATTTCGCCGCCCTGGCGCGAACCGGCTCGCTGTCTGCAGCGGCGCGGGAGCTTGGAGTGGATCACGCAACGGTTGGCCGGCGCATTGCCGCGCTGGAGCGCTCGCTCGATCTACGCCTCATCGACCGGCGGCCGCGCACCTCGCCTCTGACGGCAGACGGCCGCGCCATTGCCGAACTGGTGGGGCGCATCGATGAAAATGTCGAGGCGATCAGGCGTTATTCGAAGAGCGCCGTCGCCGGACTTTCCGCGGCGGTCAAGATCAGTGCGCCTCCATCGGTCGCCGCTCATCTTCTCGCCCCGAAAGCCGCCCTGTTTCGCATCGACCATCCGGACATCACCTTGACCATCGCCGGTGTCTCGCGCCGCGTCGCGATCGATCACGGCGAGGCGGATATCGCTGTGAGAACGACGAGGCCGGAGGAGAGCGATCTGCTGGTTCGGCGCATCGGCGTGATGCGCTTCGCTCTTTACGCCGCCCCATCCTTTGCGCAGATGCCCGAGGAAGACTGGGTCTTCATCGGCTACGATGCTGGCCTTGAGCATCTGACACGGGAGACGTGGCTGCGCAGCTTGCTGGCCGACCGGCCAATCGTATTTCGCGCCGGCGATATCTTCGGGCAGCTCGAAGCGGCGCGCGCTGGTATCGGCGTTCTCGTGCTTCCCACTTTCCTCGGGGACAGCGAACATGCCCTGGCGCGCCTTCCGGCAACGACCCCGTCACCCACGCGAGACCTTTGGCTGGTAACCTATCCGGATCTGCGCCGTTCGCCTGCTGTCCGCGCCGTCATGGATTTTGTCTGCGATGTTATCGGCCAAAGCTGCCCTATCCGGGATGGCACAGGCGCGGGAGCGTAGGGCAACCCCAGGCCATATTTTCTTGTTGCAGCTTCGCCGCGAATCTCTATCCATAAGTGGATGCGCCATCCCTATGGTCGGTGATCGATGACGAAGCTGGGCAGTTGGTTCGTGGTGGACAGGGCGGATCTGGTCGCGGGCATATCGGTTGCCGGCCTGATGCTGCCGGAAGCGGTCGCTTACGCAGGCATTGCCGGCCTGCCGCCGCATCGTGCGATTCTCGCCGGCATCGCCGGATGTCTCGTCTATGCCATATTCGGCCGTAGCCGCTTTGCCATCGTCTCTCCCACATCTTCGTCCGCCGCCATTCTTGCGGCGACATTGGCGGTCGTGCCGGGCGATGCCACGGTCAAAGCGGGTCTTGCGACGGTCGCCGTGGCGCTCGCCGGTATTCTCTTTGTCATCGCTGGCGCATTGCGCCTTGGCGGCATCACCGGTTTCATCTCGCGGCCGGTTCTGCGCGGCTTCGCGCTGGGGCTGGCGATCACCATCATCCTGCATCAGCTGCCGATCCTCGTCGGCGTGCCGGCGCAGGGCTCGAATATCCTGACCTACGCGGCTGCACTCTTCGGCGCTATCCTGCAATGGAATCCGATCAGCGTCGCAGTCGGTATCGTCGCGCTGGCGGCGTTGCTGCTGCTGAAGCGACTGCCTGGCATTCCCGGCGCCTTCCTCGTGCTCGTCGCCGGCATCTTCGCCTCCTATCTGTTCGGCCTGGAAGGTCATGGCGTCAAACTGGTTGGCCCTATCGAGATCCTGCCGCAATGGCCGTCGCTGCCGGACGCCGACTGGACCGCCTATTCGCGGCTGGTGCAGTTCACCGTGCCGCTTGTCCTCATCCTCTTTGCCGAGTCCTGGGGTACGATGCGGGCCTTGGCGCTGCGCTACGGCGAGACGCTGGAGGTCAATCGAGAGCTCGGTGCGCTGGGTGCCGCCAATATCGCCAGCGCCGTCGTCCAGGGCATGCCGGTTGGAGCCGGTTTTTCCGCCGGTTTCGCCAGCGAGGCGGCCGGCGCGAAGACGCGGGCGACCACCGTCTTCGCCGCCATTGGCCTGGCGATCCTGATTGCCTGTGCCGGCCCGCTTGTTGCTCTTCTGCCTGAGCCCGTGCTCGCGGCCGTCGTGATCGCGGCTCTTACGCACGCGCTCGATCCCAGTCCCATCCTACGCTTGCGCCGACTGCACCGTGATTTCTATGTGGCAGTGGGTGCCGCGCTCGGTGTGCTGGCCTTCGGCGTCCTCAACGGCATGCTGCTGGCGATCGCGCTCTCGCTTGCCGCGATGATGCACCGCCTGGCCTCGCCCCATGTTGCCCGTTTGGGGCGGCTCAACAACAGCCATGACTTCGTCGATGTCAGCAGACATGACGATGCCTCCGAGATACCGGGCATTGCCATCTGGCGCCCCGGCGAGATCCTATTTTTCGGCAATGCTGATACGATCTTCGGCGAGATATTGTCCGGCAGCCGCAGCGAAGCTGGGTTGCGGGCAGCCATTCTCAGCCTTGAAGAAAGCTCCGATATCGACAGCACGGCGATGGACGCCTTGATGGAGTTCGACAGCGCCATGCAGCGAGCCGGCCTCCGCGTTCAATTTGCTCGCGTGCACGACCGCGTTCGCGATCTCATGACAGTCGCGGGTGTTGCCGATGTCGACAAGCGCTGCAGCTTTAGTGTCGATGATGCTGTGGCGGCGGTGATGGCGGATGGCAATCAGCCGAAGGCTTGACCGGATCGCTCAGTCGCGCAGAGTCCAGTAGCATAGATGCTGGTGGGTCGATTGACCCTGCAGGCTGTTGATGAGGACAAAGTCTTTGGCTGTCCAGCTCACGGGTTCCTCAAGCGCAATGTCCGGAACGATTTGCCCCCGATAGAGCAGCGTCATATGCGGCTCTACGGGTTTTTCTTTCTCCGGCGCAATACCCGTGAGCCGCATGGCGTCGACCAATTCCTGATGGATAGCCTTGAGTTCGGGGTTCCCGTTCCTGTTCCACAGAACAAGCGGGCGATTGCTGCCATTGCCGAAACTGACGGCCTGATCGAAAACCACTGGACAGGATGGCTTTCTCACTCTCGAAGCGGCCTCCATCGCTGCAAATACTGTCTCCTCGGGCAAGCAGCGGAACGAACCGATCGTATAGAGCGTCACATGCAGGAGATCGGCTCTTCGTGGTCTTGCGAAAAATCGGTATTGACGATGGAAATTGCCTGCGAGCTTGTGACTACGAGCGGCACTCTCCGCATCGGGAAGGACCGCAAAATAGAGCTCGCTAACTGGCTCTTGATCGACTGGCTGCGGTGTCCGGCTGTACGATCCGCCGCTGAGATAGAGCGAGAGTTGCCTGTTGTTCTTCATGGGTTGCTTCAAAGCTTTACCGCTCTACCCCTTCCTGATTTTGACCGCAAAATGATAGAGTAAAGCGATTGCTAACTCAAGAACAAATCAAGAACATATAATGGATTGACAGAGCGCCCGGCTGTGAGCGCCATTTTAAAAAAGCGATCGAATAAAAGGTCTGCTTGATCTGTTCATTCCAGGTTCGGGCCTTCGTGCCCATTCTCACCAACAGGAATCACAGCCATGTTCACCAGATCAGTCGCCGCAGCCATTGTTCTCGCTCTCATCGGCCTTGGCATTGCTTCTTGCTCTACTTCGGGTGAGCGCAATTCTGGCGGCGGCATGACGCTGAACGCCCCTCCGACTGGTGGCGGATATTGATACTTGTGCCTGTGACCGTCTCAGCGGCATTCCATCGCCGTTAAAACGGTGGCAATTCTCGTTCTTTGCAAGAATCGGGTTGAATTCGAGGCTCCCAAGGACGATTTTCATGACAAGTGGAAACACGGGAGCTTTCGTCATGAACGAGACAAGGCAGACTTATCTGATCTTCGAAACTGCTGGCGGCTTCTGCGGCATCGCCTGGAATGATGTCGGCGTGCTGCGCTTTCAATTGCCGACCAAGGACGCCGGCGCGACCGAACGCCTGCTTCTGCGCCGCTTGCCGAATGCGCAGCCCGGCACGCCGACCTCGCAGGTCGCTGAGGCGGTCGCCAAGGTGAAGCGCTATTTCGCCGGTGAGGAGATCGACTTTTCCGACGTCACGCTCGACCTCGGCGAGCAAGATGCATTCTTCAAGCAGATCTATGATGCCGCCCGGCAGGTCGGCTGGGGCCACACGACAACCTACGGAACATTGGCCAAGCAGCTTGGCGCCGGGCCGGAAGCCGCACGCGATGTCGGACAGGCCATGGCGAAAAACCCGGTGGCGCTCATTATCCCCTGCCACCGCGTTCTGGCGGCAGGCGGCAAGATCGGCGGTTTTTCCGCGCCAGGCGGCTCCAACTCCAAGGCCCGCATGCTGGAGCTGGAAGGCGTCCAGCTTGCGCCGCCGAAGCCGGTGCAGCAGTCGCTGGCGTTTTAGGTAACGAAGCGGGGCGGGAGGCTTCGGCCGCTCGCTCTATTTTTCTGATGCTTGCCGGGCGCGGGAAAACAACAGCGTCTGCTTGTCGTTGAGGCGGATCGGCTTCGGATCGCAATAGCCTACCTTTTCGGCAACACGGATCGAAGCGGTATTGTCGGGCGAGATCAGACAGACGCTGCGGTCAAATCGCGGCTGCTGGTCGAGCCAGGCAACGGCTGCTGCCAAAGCTTCTGTGGCAAAGCCCTTGCCATGTGCCCATGCCGCCAATGCCCAGCCTGCCTCCGGAATGCCCTTGATCGGCGGCTCCATCACCCTGTGAAAATCGGCAAAGCCGAGATCGCCGACATAGCGGCCGGAGGATTTCTCGCGGATCGCCCAATAGCCATGCCCAAGCAGCGGCCAAAGGCCGTGATAGGACAGCATCCGCATCCATGACTCCCTGGAGGTGGAGACGACATTGCCGAAAATATGCTTCACGACCAGCGGATCGCTCCACATGCCGGCAAGCGGCTCGAAATCATCGAGCGTATGTCCGGTCAGGACAAGCCGTTCGGTTTCCAGTCTCGGCGGGGAAAGCGTCGCTTCCATAAAGGCAGACCTTTGATTTAGCTTTGGGTATTCTGCTGCAGGCGCTGCGCAACCGCATCCAGATCGGGCAGGAACCAGACCTCACGCCCCTTGTTGGACTCGTAGACGAAATCGCGCAAGGCGTTACTGCCCGCGACCCATCGGGAGATGTCGCCCATGATGACGAGCTGGGCGCGATAGTTGACGAATTTCTGGATGATCGCGCCGGCGATGCGGGTCGAGAGCTGGAAGAAGTCTTCGCTCAGCCGCGATGTCGGCACGACCACCAACTGGGCTTCGGCATCCCATACAGCGCTGATCCAGTCATTCACGTCCCTCTCGCTGGCGAGAAGTGGACCGTTGTCATCGCCGATGACGATTTTTCGGCCGGAGAATTCTTTGACTGTGTACATGCTGGTTCGATTTTGCCCGCTATTGAAATAGGAGTTTCCGCTATCGTTCCGTGTGATCGACCGGCAATAGCTATCATGTGGGGCATTCGGATCCTAGAGCCACGTCAGCGGCTGGAAAATCGCCGTCGTCGTAACCCATGCCGCCTGGTTTTCCGCCCCTTCGTTCCATCGCTTGCGCCGCAATCTGGGCCGGCTTCATCGGCATGTCGCTTGGCCGCAACCTGCATCTGCTTTCCCGCTATATGAGCATATCTGCCCGGCCTGTTGGCCAGGCGGGGTAGGCACCTCGGGTCAGGCCATGGTCCCATCACTCTCTTAGCAGCATGGCCAATTGGCAGCTCATTGGGAAAGCGTGTATTTTGCACCTTTACAAGGCCGGTCGGCTTCAATTAAGTGTATTATGCACATATATGGAGCAAACACCATGGCATCCAGAATCCTCGTCATCGTCGGCAGTGTCCGGCCGAACCGCATATGCCCCGCTGTCGCCAAATGGGTGACCTCGGTCGGGCGCGAGCTCCTGTCGGCCGAATTCGAGATCGTCGATTTGCGTGACTGGCCCCTACCGATGGACGGCGAACCCAGCATCCCGGCCACGGGTGATTATCGCACCGATCTCACCAAGGCCTGGAGCGAAAAGATCATGAGCGGCGATGCCTTCGTCTTCGTCAGCCCGCAGTATAATTGGGGCTATCCGGCCGTATTGAAGAACGCGCTCGATCACCTCTATCGGGAGTGGGCAGGCAAGCCGGCGATGATCGTCTCCTATGGCGGTCATGGTGGCAATAAATGCGCCGCCCAGCTTCATCAGGTGCTGACTGGATTGAAGATGAAGCCCACCGAAACCATGCCCGGCTTCACCCTGTCGCGTACCCGCATCGAAGCGAATGCCGGCGAGGTGCACCCGCCGACGGAATTTGCCGAGTGGCAGCCGATGCTTGAACAGGCTTTCGGCGAGTTGGGTCGCGGCTGAGCGTGCAATCCTTGCCGCATCGGCTTTCCCGATTGATCGGCGCAGTGCGCCTGATTGAGGCCATGATAAAGCTACAATCGATCATCATCGAGGGTGAGTGGATTTTGTTCATCAATACGAATTGGTGCTCCCCAGCGAGGCATGTCGTGCCATGCAGAAATCGATCGTCGTAATTTCTCTCCTCACGCTCGTTGGTGCATATTCGCCAGCACAGTCAGCTACCTGGCAACCGCCACCCGGTCATGTCCAGGTGCCGATCTGGCCCGGCGCGGTGCCGGACGCGCTGCCCAATGCGAAGCCCGAATCTGTTCTTCCCGGCTCGGCGACGGTCACGGATGTCACCCAGCCGACGATGACCGTCTACGCCCCCGCGGGGCGCAACACGGGCGCGGCCGTGGTGGTGTTCCCGGGTGGAGGGTACAAGGTTCTGGCGATGGACCTGGAGGGCACGGAAATCTGCGACTGGCTGACCTCGCGCGGCGTCACCTGCGTTCTGCTCAAGTACCGGGTGCCTAATTCAGGCCCCACATGGGAAAAAGGACAGCGCCACTATCCGAAGGTGCAAACGGCTCTGCAGGACGCCCAGCGCACGCTGGGGCTGGTGCGCCAGCACGCCGCGCAGTGGCATGTCGATCCCCACAAGATCGGCGTCATCGGCTTTTCCGCCGGTGGACATCTCGTTGCCGCGCTCAGTACGCATTTCTCGCAGCGAACATATGCGCCGGTCGACGATGCCGACAAGTTGAGCTGCCGGCCGGACTTCGCCATGGCCCTCTATCCCGGCCATCTATGGGTGCATGAGGATGAGGACAAAGCCACCCGAAACGAGGCAGACATGAGCCTGCGCCCGGACATCCACGTCAGCGCCGACACCCCGCCAACCTTCCTGTTGCAGGCCGAAGACGACCATGTCGATGGTGTGGAGCAATCGCTCGTCTACTATATCGCATTGCAGAAAGCCGGCGTCCCCACGGAAATGCATCTATACGCGCAAGGCAGCCACGCCTTCGGTCTTCGTCCCACAAAGTTTCCCATCAGTCACTGGCCGGTGCTGGCGGAACAGTGGCTGCACACGATCGGCGTGCTTGATCCGCAAAAGGATAACTGATCGTGACGACAGTCCGGCTTGGGTGATCGCCGGCCGACCGGGAAGCGTCGGCTATTTGATGAGATCCCTTTCGCGTTCAATCGCCAGCCTCACCTCGCGATAATGTTCCGTTAGTTTCGCCAGATCGAAAGCCCGGTTGAGGCCGCTCGGATTGGGCAGGACCCAGATCGTGGTGCCCGCAAACGCCTCTGGTTGCCTGCCCCATTCGACATCGGGTCGCAGGCTGATGGCGGCATAGGCAGCTTTGCCGAGAAATGCCAGATTTGCCGGCGCAAGCCTCCTGATCTTCTCTTCGAGCACAGGTGCAGCGGCAATGTAATCGCTCTTCTTCAGCTCGCTGGCACTTTTCGTCGGGCGGGAGACAGCTGACGTCAGACCGAGGCCGTATTGCAGCATCTCGCGCTCTTCCTCCGCCCGCAGCAGGCGAGGGGTGAAGCCGGCAAGGTGCAACACTCGCCAGAAGCGGTTGCTGCGGTTGGAAAAATTATGCCCGTCGCGATGCGCGGTAAGCGCGGGGTTCAATCCGCAGAAGACCACGGAGAGATGAGGGGCCAGAATCTCGGCGAGCCCGCTCGCCTGCTCCGTGATCTCGATCGGCTCATTCATGATCTTCGTTGGCGCATCATCCTGCATATCTGATTTCCTGCGGGAGCGGCGGCTAGCGCGGCGCTTTCGTCACGCTAGCCGATAAACGGCCGAACCGCCACGGGCTGACCAGGCTTGATCTGTCGTTGGCTGTCCGAATGATGCCGGCCTGGGCGCATCACGCAACCGTGGGCGGCCCGAACCACGTGGTCAGCGCCTCTGGGAGCCCCAGCCGGGTTGGCTCTCCAACCCAGGCCACATATCCGTCTGGCCGAATTAGGACTGCAGTGGGTGCGTCAATGGTGCCGATCACCGGAAGCTCCCATGGTCCGGCATATTGGGCGTCGATCAGTTGCACCCGATCTGCCCACGGCGCGATATCGAAGCTGTCGGGTTTGCCGAGATTGAGTAGCAAGGGCCGGGCATTGGGCAGCAGTGAAAAGACCCGCAGCGGTCCATCGGCGGTGGCGATATCCAGATCGGGCATACGGCGCCCAAGCAGCGGATGCCCTTCGCCAAGGTCGTAATGAATGTCCAGGCCGGACATCATGGCAGCATATCGTCTGCACGGCTCGTCCATGCCGAGGAATTCGACTACCGTGTCGCGCAGGATCTTCGTGCGTTCGTCGGGCCGGCGAAGCGCGACGGAGGCCAGGGTGTTGCGCAGCACGCGGGCGGCGATCGGATGGCGTTCGGTGCAGTATGTATCGAGCAGGCTTTCCGGCGACATGCCCTTGACCACCTGGGCCAGTTTCCATCCAAGGTTCACGGCATCCTGTACGCCGATATTGAGGCCCTGTCCGCCATCCGGGGGATGGATATGCGCGGCGTCGCCGGCAAGCAGCACGCGACCCTTGCGATAGGATGCTGCCTGTCGCGCCGCATCAGTAAATCTGGAAATCCAGCTGGGGTTATGGGCGCCGTAGTCGGTGCCGTACACGGCGACAAGAGCGTCGCGGAGATCGCTGAACGTCGGCTCGCTCGAGGTTTTCAACTGCCGCTCGGTCACCATCACCCCGACCGGCCCCTCATCCGGGTAGATGATCTTGCCATCGCGGATTTCATATTCGAACCTGCCGAGGGAATGCATGCCGAGTGCGTCATGACGAATGCCCAACTCCGGCTCCTCGGCCATGTCCACCTCGGCGATCAGATTGCTGACAGTTGCATCCCATCCTGGGAAGTCGATGCCCGCTGCCTTGCGGATCAGGCTGCGTCCTCCGTCGCATCCGACGAGATAGTTCGCTCGTAGCGTTGTCCCATTGGAAAGCTGAACATCGACTCCATCGTCATCCTGTATGAAACCGCTGACGCCAAGGCCGTAGTGGATCGGCACGTTGAGTTCGCCAGCCCAGTCGGCCAGGATGCGTTCTATGTGTTTCTGGCGTAGCCCCAGGCCGTAATTGTGCCGGGTGGGAAAGTCGCTGATATCGAGGCGTACCGAGGCAAAGCTGGCGACCTGGGCTATCTGCCCCTGCGAGAGGAACCGACCGGCAATGCCGCGCTGATCGAGAATCTCGATGGTGCGTGCATGCAGACCGCCGGCACGCCAGCCGACGAGCTCCTGATCGGCACGTCGCTCGATTATGGCCACGTCTACACCCGCCAAGGCCAATTCGCCCGCCAGCATGAGGCCCGTCGGACCTCCGCCGGCAATAACCACCGCATGTTTCGTAACAGGTACATCCATGTCCGCGCTCCCGCTTCTGGTTTGCGCCGGCGGTTATACGAGAGGAGCTGGGTCTTGAAGCAAGCCCCTTGTGTGCCACATATGTAGACTAGAGGGAGTGATTCCGTTTCTTCATAGTCAGACATCGATCAGCGAAACTCATCGCGAAGCGTCTGCCCCTCGTTCCCATCCGATTATTTGCATGCGTCCTAACGCGTTGTTATTAACGTGCTTTGGAACTAAAGATCGTGCGAGATCGTTTATCTCTAACTTTGATACGACGCTGACGTCGTGCCCGGCCGGCTGGGGAAGCGGCGCATTTTGAGGAACAGCTCATCATGAAGATTTCGTCTGGATTTCGTTCAGTCGCGGTTGCCGCCATCGCTGCCGCAGGAATTGGCTTCGCCAGCGCCGCGCATGCCGATAGCGGCACGATCCGTTTCTCCGTCTACAAGGCGGCTTTCTTCGTCGGCGGCTCCGGCGGCGAGGGCACGCTGACCTTCCATGGCAAACGCTATCCGGTTTCGATCGGCGGCATCTCCGGCGGTCTCGCCTTCGGGGCTTCCAAGACCTATTTCCAGGGTACGGTGCGCCATATTCGCCGCGCCCGGGATGTGAGCGGGGTTTACGGTGCCGCCGGCGGCGGCGGCGCAATCGGCAAAGGCGCTCAGATGATCGTCATGACCAATGACAAGGGCGCCCAGCTCGAACTGACGGGCAGGCAGGTCGGCCTGCAGGTCAATGCCGACATCAGCGGCTTGAGCATCACGGTGAAGTAAGGGCGCAATTGCGCCCTCATGACTGTTGCCCGGAGGCCTGATTTGCGGAATTGGCGATCAGGCCTTCGTTCCCAAGAAAGCTACCCAAGAAGGGCGATCGCCCTTCTTCTTATTCCCACTCGATCGTGCCGGGCGGCTTCGACGTGACGTCGTAGACCACGCGGTTGATGCCGCGGACTTCGTTGATGATGCGGGTCGCGGCGCGGCCGAGGAATTCCATGTCGTAGTGATAGAAATCCGCCGTCATGCCGTCGACTGATGTCACGGCGCGCAGCGCGCAGACGAATTCGTAGGTGCGGCCATCGCCCATGACGCCGACGGTCTGGACCGGCAAGAGCACGGCAAATGCCTGCCAGATGGCGTCGTAGAGGCCGGCCTTGTGAATCTCGTCGAGATAGATGGCATCGGCTTCGCGCAGAATTTCCAGCTTCTCGCGAGTGATGCCGCCCGGGCAGCGGATGGCGAGGCCGGGGCCGGGGAAGGGATGGCGGCCGATGAAGCTGTCGGGCAGGCCGAGCTCCTTACCGAGCGCGCGCACTTCGTCCTTGAAGAGTTCGCGTAGCGGCTCGACGAGCTGCATCTTCATACGCTCGGGCAGACCGCCGACATTGTGGTGCGACTTGATGGTGACAGAGGGACCGCCGGTAAAGGAAACGCTCTCGATGACATCGGGATAGAGCGTGCCCTGGCCGAGGAAATCGGCGCCGCCAAGCTTCTTGGCTTCTTCCTCGAAGGTCTCGATGAAGAGGCGGCCGATGATCTTGCGCTTGGTCTCGGGATCGGAAACGCCTTCCAGCTCGCCGATGAAGCGATCGGACGCGTCGACATGCAGCAAATGCAGATTGTAGTGCTCACGGAACATGGCAACGACGTTTGCCGCCTCGTCCTTGCGCATAAGGCCGTGGTCGACGAGGATGCAGGTTAGCTGGTCGCCGACCGCCTCGTGGATCAGCAATGCGGCAACGGAGGAATCGACACCGCCTGACAGTGCGCAGATGACGCGCTTGTCGCCGACCTGATCGCGGATCGCCTGCACCGCCTTGGCGCGATAGGCCGACATCGACCAGTCGCCCTTGATGCCGGCGATGTTATGGATGAAGTTGCCGATCAGCTTGGCGCCATCGGGCGTATGCACGACTTCCGGATGGAACTGCACGCCGTAATATTTACGCTTCTCGTCGGCGATGAAGGCGTAAGGTGCGTTCGAAGAGGTGGCGACCACCTCGAAGCCATCAGGCAGCGCGGTGACGCGGTCGCCATGGCTCATCCAGACCTGATGGCGCGAGCCGTTCGACCAAAGTCCTTCGAAGAGGGCGCAATCCTTGTCGACTTCGAGGAAGGCGCGGCCGAATTCGCGATGATGGCCGCTTTCGACCTTGCCGCCGAGCTGCATGCACATGGTCTGCTGGCCGTAGCAGATACCAAAGACAGGGATGCCGCTGTCGAAGATGATCTGCGGCGCTCGCGGCGAGCCTTCGTCCACGGTCGATGCCGGGCTGCCGGAGAGGATCACGGCTTTCGGCTCTAGCCGCTTGAAGCCGGCTTCGGCGGATTGGAAGGGAACGATTTCGCAGTAGACGCCTGCTTCGCGCACACGCCGCGCGATGAGCTGCGTCACCTGGCTGCCAAAATCGACGATGAGAACGGTGTCTGGATGTGCTGTCTGGGTCATGGCGAGCCTTTAAAGAAAAGCGCTTTCCCTGGCAATCGGGCAAATCAAGCGCAAGCCGATTTTATTGTCCCGATTGTCTCTGCTTCTACTTGGTTTCCAGCCTGTCAGAACCAGAATACCCCGTCTTCCAGTGCGGTAAACAGCCCGTCGACAGCGTAGGACAGTTTGCGGTCGATCACATGCAGATATTCCGTCCAGTCGGAAATGCGCTGCAGCTCGACCTGGCCGTCGGAAATCCCGCGCAGACCGATCAGCGGCAGGCCATAGGTCTGGCAGACGCGCAGGACAGCAAATGTTTCCATATCGACCATGTCTGTGCCGATGCGCTGATAGGCTTCCGCGCCGGAGACGATATTGGCGCCCGTCGAAAGGCTGCCTTCGGCGATGGTGGGGATACGCAGCGGCAGTTCGATCGTCGCCGGCAGATCGAGGAAGGGCGTGCGACCCTTCTCGAAGCCGAGCGGCGAAGCATCCATGTCGCGATAGGAAACGGAGGTGACCTGATAGACCTCCGTCTGCTCCAGTTTGGCGGAGCCGGCCGAGCCGAGCGACACCACGAGATCGGGAAGATCACCCTGGGCTTCGAGCTGGGCGAAGGCGCGGGTGAGCGCGATTGCCGCCTCGACCGGGCCGACGCCCGTCATCAGCGGATCGATGCGCGAGCGCAGGAAGGGTCCATACTCGGCCTCGGCCGCCATGACGAACAGGATCGATTTGCCCGATACCCGCTTCAATTCGAATTTCATCCGCTAATTCCCTCTCTGCCCCGGATGACCATCATCGTTCCCGTCATCGAGGCAATCAGCTTGGCCGGCCCATCGCCGATGGCGTAGCCGCGCCCGTCGGCGACGATGATCGTCGTGCCGGGCTTGGTGACATCGCCGCGAAACAGGAAGCGCTCGCCGCGCCCGGGCGACATCAGATTGATCTTGAATTCGATCGTGAGGATCGATGCGGAGGGATCGATGACGCTGTAGGCGGCAAAGCCGCAGGCCGAATCCAGCGCTGCGGCGATGATGCCGGCGTGCAGGATGCCGTGTTGCTGCGTCAGCTTGATATCGAAGGGCAGCTCGATCTCGACCGTGCCGTGCTCGACGCGCGTCAGCTCCGCGCCGATCGTTGCCATCGCCGCCTGCCGCTCGAAGCTCGTTCGGATGCGGGTCCGAAAGTCGCCGCTGCTCCCCGTCTCGTCTGCCCCTGTCATGCCGTCCCCTTTCGCGGGTGCGAAATTGGCACGGAGAGGCGGTTTGGACAAGGGTTATCCGGTGGAAAAGGAGAGGTGTACCGTCCTGGCATTCAGACATCGAATTTCCACGATGGGATCGCCGTGTTATCCGAAGCAATCAAGCTTGTGCGAGGGCGCAGATGACGACGATCCGGCAATCGGTGACAGCCTATGAGACCTGGATGCGGGCGCAGCTCGGCGCCGATCTGGTCGAGCTTGGGCTGGATAAGAAAAACAAGTTGATGAAGGCCGACAGCTTCTCCTTCCTGCGCGGCACCTATTGGCGCTGGGCCGAAACCATCCTCGACGTCTGCCCCGAGCTCAAGTCCGCGCCGCAGCTGCTGGCGATCGGCGATACGCATCTGGAAAATTTCGGCACCTGGCGTGACGAGGAGGGGCGGCTCGTCTGGGGTGCGAATGACTTCGACGAGGCGGCCGTCATGCCCTATGCACTCGATCTCGTGCGTTTGGCAACGAGCGCCATTTTGGCGCGCAGCGAGGATGGTCCGACGCCGCGCGTGGTTGCCGACAGCATCCTTGCCGGCTATCGACGCGGCTTGCGCGAGCCGTCGCCCATCATCCTCGAGCGCGATTACAAATGGCTGCGCAATGCCGTGCTGCTGCCGAATGCCGAACGCAAGGCTTTCTGGGAAAAATATCGCAACCTGCCGCCGGCAAACGGCCCGGTCGCCGATCGTTACCTCAAGGCGCTGCAAAAGGCTTTACCCGACCCGGCAACCGCATTCGAGCCGAAGCCGCGTCTCGCCGGCACGGGCAGCCTCGGCCGGCCACGCTTCGTCGCCTATGTCGAATGGCACGGCGGGCCGGTGCTGCGCGAGGTCAAGGCTTTGCTGCAATCCGGCTGGTCGCTGAAGCATGACCCCTCGAACAAGACGATCCGCACGGGTGTTATCGCCGGTGGGCGGGCGCGCTCGTCCGATCCACGCTATCAGGTGAGTGGTAGCTTGCTGGTGCGCCGCCTGTCGCCGAACAGCCGCAAGATCGAGGTCGAAGGCGATGCCGAGGTGCTGCTGTCGCCCAATATGCTGGATCTGATGGGTTTCGAAATCGCCAATTGCCACGCCAACGACGCTTCGCTTATTCCCGGCATTCTGGCCGATCTCGATGCCCGCGGCTCCGATTGGCTGCGTATGGCCGCCAAGGCGGCCGCCGTGGCAGTCACGGCGGAGCAGGCGGAGTTTGCCCGGCGGTGATGAGGTGTTGGAACCTGGGTTCGCGGAGGTATCGGAGGCTCAGCAAACTCAATTCCATCCGATGAGCGAGAAAAACCTACTCCGTCAGGCCGCAGGCCGCTTGATCCGCACGATATGCTGATCCCACGCGACATTGCTATGCTCAGCCAGGAAATCACCGTCATAGGAAGAAACGGCGAACCCGCGAGGAGCCGGCGCAATACCGGCGGCGTCAGCGATGCTCTCTACCTTCAGCACCTTGCCCGTCTTCGCATCCAGCGTCACCGAGGTCCCCTCGATCGGGGAAGTCACGCCGACGAGGTTTTCGGCACGATTGACGGCAATGGCACCGACGTAATTTCCAAGCGCCCGCGTCGTATCGTCGGGCAGGGTGACGAAGCTCAGGTCCTCGCCCCGCGCGAAATGGCCGACGAGCGGCGGCAGGTCGTTGCGATGGCCCTCATACTGGCACGCAAACCAGACGCGGCCGCTCGCATCGATATCGACATGCCGGGTCGAGACCTGGGCATATTGCGGCGGCAAAACATGTTTCTCGATCAGCCGGCCGCTTGCCGCATCGATCAGTGTCAGCGACGGTTCCATATGATCGAGGTTGAGCTTGGTGCGGCCGAAATCCGGATGGGTCTCAATGCCGCCATTGGCAACGATCAGGAACCGGCCGTCATCGGAAACCGTCATGTCATGTGGGCCGACGCCATAGGTTTCGTATTCGCCGATGCGGGCAAAGCGGTTGCCGCTGTCGTAAAGCCCGATGATGCCGCGATTCCTGTCGAAATCGTTCTCGCTGGCATAGAGCAGCCTGCCATCGGGCGAAAACGTGCCATGCCCGTAGAAGTGCCGGCCTTCCCTGGCGGCGATGACGATCGGCTCTCCCTTGTTCCAGGGATCGAAGATCATCGCATAGGTGCCGGGCCGGCGTGCGAAGGCGACGGTCTTGCCGGTCGCCTTCGAGAATGCCATGCCATGAGCCCGGGCGGGCAGCGCCACCTGATCGATGATGCGGCCCTCTTCGGTCACGGTCGCCACGGCGAAGGAGCCGTCGGCCGCGCGGAGGCCGGACGCGTAGACCGCATCCGCCCGCTCCAGCGCCATCAAGGCGCCGGGCTTCAGCGCTGCGAGGAAGGTCAGCCCCGCTGCCTTGACGAAAGCTCTCCGATCGATCAGGCCGCTGCGCATGCGCCCAGAGCCGGATGATTTTAGGTCTGTTCGACCTAAAATCATCCGCTCTAAAATCGAAGAAGTAGAACATGATGTCGCCCGAAAACCGCAAACACTTTTCGGCATCATGTTCTAGTCTCCGTCCGCGAAGGAGAAACCGGCCGAAAGCCCGATGGCGCCGCCGTACTGGTCGCTGAAGCTGGTGGCAAGGTCGCGGCTGACGGCGAGCAGCTTGTCGATCTTGGCGCGCTCGGCATCGTTGCCGATAGCCGTCTCGATATCCGGGTTGATTGTCGGTGCCGTCGTCGCAAGCTCGTTCAGCAGGCCGTCGATCTTGGTGGCGACAGCGCGCTTGTCCGCCGGCAGCAGGCTTGCCATGTCGGCCTTTTCCCAAAGCGTCTTCAGACCCTCGATATTACCCGTGAACGAGGTCCAGGTGTTGGCCGAGCGCCAGTAGATCGCCATCTTCGGCCGGGCCGTTGCCGGATCGCCCTTGTAGAAGGTTTCCAGCCGCTGGTCGCGAACATTGGCCGCGCCATGCACGAGGATACCGAGCAGGGCGGTGACGGCCTCCTTGTTGTCCATGAAGTCATTGCTGTCCTTGCCGGGAAACTTCCAGGATTTCTGCACGCCGCCGGGCGCATCCCACTCGTCGGCGATTTCCTTGGCCGTATTTTCGATATTGCCGGCGACAGCGGCGCCATAGCGGCAGCGGAAGCTCTGCTTGTCCCTGCCGAGAACATCCGAACCGTTGCCGAAGAGCACATATTCCAACGCCGTCATGCTCATCAGCGCCACGCTCTTGCCGGCGACGGCCTCGACGGTCGTGTCGTTTTCGTCCGCCTTGGCGATCAGCGCCTGCACCTGCTTGAGGCCGACGCCCTTGCGGTCGGGATAGAAGAGGATGTGTTCGAAGCGGTTCTTTTCGATGATGGGGCCGGTATCGACGATCTCGATGCGCGACCAGCTCTTCACCGTATCGCCGAAGGCCGACTTCGCGCCGGAAAGCGTCGCATCCGTCGGGTCGGCGCAGAGCGCCTTTATCGCCGTTGTCAGTTTCGAGGCGGAGTCGTGCATGGCGCGGTAACCGGGGCGGATCACATCATCGACCGCCTTTTGCAGAGTCGCCGGTACGGCGGCTTCGTTCAGGCCGGCGCCATTGGCCGTCGCATCCTCGGCGTGAGCAGGCAAGGCCGCAACGGTAAGCAGGAGGCTGGCTGCAAGACGTTTCCAGTGGTGCATCAAAGGGACTCCAGAAAGTTGATCAGGGCTTGCCGGTCGTCTTTCGAAAGACCGGCGAATGCGTTGCGGGCTTTTTCCGCCTCTCCTCCATGCCAGAGGATGGCTTCGGTCAATGTGCGGGCGCGGCCGTCGTGCAGGTAGGCTTGCTGGCCGCTCACCGTCTGCGTGAGGCCTATACCCCAGAGCGGCGGTGTGCGCCAATCGCGACCGGATGCCACGCCCACCTGCTGCCCATCCGAAAGGCCTTCGCCCATATCGTGCAGCAGGAAGTCGGAATAGGGCCAGATCAGCTGGAAGGCCTGCGGCGACGGCTTGCCGTCGCTACCTTTGAGGCCATCGCGCGTGACGAATTTTGGCGTGTGACAGGCGGCACAGCCCGAGCGGTAGAACATGTCCTTGCCATGCAGCACGGCGGACTGGCTCGTCATGCGTCGGGCCGGCACGGCAAGATTTTCGGAGTAGAAGGTAACGAGAGGGAGCACCGGGTCCGGGGCCTCGGTGTCCCCCAGCCGCTTCTGTACGCCGTTCGGCATGGTCAGGCAGCGAGCTTCCTTGGGCGTGCAATCGCCATAAGGGTTCGGCCGATCAGGCGTCGAGATGCCGATGTCGGCGGAGAAGGCATCGGCCACCTGGTCGCGCACGGTTGCATTCTGGGCCTTCCAGCCGAAACGCCCGAGCGCGAGTTGGCCGGTCCGGTGATCGCGGACAATGGCGGGGCGGCCGCGAATGCCGGTACCCTTCTTGTCGTCCGGGTCGGCATTGACAAGGATATCGGCGTCCGGAATGGCTTCGATCAGGCCAAGACCAATCATCGGCGGCGCGATGCGCGCTGAAAGCGTGGTGCTGGTGTCCATCGGCCCGTAGGCGAGATCGCTGATGCCATAATGCGGCTTGCGCAAGGTCACGGCTTCCCCGCCGGCAAGCGTCACCGTCTCCTCGCCATAGCTGACAGTCACCTTGCCTTCGGCTGAAAGGCCGGGAACGGCGAGGTCCTGAAGCTGCGCGCCATAGGTGGAATCCGGGAAGTTCAGCGCGTGAAAATCCTTGACGGCCTGCTGCTCCTCCGGCGTCACGGCGGGCCGTGCAAGGCGCAGGACCATCGAGGTCGCGGCAGTTCTCGCTTCTTCAGGCGGATGACCGCGTCCATCGCGGATATGGCAGCTCTGGCAGGAGCGGGCGTTGAACAGCGGTCCCAGCCCGTCGGAGGCCTGGGTGGAGGAGGGGGCGGAGACCCAAAGCTTGCGAAAGAGCGCGTTGCCGAGATGAAAATCCTGCCCCTGCTCCTGGTCTAGCTTGGCCGAGGGCTGGGAGAAAGTATCGCGCGTGACCTTGTCGATCGAGGTCAGACCGCCGCCCTGCATCGTTTCATAGGGTTCGGCCTTGAGAAAGTTGCTGGTAGCGCGGGTCACGTCGCGCACACGCTTCAGCTCTTCGGCAGAGAGATCGCCGCGCGTGGTCGGAAAATCGAGAATATCGGCGGCTGCCAGCGTGATGGAAAAAACCAAAAAACCCGCGGCGATGGCGGGCAAAAGGGCGCGATTGGCCGGTAAACCTGTCATGGGTATTGGGGCGGCAGCGCCTTGTCGCGCTGCCGCCCTCCCTTATTACTTCTTCGTGAAGACGGCGTTCGGGTTGTCCAGGCTGTCCGAACCTTCGAGCTTGATCGTGCCGAGGTCGAGAGCGGCGATGACGCGCTGGATGCTCTTCGTCTGGTCGAGCAGGCCGTCGATGGCCTTCTGCACAGTGGCGTTGCCTTCCTTGTTGCCTTCGCCAATCATCTGGTCGTACTTCTCGACCGTCTCGCCGCGATGCACCAGCGCCTTCATGGCAGCAAGCGTGGTGTCGAGCTTGCCTTCCATCTCCTTGTCGAGCGCTGCGTCCTTGGCCTTGACCAGATCGTGCAGCGACGGACCCTTCATCTTGGTGCCGTCGACGCGGGTATAGTTGCCGTTATAGGCCGAAGCGATGCCGATGGCGTCGCCATTGTGCTCGTTATAGGTGTTGTCGGAGAAGCAATCCTGCTCTTCTTCCGGATCGTGCAGCAGCAGGCCGAGCTTCATGCGCTCGCCGGCAAGCTCGCCATAGGAGAGCGAGCCCATGCCGGTCAGGATGGTGGTGAGACCGGCCTTCGGATCGGCTTCGACATGCTTGGTGGCTTCGCCATCCGGCTCCCACTTGTCGGTCATGTCCTGCAGGTCCGAAACGAGCAGCGTCGAGGCGGATTTCAGATATTCGGCACGGCGGTCGCAATTGCCGTGCGTGCAATTCTTCAGATCGTAGTCGGTGGCGGGGCGTTCGCCGGCGCCCGGTCCGGTGCCGTGCAGGTCCTGGCCCCACAGAAGGAATTCGATGGCGTGGTAGCCGGTCGCAACGTTGGCTTCGACTCCGCCAGCCTGATGCAGCGTGCCCGACAGGAATTCCGGCGTCAGATGCGAGGCGTCGACATCCTTGCCGTTGATCTTGATCGTCTTGTTGGCGATGACGTTGGCGACATAGAGTGCGTTTTCATCGCTTTCGGTGCCATAGGAGGCGTCGACATAGTCGATCAGGCCTTCGTCCAGCGGCCAGGAGTTCACCTTGCCTTCCCAGTCGTCGACGATCGGATTGCCGAAGCGATAGACTTCCGTCTGTGCATAGGGAACGCGAGCTTTGATCCAGGCGGCGCGGGCGGCCTTCAGCGTCTTGTCGCTTGGATTGGCGATCAGGGCGTCGATGGCCTTGTCGAGCGCCTTCGCCGTCGTCAGGGAGTCCTGATATTTGGCATGTGCCAGTTCCGAATAATGCTTGAGAACGGCAGCCGGCTCGGGAGCGGCTGCGAAAGCCGGCAGGCCGTAGGCCGCAGTCGTGACAACGGCCACCGCGAGCGCGGCGCCAATTTTGTTTTTCAGTTTCATGTTCCTCTCCTGTGACAGCGGGGGCACCGTCAAAACTTGGCAATTTGTGTCATGTATGAAAAACAAACTTGTGTCAAACGCTCTAGTTTAGAATGATTTTAAGGCGAGAGGTGATGGATCCAGGCGCCGCCTGCGGAATGGATTCGCCTGCAAATGTGCGGATGTACGCTTGGCAGGTTGTTGGCCGGGCAATCGAAGCAAGGTGACGACGGCATGACCGCCTGGCCATAATCGCCAGTTCGATCACCACTAGACTGAAACAGTCATTCTCGGAGCGACAGTTCCGTTGCGCGCGGAGCTCAGCTCACATCTTCCGCTGCAGGCGGCAGAAGAAGAAGCCGTCCGTATCGGTGGAGGCGGGTGTCAGCGTAATGGTCTTGCCGTCGGAGGAACGGGGCTGCGGGGCATCCTTGCCGAACAGTTTGCCCCAGGAGCTCAATGTTTCCACCACTTCGAAGTCCGGATTATGGGCGACGAAACGGTTCACCTGCGCCTCGTTCTCTTCCGGCAGGACTGAACAAGTGACATAGAGCAGCGCGCCGCCGGGCCGGACGAATTCGCCGGCTTGAGCCAGCGCTTCCTGCTGCTGGCTGGTGCGCTCGTCGAGATTTTTCTGCGTCAACCGCCACTTGGTATCGGGACGGCGCCGCCAGGTGCCCGTGCCGGTGCAGGGCGCGTCGACCAACACCTTGTCGAACTTGCCGCGTAGTTGGAGCAGGCTGTTGCGCTCGTCGTGGACTTGGACATTGCGGGTGCCGGCCCGCTTCAGCCGCTCGATGATCGGCGCCAGCCGCCGCCGGTCGCTGTCATAGGCGTGGACCTGGCCCTTGTTGTGCATCGCAGCCGACATGGCGAGCGTCTTGCCGCCACCGCCGGCGCAATAATCGAGCACCTGGTCGCCTTCTTCAGGCAGAACCAGATCGGCGACGATCTGCGAGCCTTCGTCCTGCACCTCGAACCAGCCCTTCTGGAAGGAGAGCTCGGCGGTAACGTTCGGCAGGCGGGACGCGCCTTCGCCGGCGGGAATGCGGATGCCGAACCGCGCGATTTTTGATGCCTGCCCGCCGGCGCGCTCCAACGCCTTCACGACTTTGGCGCGGTCGGCCTTCAGCGCATTGGCGCGAAGGTCGAGCGTCGGGCGTTCTGAAAGGGCCTGTGCCTCCGAAAGCCAGCCATCGCCGAAGGCTTGGTTGAAGGAAGGTTCGACCCATTCGGGAATGTCGCCTTGGATATGGAGAGGGGCATCTTCGAGTTTGCGGGCTGCAAAGGCAGTCAGATTTTCGGCGCTCGGAGCTTCGGGGGCGAATTTATCGCCGTCGAGTTCGGCAGCCAGCGCCTCGGGCGTCAGGCCCCATTGACGAAAGAGGACGGCGTGGGCGAGTGCCGAGGGGCTGTCGTCTCCCATCAGCCACGCGTGGGATAGGCGCATGCGTAGGGCGTCATAAACGATATTGCCGATCGCGGCCCTGTCGCCGGACCCGGCGAAGCGATGGGCAAGGCCCCAATCCTTCAGGGCATCGGCCACCGGTCGCTTGCGCGCTTCGATATCGGCAAGAACTTCGATGGCCCCCTGCAATCGGCCGCCCAGACGCATTCACACTCTCCTGCTTGCGCATGACCCGGAACCCGTTGGAGCTCATCTTGGGAATCTGCGCCCTGCCAAAACCGCTGACGGCTCGCCGATCCGCGCAAACAATGCCCATGGCGGCGGATTTTGAGACGTCTCAATCGCGTGGTAGCCGCGATTGGCCGAGAGAGCAAGCGTCATGCCGATTTGCCGGTGGTTCCGGCTCCCGGCGATTACTTCGAGGCGACAACCTCGTAACAGACCTTGGCGGTACCCGAAGCGACCATGCCGATGTTCTGAGCAGCAGCGCGGGAAAGATCGAGAACACGTCCGCGAATGAAAGGTCCACGGTCGTTGATGCGAACGACGACACTGCGGCCATTGTGCTTGTTGGTGACCCGGAGGCGCGTGCCGAAGGCGAGCGAGCGGTGGGCTGCAGTAAGATTTTTGGAACTCATACGTTCCCCGGAAGCAGTTCGGGAGCTTCCCCCGTACCATGAAGCGCCTCCGCAGCCAGCGGATGCAAATGCCGGTGTCGAAACGACAGCAATGGAGGCGGATATAGTTGCGGCGATTGCCAAAGAACGTGCGATTTTCTTCAAACCGATTTTTCCCTCAAGCTATTGAACTTGCGCCTTGGGTAGGCGGCGGGGCTTAAATCAGGCCAAAAATGGCGAAAAAGTGCCACCGATAATCACGGAATGTTACAGACTGTAACATTTGTGATTTTCGGCAAATACTGTGACTATTCAGTAGATTTGCTTGATTGTGGAAAAAACCTAATAAAATCAGTTAAAAATGAAATGAATTTTCTCGGCGAGGCCCATCAGTGCTGGAGATCACGAAAATCCGAAAAATAATTTTCCGGCTTTGCCATAATCGCTGCCGCATTTGTGCAATTTTAGAGGTCGTTAACCATAAATGCGGAGCAAATTGAACTAGAGCAGCCGGCTAAGTAGGAATTTTCATGCGATTCCGCTTGGTGTGAAGGGTGGCCTCTCAGCCGCGCCACTCTCCGGAGGACCAGAGTTCGGCAAGCGACATGCGATACTCTGGGTAGCGGAACTGGAAGCCGAGCGCGCGCAATTTCGCGTTCGAAACGCGCTTGTTCTCGCCATAGAAAGAGCGTGCCATCGGCGTCAGCTCGGCGGTTTCGAAGGGTTGTTCCGGCGGCGGCTCGACACTCATCAGGCGGGCAGCCTCGGCAACGACATCCTGCGGCGGCGCGGGTTCGTCGTCGGTGACATTATATATGCCGCCGAGTTTGCGCGCGGACAGGAAGCGGCCGCAGGCGCCGATATCTTCGACGCGGATGCGATTGAACACCTGGTTCGCCTTGATGAGCCGCCGCGCGGTTCCTTTTTCCAGATTGCAGAAGGCATTGCGGCCCGGGCCATAAATGCCGGAAAGCCGAAGGACCGCGACGGGAAGATTAAGCCTGATGCCGACCCGCAGCCAGCCGTCTTCAGCTTCTACCCGTTCAACCGAGCGGTCTGCGATGGGATGCAGCGATGTCTGTTCGCTGACCCAGGCACCCTTGTGGTCGCCATAGACGCCGACGGTCGAGAGATAGCAGATCCATTCCAGCTTCGGCATCAGAGCCTTGAGATTGAGCTGCGCCAGCCGTAGAAGCGGATCGCCGGATTTGCCCGGCGCGATCGATTGCACCAGATGCGTCGCTGTGGCCATCGTCTCGGCCAGAGCCGGATCGAGCGTCTCGCCGTCGAAGACGAAGGCTTCGATGCCTTCCTTCGTCAATAATGCCGCCTTGTCGGCGGAGCGGGTCGTGCCGGTGATGCGGATGCCGGAGCCGGCGAAGGCCTTGGCGATGGCCGTTCCGGAATAGCCGCAGCCGAAAATCATCACATGCATCATAATACTCCCGCCAATGCCCATTCGGCGCGAACCTCTTCGTCCGCTTCGTCGCCTCTTTGTGCCGCAAATGCGTTGAATTCGCCAGCCGTCATCAGCCGCGACAGCGCCCAGATCACCATTCCGCGCACGACGGGCGAGGGGTCTCCAGCCAATTGGCGGCATCTCTCTATAAGAGAGCGCTCGCCGGAATTGCCTGCCGCGATGAGCACATTGCGAATAAACCGGTCGCGGCCGATGCGCTTGACAGGCGAGCCGCTGAAGAATGTGCGGAAGGTCGCATCGTCCAGATCAAGCAGAAAGGTGATCGACGGTTCCTTGAGATCGTCCCGCGCGACCAGCTTCATTTCCGAGGCGGCGCTTGCGAACTTGTTCCAGGGGCAGGCGGCAAGGCAGTCATCGCAGCCATAGATGCGATTGCCGATCATCGACCGCAGCTCTGGGTCAATCGGCCCCTTGTGTTCGATGGTGAGATAGGAAATGCAGCGGCGCGCATCGAGCTGATAGGGCGCCGGGAAGGCCGATGTCGGGCAGACGTCGAGACAGGCCCGGCAGGAGCCGCAATGGTCGACCTCGGGCTCGTCTGGCTCGAGATCAGCCGTGGTGAACATCGAGCCGAGGAAGAGCCAGGAGCCGAAGGCGCGGCTGACGAGATTGGTGTGCTTGCCCTGCCAGCCGAGACCGGCCGCACCGGCGAGTGGCTTCTCCATAACGGGTGCTGTGTCGACGAAGACTTTGACGTCTTCCTTCGAGCGCGCGGCGAAGCGAGTGGCGATCTCTTTCAGCCTACCCTTGATGATGTCGTGATAATCGCGGTTTCGGGCATAGACCGATATCGCCGCCTTGTCCTTCTTCTCCAGAATGCCGCGTGGATCTTCGTCCGGGCCGTAGTTGAGGCCGAAGACGACGATGGAGCGCGTCTCGCTCCAGAGCACGCGCGGATCGCCTCTGCGGTCGCGTGTCTCCGCCATCCAGCCCATGGTGCCGTGATGGCCCTTGTCCAGAAACTGACCGAGCCTGACAGGAGCCTCGGGGATAGCGTCGGGTTTGGTGATGCGACAGAGATCGAAACCTTGGGCGCGCGCTTCTTCCCGCAGGAACGCGGTCAATGCTTTCCGGCGCTTGTTAGCTCTTTCCGTTTCGCGATCATCGGGCATATCAAGCCCTCGTCAGAAATCCAGATCGGCATAGTGCGAGACCGGGGTGACACCACGCACGCGCTCCGCCAGGAGCGGCCGGAAGGACGGGCGCGACTTCAGCCGCTGATACCATTCCTTGGCGACCGGCGATTCCGTCCAGTCGATCTCGCCCAGATAATCTAGCACGGAAACCGAGGCCGCAGCGGCAAGATCGGCATAGCTCAGCCGCTCGCCGGCCAGCCACTGCCGCGAACCCGCCAGCCAGGACAGATATTTCATGTGCTGACGGATATTGCCGCGCGCCATGCGCATGACCTTGGAATCGGGAGCACCGCCGCCCTGTTCAGCGGTCATCTGCAGCTTGAAGACGCGTTCGCGCGTCAGCGGCCGGGTCACATCCTGCTCCATCTTCTGCATGAACCATTCCGTCAGCCGGCGGATTTCAGCGCGCTGGAACGGATCTTCGGCGAGAAGCCGGCGGTCGCGCTTCAAGACGCCATGGGTCTCGTCGAGATATTCGGAAATGACCGAGGCGCCACAGAGCGCCCGCATGCTGTCATCGACATAGACAGGCAGGGTGCCGGCAGGGTTCAGCGCCAGGAAATCGCGTCGCTTTTCCCAGGTCTGTTCCTCGATCAGCTCCGTCTGATAGCCATATTCCGTCAGGATCAGACGAACGAACCGGGAGGAAGATGACATTGGGTGATGATACAGCGTCGGCATTGGTACTCGGGTGTTTCTGATTGATGCTATGGAGTCTTTTGGGTCGCGATTTTGCGGCCCTAGTCATTTGTCATCGGTTGAAGCTATAGGATCTTGGCCTAGTTTGCACAAGCGAATCGGGCCGCCCTGCCGTTAGACAAAGGACACGATATGGCTGAACAAATTATTATCGCGTTGGTTTTAGGCCTTGTGGAGGGGCTTACGGAGTTCATTCCGGTCTCCTCGACGGGCCATCTGATATTGCTCGGACATTTTCTCGGCTTCAAATCGGCCGGCACTTTTGAAGTTTTGATCCAGCTCGGCGCGATTCTCGCCATTCTGCTCGTCTATTTCAATCGCCTCGTCCAGATCGCCAAAGCGCTCCCCGTCAGCGTCAAGGCCCGGCACTTCGTTCTGGCCGTCCTGTTCGGCTTTCTGCCGGCTGCCGTCATCGGCGCGCTGGCGCATGATTTCATCAAGACCGTGCTGTTTAACTCGCCGCTGGTGATCTGTATCTCGCTGATCCTCGGCGGCATCGTTCTCCTTGTCGTCGACAAGATCCAGTTCAAGCCGAAATACACCAGCGCCTATGAGTTTTCCTGGCCGATGGCGGTCAAGATCGGCTTCTTCCAGTGCCTGGCCATGATTCCGGGAACGTCGCGCTCCGGTTCGACCATCGTCGGCGCGCTGCTGCTTGGCGCCGACAAGCGTTCGGCCGCGGAATTTTCCTTCTTCCTCGCCATGCCGACAATGGTCGGTGCCTTCACGCTGGATTTGTGGAAGAGCCGCCATGATCTCAGCATGGCCGATGGTCAGCTGATCGTTATCGGCTTCGTCATGGCCTTCATCTCGGCGCTGCTTGTGGTGCGCGCGCTGCTCGACTTCGTGTCGCGCCGTGGCTACGCCCCCTTCGCATGGTGGCGCATTGCCGTCGGCACGGTCGGCCTGATCGGGCTCTATTTCGGCTGAGGCCGATCGCCCGTGCTGCAATCCTGGAAAAAGTGAGGCCGGTGAAAACCGGCCTTTTTCATGCCCGATCAGTTCGGGGAGGACGCGTCGATGGAACCCGTCGTGCAGGGGTCGACGCCGTAGGTCGGCGCACATTCGCCCTTGATCGAAGCGATGCTGCCGCGAGCCACGAAGGAGCCTGCGAGAATCACCAGTGCCGCGCACGCAAACAGAAGCGCGATAGACTTGCCCATCGAAGAATGCCTTTCCGCAGAAGTGTGAAGCGCGCCACCGACCGGTTTGTTGTCCAAGCCTGAGACGCGCGGCTGTGTTAGTCAGTGAGATGAGCAATAGCAATAAATGTTCATATTAAATTTGACGTTAATGCTACTATTTCCGGAGTGCGTCTTTTGAGCAACGCCAAGCTGTGAATGGCGGGGCTTTGCCAGCGCCTTAAAGTACGATTCTGTCTTCGTAGGGCAATAAAAAACGCCGCTCGGAGAAACCGGGCGGCGCAAGAATTTCGTAGAGTAGCCGAATCGTCAGGCGGCTTTGCCGGAGCCTGTGAACTGACCCTGCGGGCGGTAGCGCACCAGATAAGACGGCAGCACGGAAACGAGCAGCGTCGGCAGCAGGCCGATGCCCTTCAAGGTGCGTCCTTCCGCTTCCGCCTGCTTGGAAACGACATTGTCGCTCTTCAAAAGCGTTACCTGGTCGGCGGTGATCGGCGGCTTGATGAGCGGCACCAGCGAGGCAACAGAGCCGATCAGCGAGGCAAGGCCGAAGGGGATGGAGACGAGCGCCTTCTTGCGGCTGATGACGGAGAGCGTCGTCTCGAGACACTCGCGGAAGGACAGCACTTCCGGGCCACCGAGCTCATAGGTCGTTCCGGCCTTCAGCTTGCCATCGACGCTGCGGGCAACCGATTCGGCGATATCCTCGACATAGACGGGCTGGAACTTCGTCTTGCCGCCGCCGATCAGCGGCAGGAACGGCGCCGTGCGCGACATGTCGGCAAACTTGTTGAAGAACTCGTCTTCCGGACCAAAGACGATCGAGGGACGCAGGATGATTGCATCCGGCTTGATCGACAGGATTGCGGTTTCGGCGCGAGCCTTGGTGCGCGCATAGGCCGAAGGCGAGTTGGCATCGGCGCTGAGTGCCGAAATATGCGTCAGAGACGCGCCGACGCCCCGGGCGGCTTCCGCAATCGCCTTGGCGCCGAATTCCTGCACGGCATCGAAGGTGTTGCGACCGCTTTCGGCGAGAATGCCGACGCAGTTGACGACATGCTGGGCGCCTTCGACGGCGCGGTCGATGGAGTTACGATAGCGCACATTGGCCTGGACGATCGAAATCTGGCCGAGATTGCCGAGTGGCTGCAGGAAACCGGCAAGATCGGGACGGCGAACGGCGACACGGATGCGATAGCCGCGCTTGGCAAGCGCACGCACGACGTGCCGCCCGATGAAACCTGATCCTCCGAACACGGTGACGAGCGGCGGGAGGTTGGACAGGGTCATGGCAGGCTCCTCGAAAGGCTTGGATTGGGCTTATCTGGTTTCGTCTTAGCCGATCCGAGCGCCGAGGTGAAGTGCTATCGCGCTGCATTGCAGCGTCGGCTTTTCAAAGGGTTTAAACCCCTTTGACGACGACCATTTCAGCATCAGCCACTTGCTGACGGATTTTGGCCGCGATCTGGTATTCCGGCGAGTTGTAGCAATCGACGGCATGTTGCAGCGACGGAAACTCGATGACGACATTGCGGCCGCGCGCCTGTCCTTCAAGCGGGGTAAACGCTCCGCCACGCGCAAGGAAATTCGCGCCATATTTCTCGAAGGCAGGCTTCGCGGCGGCAACGTAGTCCTTGTAGCGTTCGGGGTCGCGGACATCCACGCGCGCGATCCAATATCCCTTTGCCATGTTTTCCTCCCTGCTTGTTCTGGTCGTTTAGAGTGCTGCGTCGATCTCGGCGAGGATGGCGCGGGCGGCCTCCTTCGGATCGGCCGACTTGACGATCGGTCGGGCGACGACGAGGTGGCTCGATCCGGCCTTGATGGCATCGGCCGGCGTCATCACCCGCTTCTGGTCGCCCTTATCGCTGCCGGCCGGGCGGATGCCGGGGGTCACCAGCGCCATGTCAGGGCCGATGATCTTGCGGACGGCGGCGGACTCCTCGGCCGAGCAGACGATGCCGCCCATGCCGGCGAGATGCGCCTGTTCAGCCCGGCGCAGTACCAGCGTATGCGGATCGTATTCATAGCCAGCGGAGATGAGATCCTCTTCGTCCATCGAGGTCAGCACCGTGACGCCGAGCAGGCAGAGATCGGACCCCTTGGCCGCCTCGACGGCCGCCTTCATCGCCTTCGGATAGGCGTGCAGCGTCAGCATCGACATGCCCATCTTGACGATGTTCTCCACACCGGAGGCCACCGTGTTGTCGATGTCGAGCAGCTTCATGTCGAGAAAGATCTTCTTGCCGCTGGCGGCAAGATCGCGGGCGAATTCCAGGCCGCCGGCGAAGGCGAGCTGATAGCCGATCTTGTAATAGAGGATATCGTCGCCGAGGGCGCTGACCACTTTCTCGGCCTCCTGAAGGTTTGGAACATCCAATCCAACGATCAAGCGGTCGCGTGCGGTCATATCAAGCCCATCCCATCCAGTCTTCCATGGGTGTCCAGTCGCATGAGACGACGCGCTTCGCAAGATCGAAACAGAAAAGATTGCCGCCGCCCGGCGGCTGGTCGCCCTGCCGCGCGATCGGCTTTCCCTCCAGATGGCATTTCAGCAGCGTGCCGACGCCGCCATGACCGACGAAGGCGATGGGTACTTCTGGATCGTGCCGCGCAAGAACGGCCTCGACGTTGGAGACGATTCTCGCCTGCGCGTCGATGGCGCGTTCCCAGCCCTTGAAGCTTTCATGTGGATTGGCGAAGAACCAGTCGGCTGCCTTCTCGAACTCCGGCGGAGCCAGAAAGCCCGTGGCGCTGCGGTCATTTTCGTGCGTGGCCTCGATGATCTCGATCGGTGCGCCGCTTGCCGCGGCCAAAGCCTCGGCCGTTTCGATCGCCTTGCGCTCGCCGCTGGAAATAATGAGGCCAAGCTCTCGCGCCCAGGGGCGGCTTGCCGCCAGTCGCGCCCGCCCGGCTCCAATGTCGGACAAGCCCCATTGCGGCACCGGCACATCCGGATCGATGCGCACCTGCGGGTGCGTAATATAAAGAGCATACATGGATTGTCCCAGCGATTGCCTCAGCCGCGGCTATAGACCCAGAGCTGGGCCGGCGGAATGTTGCGGACGATGAAGTCGTAGTGGCGGATATGGTAGCGATCCGGCTTGGCGATGATCGGTGAAACCGGTCCATAGGAAATCTGCACCATGGGCCGACCGGGCGGCATGCGGTCCAAAAGGCTTTCCAGTAAGGCGACGCGCGCCTTCATCGGGAAATTGAGGAGCGGAATGCCTGAGACGACGCAATCGAAGGTCTGTCCGCGCAGCACGCCGAGCGTCGTATCGAGATCGAAGGCATCGCCATTGATGAAGTTGACGCCAGGGTAACGGCGTACGAGATGATTGTAGAAATCGGTCGAATATTCGATGGCGACCAAGTTCTCCGGTTCGATGCCGCGTCCGAGGATCGCCTTGGTGATCGCCCCGGTTCCCGGTCCGAGTTCCAACACTGGCAGGCCGGATTGGGTGTTGATGACACCAGCCATCTTGCGGGCCGTGATCGACGAGGTGGGAACGATCGACCCGACGGTCTTTGGTCCCTGCATCATGCCTTTGAAGAAACGAATCTCCTCGTCGAACTTCTTGCCCAGCCGTTCCTTGAGACGCAGCGCCATGCTCTCCCCCCACCAGATGTTACCGTCGCGACTTACATACCGCTTCTCTAGGATCTTGCAACGGGATGACGCAATAACAAGAGAAAATGTCGCAATCGACAAAGGACCAAATAAAAGCGCCCCTGCGTTGTATGAACGCATCAAAGGGCGCTTTGGTTTCGCCAGAGCCGGATGATTTTAGGTCTGTTCGACCTAAAATCATCCGGCTCTGGAATCAAAGAAGTGGAGCATGATGTTGTCCGAAAACCGCTCACACTTTTCGGCATCATGCTCTACACGCGCATCGGCATCAGCACATAGAGCGCGTCGTCGCCGGCCGTGTCGCGGATGAGCGTCGGCGAGCCGGCATCGGCCAGCAGGAACACAGCGGAATCGCCCGAAAGCTGCGCGGTGATATCGAGGAGATACTTCGCATTGAAGCCGATTTCCATCGGGTCCATCTCATAGCCGACGGCGACTTCTTCGGTCGCGCTGCCCGAATCCGGGTTGTTGACCGTCAGCAGCAGCTGGCCGTCGGACAGAGCGAGCTTCACGGCGCGGCCGCGCTCGGAAGAGATCGTCGATACGCGGTCGACGGCCTGGGCGAAGGTCTGACAATCGACGCGCATTTCCTTGTCGTTGTTGGCCGGGATGACTCGCTGATAGTCCGGGAAGGTGCCATCGATCAGCTTCGACGTCATGACGATGGAGCCGATCGTCAGACGGATCTTGGCGTCGGACACTTCGACCGTGACGACCGCGTCCGGCGAATCCACCAGCTTTTGAAGTTCGCCGACCGTCTTGCGCGGAATGATGATGCCGGGCATGCCTTCCGAGCCCGAGGGGGCGGTAACATCGGCGCGGGCCAGGCGATGGCCGTCGGTGGCGACTGCCCGAAGCTTCAGGTCACCATCGCTTTCGATCGTGTGGAAGAAGATGCCGTTGAGATAATAGCGGGTCTCCTCGGTGGAGATCGCGAACTGCGTCCGGTCGATCAGCATCTTCAGATCGGCCGCCTTCAGCTTGAAGGAGTGGCTGAAGCTGCCGGCGGTGAGATCCGGGAAATCGGATTCCGGCAGGCATTGCAGCGAGAACTTCGAGCGGCCGGAGGCGACCGTCATCGAGCTGCCGTCGGCATTGGTGGCCAGCAGCACTTCCGAGCCGTCGGACAGTTTGCGCACGATGTCGTAGAGCAGATGAGCGGGAACCGTGGTGGCGCCGGCCTGCTCGACATTGGCGGGCGTTGCCTCGGTGATTTCGAGGTCGAGGTCGGTCGCCTTCATGTCGAGGTTCGTGCCATCGGCCTTCAGAAGCACGTTGGACAGGATCGGGATCGTGTTGCGGCGCTCGACCACGCGATGTACGTGGTTCAGCGACTTCAGGAGGTTCGACCGCTCAATTGTTATACGCATGGATGCTACCGCTTTCGACCGTGACTTGCCGGGCGGCCCGAGGCGCCCGAGCGACATGTTTTCGGACGAGGCCCGAAAGATTGGACAGGCAACTTGGCAGACTTCTCCCTCTGAATGCAAGAGGCATGGATCAATTGCCAAGGGCCAATTCGACATTTCGTCGACAATGCTCCACAGGAATTGCACCGCTCTTGCCGTCCGTGCGCGCCTCGCCCATAAAGGCTGCTTATCCCAAGCGAATTCAGGACCGGCATGAACGAAGACCAATTGAGCGGCGGAGCGCGCAGTTTCCGCCTGCATAACAATCAGATTCCGGCCCGCCCCCTCGAACCGGCGCTCTATCTCGTCGCGACACCCATCGGCAATCTCGGCGACATCACGCTGAGGGCGCTGGAAACGCTCGCCGGCGCCGATGTGCTCGCCTGCGAGGACACGCGCGTCACCCGCGTTCTGCTCGACCGCTATGGCATCCAGAACAAGCCCTATGCCTATCACGAATACAATGCCGATGAGGCCGGTCCGCGGCTGCTGCAGGCGTTGGAGGCCGGCCGCTCGGTGGCGCTGGTGTCGGATGCCGGCACGCCGCTCGTCTCCGATCCCGGCTACCGGCTGGCGGTGCAGGCGATCGAGGCGGGCTACAAGGTCGTTCCGATCCCCGGCGCCTCGGCGCCGCTCGCAGCCCTTGTCGGCTCCGGTCTTCCGAACGACGCCTTCTTCTTCGCCGGTTTCCTGCCGGCCAAGGATAAAGGCCGGCGGGACCGGCTGGCCGAGCTGGCAGCCGTGCCTGCCACTCTCATCTTCTTTGAATCGCCGCATCGCATCGCCGCAACCCTTGCCGCCGCCGCCGATGTGCTTGGGGGCGAGCGCGCAGGTGCCGTCTGCCGCGAGCTGACGAAGACCTTCGAGGAATTCCGACGCGGCACATTGTCCGAACTCGCCGCATTCTATGATGCCGTCGACAATGTGAAGGGCGAAATCGTCTGGCTCGTCGGTCCGCCCGCCGAAAGCGTCACGGCGGAGGCCGATGTCGATGCGATCCTGGCCGATCTCTCAGGGACAATGCCGACCGCCAAGGCCGCGACCGAGGCTGCACGCCTCACCGGCCTGCCGCGCAAGGAGCTGTATCAGCGCCTGCTCGATATGAAGGAGCGCCATGCTTGATCCGAGGCCTGAGACAGGCGAGACGCGGAAACGGCAAAAGGCCTGGCGGCGCGGGCATATCGCCGAATATCTCGCCGCAGCCTTCCTGATGCTCAAGGGCTATCGCATCCTGGCGATCCGCCACCGCACCAAGCTTGGTGAAATCGATATCGTCGCCCGCAAGGGCGATCTCGCCGTCTTCGTCGAGGTCAAGTCGCGGCGCGGCGCGCAGGAGGCGATCGACGCCGTTTCCGTCTCTTCGCAAAGGCGAATCCGTGCCGCAAGCGATCTCTGGCTTGCCCGCCAGCCGGATTTCGCCCGCCTCTCGCAGCGCTATGATATCGTCGCCATGCTGCCCGGCCGCTGGCCGCAGCATTTTCCCGATGCGTTTTGACTGAGGCGTTACAGGACCGTCACAAAATCAGCCTATTGCCGGGCAACCAGCACTCGCGGCTTTTTCGCCGGCGCTCCTCATTTCGACAGGCTTCACCATGATCCGCAATACCGTTTCCGCCTTCACCGTTCCCTCGCAGGAAGAGCGCAAGAGCTTCGTCTCTCTCGAAAAGATCCCCACCGTTCATGCCGCGAAGCTCGCATCGCTTGCCTGCCTGAATACGGTGCGCATCGACGGGGCGGATGCGCAGGTCGAGGCCTTGGTCTTCCCGTTCACGGTCGCCGCCTGGAACCTCGAGCGCTGCCTGTTTCCCGAGGAGAGCGCGGCCAAGCTGCGGGAAACCGGAGCGCCGCTTATTCTGCTGTCGGAAATGGATCTGGGCATGGCCCGCACCGAGCAGCGCGACCCCACCGCTATCGTCGCCGGCGAACTCGGCATGAACCATGCCTATGGCGTCGAGTTCCTGGAGCTCAGCCTCGGTTCGGAAATCGAGCGCTCCTACTGCCGCGATGATTTCAATGAGAAGGGCTTTCACGGCAATGCGCTGATGGCCTCGGTCGCTCTGAAGGATGCGTTCCTGATCCGCCTGCCGGGCGAGGCCGTCTGGTTCAACGACAGCAACGAGCAGCCGCGCATCGGCGATCGCTGCGCCGTCGGCGCCATCGTCGAGACGAAGGCCGGCCCGATGGTTGCCGTTTCCGTTCATCTCGAAAGTGTGGCGACCGCTGCCTATCGCGAGCGTCAAATGGCGGCGTTGATCGATGCGGTCGAGGCCTTCGCGCCCGGCCTGCCGATCCTGATCGGCGGCGATCTCAACACCGGCAACCACACCGGCGGCGATTACGCGACCGATACGCTGTTCGCCATGGCCGAGGGTCGAGGCTTCGAATGCCACGGCGGCCCGCTCGACCAGACAAGCACGCGCCCGAGCCTGATCACGCGCTTTCCCGATCGCGCCATGAAGCTCGACTGGTTCATCGCCCGCGGCCTGAAGATCGGCGAGAGCCACCTCGTTTCCTCTCTCAACGGAGAGGGCAAGCCGCTCTCCGATCACGACATGATCGTCTGCACGATCGAAGGTTTTTCCGCCTAGTGCATGTCGCGCAAAAGTGTGCGGCGGTTTTGCGACAACGACATGCATGAAATCAAAGGGTTAAAGCGCGAGAAGCGAATCTGAAAGATCGCGATGCGCTTTAATCGCTGCAATCGTTAAAATGCGTTCGGTTTGATGAACCGTGCCGTTACTCCTTCCATGCGATGAGATCGTAGACGCGCATGGAATTTGGGGGATTGCATGGTCTTGAAACTGATGTTGGCGAGCATGGCGGCCTTTGCCGCGCGTGCCGTCCCGGTCGTTGTTGCGATGTCGCCGTCGAAGAATTTCGTGGCGGGCGCCAGCGACGAGATGGAAATGAAGCCGTCGCCGATCGAACGCTCCTGGATATTGTCGGGCGATCCGGTTGCCCGTATCGCCGAGCACTCGCGCGGACAGGACGATGCCGCGATGACTGCGCTGTGGGATTGCACCGCAGGCGAATTCCGCTGGTATTTCGGCTGGGATGAAACGGTGATGATCCTCGAAGGCGAGGTTCACATCACCACGGAAGACGGTGTCGAGCGCACGCTGCATGCCGGCGATGTCGCCTATTTCGCCGGCGGCACCTGGGCGACATGGCGCATCGACCGCTATCTGCGCAAGGTCGCCTTCCTGCGCAAGCCGTTCCCGAAGCCTTTGACCATGGCTTATCGTCTGCGCAACCTCGTCCGGCAAGGCAACACGCAGGGCCTTGCCGCCTGAGTGCCGCACAGCTCCACGGAAGCGATTGAATAGCCGTTGCGTTTGCAGGCGGGCCGACCTACATCTGTCCGCAAATTCGAGCGAGGGCTGACTATGGCTGGTATCAAGAATGTTGCGGTCCAGATGGACCATGTCCGGAGCATCAACATTGCGGGCGACTCGACCTTCGCCATGAGCCTCGAGGCGCAGAACCGCGGCTACAAGCTCTTCCACTATACGCCCGAGCGGCTGAGCATGCGCGACGGCAAGATCTATGCCTCCGTCGAACCGATGATCCTGCGCGATGTGAAGGGCAATCACTTCGAGCTCGGCGAGGCCGAGCGCGTCGACCTCTCGACCATGGACGTGGTGCTGCTGCGCCAGGACCCGCCATTCGACATGGCCTACATCACCTCGACGCATCTGCTCGAACGCATCCACCCGAAGACGCTCGTCGTCAACGATCCGGCCTGGGTGCGCAACTCGCCCGAAAAGATCTTCGTCACCGAATTTGCCGATCTCATGCCGAAGACGCTGATCACCCGCGATGCCGGCGAAATCCGCCGCTTCCGTGAGGAGATGGGCGATATCATCCTGAAACCGCTTTACGGCAATGGCGGCGCTGGCGTTTTCCATTCGACGCGCGACGACCGCAATCTCTCGTCGCTACTCGAAATGTTCGGCCAGCTCTTCCGCGAGCCGTTCATCGCACAGCAATATCTGCCTGACGTGCGCAAGGGTGACAAGCGCATCATCCTCGTCGATGGTGAGGCCGTCGGCGCGATCAACCGCGTACCGGCCGAGCATGACGCCCGCTCCAACATGCATGTCGGCGGCCGTGCCGAAGCGACCGATCTGACGGCGCGCGAAAAGGAAATCTGCGCCCGCATCGGCCCCGCGCTGAAGGAGCGTGGCTTCCTGCTCGTCGGCATCGACGTCATCGGCGACTACATGACCGAGATCAACGTGACGTCGCCGACCGGCATCCGCGAAGTGAAGCGCTTCGGCGGCGCCGACATCGCCAGCCTGCTCTGGGATGCGATCGAGGCCAAGCGGGCCTGATCGGCTGTTCTCGACCACGCTTCCAGCTGGACAATAATGCGCACTCAGTCATGTCGATGATTTCGGCATGACTGAGAGAAGCTTCTGTTCATTTATTGTTCTTGTTTCATTCCTTGTCTTGTGCCAGATTGCAACCCGAAGTTTGCTGATCGGGGCACGTAACGGCAAACGGGTTCCGCGACAGGGGATAGGGCATGGTAGCGCGCGTCAGTACGGTGGCGTTTCAGGGCATTGAGGGCGTACCCGTCGAAGTGCAGGTTATGATCGCGCCCGGCAAGGTGCTGATGCATATCGTCGGTCTGCCGGACAAGGCTGTCGCAGAGAGCCGGGAAAGGGTTCAGGCAGCGCTGCACGCTTCCGGCCTTGCGCTGCCGCCAAAGAAAGTGACAGTCAATCTTGCGCCGGCGGATCTGCCGAAAGAAGGTAGCCATTTCGACCTTGCCATCGCGCTCGGCCTGATGGCGGCGCTCGGCGCGATCCCTGCCGATGCCCTGTCGTCCTACACCGTTATCGGCGAGCTCAATCTCGATGGCACGATTGCGCCTGTTGCCGGCGCGCTTCCCGCGGCGATCGCCGCCAACGCTGCGGGCAAGGGCCTGATCTGCCCGGCCGAAAGCGGGCCGGAAGCTGCCTGGGCCGGCAAGGAGATGGACATTCTGGCGCCGCGCAGCCTGATCGCGCTCGCCAATCATTTCCGTGGTACGCAGGTCCTGTCACGGCCGGAGCCCTCCGTTCGCGCGAGTGCTGCCAATCTGCCCGATCTTGCCGATATCAAGGGGCAGGAAAGCGCCAAGCGCGCCCTGGAAGTGGCGGCGGCCGGCGGGCACAATCTTCTTTTCGTCGGGCCTCCTGGCTCCGGCAAGTCGATGCTCGCCTCGCGCCTGCCATCGATCCTGCCGCCCTTGTCGACGAACGAGCTGCTTGAAGTGTCGATGATCCATTCGATCGCCGGCCAGCTTTCGGGCGGCAAGCTCTCCGACCGGCGGCCCTATCGCGCGCCGCATCATTCGGCCACCATGGCGGCGCTGGTCGGCGGCGGTCTGCGCGCGCGGCCTGGCGAGGTGTCGCTCGCCCATCACGGCATTCTCTTCCTCGACGAGCTGCCGGAGTTTTCACCGCAGGCGCTCGATGCGCTGCGTCAGCCGCTCGAAACCGGCGAGTGTGTTATCGCCAGAGCAAATCATCGCGTCGCCTATCCGGCCGGTATCCAACTCGTGGCGGCGATGAACCCGTGCCGCTGCGGCATGGCTGGCGAGCCGGGGCACACCTGCGCCCGTGGGCCGCGCTGCGCGAGCGATTATCAAGGTCGCATTTCCGGCCCGCTGCTCGATCGTATCGATATCCGCATCGATGTGCCGGCGGTCTCCGCCGCTGATCTCATCCGGCCAACGGCCTCGGAAAGCAGCGCCGATGTTGCTTTGCGTGTCGCCCGTGCCCGCGAACGGCAGCGGGAGCGTTTCGAACGGGCTGGCATGATGGAGATCACCACCAACGCCCGCTGCTCGACCGCGATGATCGAAACCATCGCCGAGCCGGATGCATCAGGCCTACAGCTGCTGCGTGATGCCGCCGAGAAAATGAAATTCTCCGCCCGTGGCTATCATCGCATCCTCAAGGTCGCGCGAACGCTTGCCGATCTGGACGATAAACCAACCGTTGGGCGCATCCACCTTGCTGAAGCCATCTCCTATCGCATCGCCGGCGAGCGGCTGGCCGCGCATGCCTGAAAATCCGGAGCTGAGGTGGCACGGTGCTGTCTTCGGCTTGTCCGAACAAAAAAGGGGCGCCGCAGCACCCCTTTCTCAATCAATTTATTGCAGCTCATTTCAGCCGCCAAGGCCTTCGAACAGCGCCGTCGACAGATAGCGCTCGGCGAAGGAGGGGATGATGACGACGATGGTCTTGCCTTCGTTTTCGGGACGCTGGCCAATCTTGATGGCTGCCGTCAGCGCCGCGCCGGAGGAAATACCAACAGGCACGCCTTCGAGCTTTGCGACGAGCCGGGCCTGTTGAAACGCCTCGTCATTGCTGACGGTGATTACCTCGTCATAGACATGCGTATCGAGAACCTTCGGCGCGAAGCCGGCACCGATGCCCTGGATCTTGTGCGGGCCGGGATTGCCGCCCGAAAGAACCGGCGAATCCGTCGGCTCGACGGCGATGACCTTGATGTCTGGCTTGCGGGCCTTCAGCACCTGGCCGACGCCGGTGATCGTTCCGCCGGTGCCGATGCCGGAAACGAAGATGTCGACCTTGCCGTCGGTATCGTTCCAGATTTCCTCAGCCGTCGTCTTGCGATGGATTTCCGGATTGGCGGGATTTTCGAACTGCTGCGGAATGATGGCATCCGGCAGCGACGCGGCCAGTTCTTCGGCCTTGGCAATCGCTCCCTTCATGCCCTTCGGTCCCTCGGTCAGCACCAGCTCGGCGCCGAGCAGCGCCAGCATCTTGCGACGCTCGATCGACATGGTCTCCGGCATGGTAAGGATCAGCCGGTAGCCTTTGGCGGCTGCGGCAAAGGCAAGCGCAATGCCTGTGTTGCCTGAGGTCGGCTCGATCAGCACGGTCCGGCCGGGAGCGATCTTGCCCTGGGTTTCCAGGCTCTCGATCATGGCGACGCCGATACGATCCTTCACGGACGCGATGGGGTTGAAGAATTCGAGCTTTGCCAAGAGGTTGGCCTTGACGCCCTTCTCCTTCGCCAGCTTGTCGAGGCGGACGATCGGCGTATCGCCGATGGTCTCGGTGATCGAGGCATAGACGCGGCCGCGGCCGGGTTTGCGGGTGTCGGACATGGGTAGCTCTCCCTATATTGGATTTATGCAATGACAATAGGATCAAACGGCTGCGGAAACCAGAGTGTGCACACGTTCGCCGCGCAAGGTGCGTGAGAAAAGAATCTCCCAATCGCCTTTGTTGAGAATGTTTTTTTCAGGCGGCGCGCGCTGCGATGAAGGCGGCGGTGGCGGCGAGGATGCTGGCGGCGACCCGGTTCAGGATCTGCAGCGCCCTCGGCTTCTTGAGAAAGGTGCGCGCCCGCGACGCCAGCAGCATATAGGGCACGAGAACGATCAGAAGAATGACGAAAGTCGCTGCCACCAGGGTTGCGTATTCGCGCAGGCCAATGCTGCCGATATCGATCAGCGTCGGCACCAGCGCGACGTAGAAAAGCATGGTCTTCGGATTGCCGAGCGTGACAAGCAGGCCCGAGAGGAAGGACATGCTGGCGCCGTTGGATTTCTTGGCCGCGATATCGGCCGCAAGCAGGCCCGCCGTCCAGAGCTTCCAGGCGATGTAGCCGAGATAGAGCGCACCGGCGATCTTGATGACGATGAAGACCTCGGTGAAGGTCTGCACCACGAAGGCGAGGCCGAGGATCACGGCAGTCAGGTAGATCGTGTCGCCGAGCACGAGACCGAGGCCCATGAAGAAGGTCTCGCGAAAGCCGGAGCCAAGCGCCCGCGCCACGATCGCCGTAATGCCTGGACCGGGGATGGCGGCGGCGATGAAGAGAGCGCCGCAATAGGCAAACAGGGCCGCGAGCGTCATGAAGCTTTCCTCCTGAGATGGTATTCGCTCTATCGCACCACTTCTGCGTTTTCAAGCGATTGCGCCGGCGCCGCGAACATATTACCAAGGCGTTAACGGCGCGTCGAAACTGCTTTGCCCAAGGATATCATGTCTTCCGCATTGCTCCTGATCGATCTTCAGAATTCCATCCTGACAGGCCTCGGGAAACCGGAGCGTCAACCGGCCATTGATGCCGCGCTCGAGGCTGTTATCGCCAAGCTTGCGGCGCTGAAACACAGCGCCCGCGCAGCCGGCATTCCGGCCTTTATCGTCCAGCATGACGGCGCGCCGGGGCATCGGCTGGTCAAGCGCAGCGAGGGCTGGCAGCTGCGCCGGGAAATCGCGCCCGAAGCCGGCGATGTCGTCGTGCATAAGACAAGCTGCGATTCCTTCTTCGAGACGGATCTGGAGGCGCGGCTGCGGGCGCGGGGTATCACCCATCTCATCGTCGGCGGCTGCATGACGCAATTCTGCGTGGATACGACTGTGCGGCGCGCCGTTTCGCTGGGCTTCGACGTGACGTTGATTGCGGACGGGCACACCACGGCGGATATGGGCCGGCTGAGCTTCGAAGACATTGTCACCCATCACAATATGCTGCTTGACGGCTTCGATGCCGGGCCGCATGAAATCAAGCTGGTCGCGTCCACCGAAATTTCCTTCTGAAGCCCTTTTCCCGCCGGAGGCTCTATGCCGCATCTGACCAGCATGATCGCCTTTGCCCTGATCGCTCTCGGCATGGTGCTGACACCCGGGCCGAATATGATCTATCTGGTGTCGCGTTCGATCTCGCAGGGGCCGGCGGCGGGCCTGATCTCGCTCGGCGGCGTCGCCTGCGGCTTCCTCTTCTACATGTTCTCGGCCGCGCTCGGTATCACCGCCTTCGTCTTTGCCGTTCCCTTCGCCTATGATGCGCTGCGGCTTGCGGGTGCGGCCTATCTCGCCTGGCTTGCCTGGAATGCGCTGAAGCCTGGCGGCCGTTCCGCCTTTCAGGTGCGCGAGCTGCCGAAGGATAGCACGCGCCGGCTCTTCACCATGGGGCTGGTCACCAGCCTGCTCAATCCGAAGGTCGCAATCCTTTATTTGTCGTTGCTGCCGCAGTTCATCGATCCCGTCGCCGGCAGCGTCTTTACTCAATCGCTCGTTCTCGGTTTTGCGCAGATCATCATCAGCGTGACATTCAATGCCATCTTCGCGCTGAGTGCTGGCTGGATCGCGATGTTCCTCACCCGCCGCCCGTCCTTCGCGCTGGTGCAGCGCTGGCTGATGGGCACTGTGCTGGCCGGGCTCGCCGTGCGCATGGCTTTCGAGGCCCAGCGGTGATGCGGAGCGCTTCGCTGCCGCTCGCCACCAGCCTTCTGGCACTCGCATCGCTCTGGAGCGCCGCTTCGGCGGCGGAGACGGGCACGCAGACGATCGTCTTCATGCGCCATGGCGAAAAGCCCGAGGCGGGTCTTGGCCAATTGAGCTGCCAGGGCCTCAACCGAGCGCTGGCTTTACCACCGGTGCTGACAAAACTCTTCGGCAAGCCGGCGGCGATCTTCGCGCCTGATCCATCGAAGCGGAAGAAGGATTCCGGCACTTCCTACGATTATATCCGGCCGCTTGCGACCATCGAGCCGACTGCCATTGCGCTCGGGCTGCCTGTCGATACCAGCTTCGGTTATGAGGATATCGACGATCTGAAATCCGAGCTGAAGAAGCCGGATTATGCCGGCAAACTGATCTTCGTCGCGTGGGAGCACAAGCAGATCGTCGATCTCGCCCGTCAGCTGATGAGCGAGAACGGCGGTAATGCGAAGGCCGTGCCGAAATGGCATGGCAAGGATTTCGACAGCCTCTATGTGCTGCGCATCGGCGGGAGCAAGGCCGGATCGACGGCGACATTCGAAAAGATGGCCGAAGGCCTCGACGGTCGCTCCGAAGTCTGTCCGAATCCGGCTCAATAACCTTAGAATACCGGCCGCATGAAGCTGCGCTCGTAGCTGATGATGCAGCGTGTTTCCTCGCCATAGGCAAGGGCGGCCTGGCATTCCGCATCTTCGGGTATTTTCAGCCGATATTCCTCATAGGCGGTAAGGCTCGGGAAGCTGAAAAGCGCCAAAGCGACGTTATTGGCGCCCTCATGCGGCATGAAATAGCCGTGATGCATGCCGCCCAGCCGGTTGACCAGTGGAATCCAGAGCTTGGCGTAATGCTCGAACTGTGCAAGCTTGTAGGGGTCGATGACATAGCGCAGGTAGCAGGTGATCATTCGGCCGTCCTCTTGGAAAGATCGATGTTTCTATGCCAGGGCAGGGGGATCGTCCAGCCAAGATTCATGCCGGCCGCAGCCCCGAGAATGATGATTGCACCGAAGATCTGCGCGACGCCGAGCACATGGCCGAAGGCGAAGCGGTCGACGACGATGGCGGCGATCGGATAGATGAAGGACAGCGCGCCAGTCAGATGCGTCGGCAGCTTCTGGATGGCGCCGTAGAGCAGCACATACATTACTCCGGTATGGACGACGCCCATGGTAACGAGGATCGACCATCCGCCAACATCCTGGGGTGCCGCCGAGAAATTGGTGAAGGGCGCCAGCATCAGGATGCCCGTCGACACCTGGATCAGCGCGATCAGATGCGGCGGCGTGCCCTTCAGCCATTTGGCGGCGATCGCCGCCAGCGCATAGAAGAAGGCCGCACCCAGCGAAAGCAAGATGCCGATCGCATAGCTTCCCGAACCGGCAGCTTCGGCCGGCTTGCCTTCGACAATGACTGCCATGCCGGCAAAGGCGAGGCCAAGCCAGAAGAGCTTGGTGAAGGTAATCCGTTCGCCGAGGAACATTGCGCCAAGCCCGAGCAGCATGAAGGGCTGCGTATTGTAGACCGTCGTGGCGATGGAAATGGAAGCGTGGGAATAGGCCGCGAAAAGCAGCAGCCAGTTGAGGACGATGGCGATCCCGCCGCCGACCGCGATGGAAAACGTCTTGAGAGTGAGGATGCCGGGACGCAGCAGACCCATGGCCGCGCAGATGATAAGCAGCGTCAGCGCGCCGAAGAAGCAACGCCAGAAGACGACCCCGGTTACGGCCTGCCCGGACATCAGCACGAACCAGCCGATCGTGCCTGAAATCAGCATCGCCGCCGTCATTTCCATCGTGCCGCGCTTTATCTCGTTCATCGCCTTGGCTCCCATCTATCGGAGCCAATCATATTGCGGGTCAGGGGCAGGTGATATAAGTTTAATAAGGTAATCCTGCGAACTTGCCTAATTAAACGAGGCTATAACATGAGTGCTCCTAATGCGGCCTTGAATCTCGATGATACCGATCAGCGGATGCTCGCGTCGCTGGCGCGCAATGCGCGGATATCCTTGAAAGAGCTTGCCGAAGCAGCCGGCCTCTCGTCGCCGAGTGCCGCGGAACGGCTGCGGCGGCTGGAAGAGCGGGGTATTATTTCAGCCTTCACCGTCGATATCGCGCCGGAGGCCATCGGCTATCCGCTGCAGGCGATCGTTCGCATCCGGCCTCTGCCCGGCCAGTTGCATGTGGTCGAGCGGATTATTCAGGAGACGCCGGAGTTCATCGAATGCGACAAGGTCACCGGCGATGATTGCTTCATCGGGAGGCTGGTGGTGCGCTCCATGGGCGAACTCGATGGAATATTGGACAAGATCACGGAACGCGCCGAGACGAATACCTCGATGATCAAGGCGACGCCCGTCAAGCGTCGGCTGCCGCCGCTTTCGCGCTAAAATTCCGCCATCGGCGAGAGCATGAGCGGTCCGGCGATATCGTCCGCCGCTTTGCCGCGCACCATCAGCATCGTATAGCCCTCATAGGGCTCCAGCGACGCCTCGCAATCCAGGCGATCCGGAGAAAAGCAGATTTCGATACGCTCGGGTTCGATGTCGAGCGCAGACAGGATGGTTGTCAGTGAGGGGATGGCTGGCCCCACCACATCGAGAATCCAGAAGGTGGCGCCGTCGAACGTCCACGCAACGACCGTGTCGTCAGCAAGCGCCGTCAGGCGGATCGCAGAGTTGAAAGAGGCATTCAGCAGAAACATCTCCATCTGCCTGACAACGGCAAATCGGGTGGAGACCGGCTGCCGGTCTTGCAGCAGCGTCTTGACCATGTGCAGATCTTCAGGTGTTTCCAGCGAGAGCTGCCGGGCAGTCAAATCGGATTTCTGGGGCTTTGGCACTCGCGCGACGGAGATATGTTGCGGCAGGATGCGAAAGCCGTAACGCTCATAGAGCGCCGGCTTGTCGGTGAGCAGGAGATCGAGTTCGTAGCCTTCGGCTGCAGTTCGGGCAAAGGCGCGCTGCATGAGATCGCGATAGAGGCCTCGCTCGCGCCATTCTGGCCGGACCGCACCCGATTGATAGCCTGCTGCCTTGATGACACGGCCATTGATGACCATCGGCATGGAAAAGGCGCTGAAATTGGCGACGCAGCGCCCCTCGCTATCAAAGTAGCCGAAGGGCATGCTTGTCGGGTCCGGGCCGCCGAATTGGTCTTGAATGCTGACGTCGATCGAGAACGTGTCTTGCAACAGATCAACGAGGCTCGACCATGCGGCGCGATCAGCGAAATAATCCTGGCGCAGGGTCAGGCCAAGCGCTTGGGCAAGCTCCGGCATCACACGCCGGTCGAGCCGAAACCGCCTGCTCCGCGCGTAGTTTCGCTGATCTCGGCAATCTCGGCGATACGCACCTGCATGACCGGCGCTATCACCATCTGCGCGATGCGCATGCCACGGGTGATCTCGAACGGCTCCTCGCTGAGGTTGGCCAGCAGCACCTTCACTTCGCCGCGATAGTCGCTATCAATGGTTCCGGGCGAGTTCAGGCAGGTGATGCCATGCTTGAAGGCAAGCCCAGAACGCGGACGGATCTGCGCCTCGAAGCCTTCGGGGACTTCGAAGATAAAGCCTGTTGGAACGAGCACCCGAGTCCACGGTGCGATCGTCAGCGTCGCACCGTCGTCGATGGCGGCACGCAGGTCCATACCGGCCGCGCCCTTGGTCTCGTAGGCGGGCAGTTCCAGGCCCTCGCCATGCGGCCGGCGAATGAGGTTCAAGGTCGGAGTGATATCGGTGTGAATGGTCATGCGGCAATAGTTTGCCTTCGAAAGCCGGAGTCAATTGCATTTGGAGCTTTGAGTCGCTAGATACGGCCGCAATTCACAGGATTCACACGCATGGCCGAAAGTCTAGCCGAGGCGGTCTCCCGCCGCCGCACATTCGCTATTATCGCTCACCCGGACGCGGGCAAGACGACGCTCACCGAAAAGCTGCTGCTGTTCGGCGGCGCCATTCAGCTCGCCGGCGAAGTCAAGGCGAAGAAGGATCGCATGCAGACGCGCTCCGACTGGATGAAGATCGAGCGTGAGCGTGGCATCTCGGTCGTCACCTCCGTCATGACCTTCGAATATGAAGGCAATGTCTTCAACATTCTCGATACGCCCGGTCACGAAGACTTCGCCGACGACACCTATCGCACGCTGACGGCTGTCGACGCCGCGGTCATGGTCATCGACGCCGCCAAGGGTATCGAGCCGCGGACGCTGAAGCTGTTCGAAGTCTGCCGTATGCGCGACATCCCGATCATCACCTTCATCAACAAGATGGACCGCGAAAGCCGTGATCCCTTCGAGATTCTCGATGAGGTCGAAGAGAAGCTGGCGCTGGATACGGCGCCGATCACCTGGCCGATCGGCCGCTCCAAGACCTTCTGCGGCTCCTATCATATTGCCGACAACACCGTGCGCGGTTCCGATACCGAGGTCGAGGCGACCAAGGTAAACGGCCCGCAGGCCGTTGCAGACCGGTTGCCGGAAAACGAGCGTCAGGCCTTCATCGACGAGACGGAACTGGCGATCGAGGCCTGCCGTCCTTTCGACCGGGAATCCTTCCTCGAAGGTCACATGACGCCGGTCTTCTTCGGCTCGGCGCTGCGCAACTTCGGTGTTCGCGATCTCATCAATGCGCTCGGCGCATTCGCGCCGCCGCCGCGCGACCAGGTCGCCGATATCAGAACGGTTCACGCCACCGACGACAAGATGACGGCCTTCGTCTTCAAGATCCAGGCCAACATGGACCCGAACCACCGCGACCGCATCGCCTTTGCCCGCATCTGCTCCGGCAAGCTGGAGCGCGGCATGAAGGCGCGGCTGTCGCGCACCGGCAAGCAGCTCGGTCTCACAGCGCCGCAGTTCTTCTTCGCCTCGCAGCGCCAGCTCGCCGATACCGCCTATGCCGGCGATGTCGTCGGCATCCCGAACCATGGAACGCTGCGCATCGGTGATACGTTGACGGAAGGCGAATCCCTCGTCTTCCAGGGCGTGCCGAACTTCTCACCGGAAATCCTGCGCCGCGTTCGTCTCGAAGATGCGATGAAGGCAAAGAAGCTCAAGGAAGCGCTGCAGCAGATGGCCGAAGAAGGCGTCGTGCAGCTCTTCTCGCCGGAAGACGGGTCTCCCGCCATCGTCGGCGTGGTTGGCGCGCTGCAGCTCGACGTGTTGAAGGAGCGGCTGATGGCCGAATATGGCCTGCCGGTTTCCTTCGAAATGTCGCGCTTCTCCGTCTGCCGCTGGATCTCGGCTGACCAGTCCGCCGACCTCGAAAAGTTCGTCACCGCACGTCGTGGTGATATCGCCCGCGATCTCGACGGCGATCCGGTCTTCCTCGCACAGGACGGCTTCTCGCTGCGCTACGAGGCCGAACGTTACCCGGCTATCAAGATGGTCGCCATCAAGGAATATCACGCCGTCAAGGCGGCCTGATGTCGGAGACTGCAGCCACAGGCAATCGGCCTGTGGCATCACCCTTCGGCTGCGTTCATCAGCGCGGCGTAACATGTCTCCGTGGCGTCATCGAGCGGAAACATGCATTCGACCCGCAACTCCTGGGTCGTGATCATCTGCGGCGTTCCGACTGTCGTCACCAGTGAGAAGAATTCCAGAACATGCCCGTCCTTCACGAAGGACAGGGGGATCACTGGCGCATTCTCGATCGCCGGCGATGTCTGCCATTCGGCGTTCACGTCAGGGTAGGCGAGCAGGCTATCGATAAGCTCCTTCGTCCGTGCGTCGATGACGCGACCGACCGACTCGCGGAAAACACGCCCCATAAGGCTTTCGGCCGTCTTCTCCCAATCCGGAATGAAGGGCCGCATGCCTAACGGATCGAACATCAGATGCAGGAGATTGCGCGGCTTCGGGCGTGCGTCCATATCGGTGAAGTGACCGAAGAAGCGCAGCGTCGCATTGTTGGTCATCAGGACATTCCAGTAGCGGTCCATCACGATGGCGGGGAAGGGCTCGTGCTGAAGCAGCATGCGCTTGAGTGCGTTGCTGACGCCCTGCATCTCCTGATCGTCAAAGCTTCCTTCGGAGTAGATCGGCGCATAGCCGGCGGCGAGTAGCAGCGTGTTGCGCTCGCGGAACGGCACGTCCAGGGCATCGGCGAGCCGCAGGACATTCTGGCGGCCGGGCGTACTCCTGCCGCTTTCGATAAAGCTGATCTGCCGCTGCGAAATGCCGGTATCGAGGGAGAGCTCGAGCTGGCTCTTGCCGCGTGTGTCGCGCCATGCGCGCAGCTGCGGTCCGAGCTCGTTCGACAATCTCGGTTCGGCGCGAAGGGAACTCATCCTGCAAAGCCTCGCTTCGTTCGTTTGATGTGGCGGGGCCATATTGGGCAGCCCCGCCTGCTTCGGTTCTTATGAGAAAGCGACCGGCCCGACCGAGCCGTACCAATGGCGTACTTTCGTCGGGTCTGCCTCGTCCATGTAGAAGAAATGCGTCATGACCGGTTTGACCACCGGCTGGGTGCGGTCATTAGGGGTCATGGTCACGGTTCCTCTGAACACTTTCAGCGATCCGGCGTCCCAATATTCGGTGACATCGTGCAATGCCGTGAAGCCGGTATCGATGAAGGCGCGCAGGTTCTGGCGAATGGTCTCGCGCCCCTTCCAGTCGGCAATGCCGAGATTGCATGTGGCGTCTTCCGCCAGGCAATCAAAGCCTTCGCCGAAGGTCTTGTCGTCGATTTCCCGCCAGAAGGCGAGCAGCCATTGCGGGGCTTCTTTCTTGGTGAATGACATGGTCGTCATGGAATTCTCCTGAGCTTGCCGTTCGAGTGACGTCGTGGCCATCGACGTCATGCCGGGCTAAAGCTCTCTTTCGTTGAAGGGCTAAAAGCTCTTCCTGCAAGAAGATGGTCTTTAGATACTCCAGGGCGAATGCCGTTCTCAATTACATGCGATGTAATGAAAGCCCGGCCAATCATGCCTCAAGCCGACGTGATCGGTTCGGATGCGTTTCGTTTTGGAATAGTGCCTTCGCGATGTTCCATCCGATATAGCGCTATGCCATAGTGCCGCCCCGGGGTCCCCTCGATCAGAACGAGCAGCTTTCATGATAAGATTTCTTGCGGTTCTTGCTCTGGCCTTTGTTGGCCTGATGCCGGTCGCAGCCGAGGCGCGAATCATCACCGATGCGGCTGGACGCACGGTGTCGGTGCCGGACAAGATCAACCGCATTCTGGTGGCCGGGCCGCCGGCAACCGCGTTGGTCTACGTGCTGGCGCCTGAAAAGCTGGTGGGCTGGGTTCACGCGCCCGATGACGCCGCCAAGGCCTATCTGCTGCCATCGGTGCGGGCGCTGCCCACCATCGGGCGCCTGACGGGCAAGGACGGCACGATCAGCGCGCAGGCGGTCATCGATGCCAAGCCTGACATCATCCTCGATGCCGGCACGGTCGACCCAACCTACAAGGCTCTGGCCGACAAGGTGCAGTCTCAAACGCATATCCCCTATGTCCTGGTCGATGGCAGCTTTGCCCGCACCGCCGATACGCTTCGCGATCTCGGCGCCCTGATCGGCGTCAAGGATCGCGCCGACAAACTTGCCGACTACGCCGATTCGGCGATCAAGGATCTGAACGAAAAGCTGGCGACGCTGCCGAACGATCCGCGCCCGCGCGTTTATTACGGCCGCGGCGCCGATGGTCTGGAAACCGGGCTCTCCGGCTCTATCAACCTCGAAATTCTCGATGCCGTGGGCACGATGAATGTCGCCGCTGCCGCCGGCAAAGGTGGGCTCACCAAGGTCACGCCGCAGCAGGTCGTCGGTTGGAATCCGGATATCATCATCGCCGAGAACCCCAGTTTCGCGGCTTCGGTAAAGAGCGATCCACAATGGGCTGCGATCAAAGCCGTCAAGGATGGCAAGATCTTCGTGCCGCCATCCTTGCCCTTCGGCTGGTTCGATTCCCCACCCGGCGTCAATCGGCTGCTCGGCGTGCGCTGGATGGAGAAGCTGCTCTATCCGAAGCTCTTCCGCAGCGACTTTGCCGATGACGTGAAGCAGTTCTACAAGCTGTTCTATCAGGTCGATCTGACCGATGATCAGCTGACGACCCTGCTGAAGGGCCTGAAGTAACCGCAGGGATCAGGGAGGCATTCATGGTTCGGGAAAACGAAATTCGCGAAAACGAGGTGGCTGTCGAACCGCCCGCAGCCTCGGATGCCGGTCTCACATTCATCGGCCGCATCTCCACACCCTGGACATCGCGCATGGAGACGCCACGGCAGGGCAGGCATGACGGCCCGATCTGCCGGATCGAGATCTTCGAACCCTGGGTGCCGGCACTGAAGGGGGTGGATGTCTTCGAGCGGCTGGAAGTTCTCTATTGGCTGGATCGGTCTCGGCGGGACCTCGTGCTGCAAAGCCCGGCCAGCAATGGCAAGGTGCATGGCACCTTCTCGCTGCGCTCACCCGTTCGGCCCAATCCCATTGGTACGTCCATCGTCAAGCTGGAAGCCGTCGAGGGTCCCGTGCTGCTGGTGCGCGGCCTCGATTGCCTGGACGGCACGCCGCTGCTCGATCTGAAGCCGGATCGCACTCTATTCAAACCGATCGCGCCGCCGCAGCCCGGAGATTTCCAGACCGGCGACGGCGAAACCGCGCATTACTGCCAGAAGCGCGATGCTTAGATTGTTTTACGCAATTCCGGACGGAAAACCGCTGCGCGCTTTTCCTGGAACTGCGTTAGTCGACAGCGACCATGACGTCGGATGCCTTGATGACGGCATAGGCCGAAGATCCTACCGTCAAGCCCAGCTCGTCGACGGCCTCGTTGGTGATCGAGGAAGTCACGATCGAGCCGTTGCCGATATCGATGCGGACATGCGCGGTCGTCGCACCCTTGGTGACTTCGACGACCTTGCCTTTGAGGCGGTTTCTTGCGCTGATTTTCATGGATAGTCTCCCTTGTGATGCGCGCGACCTTATCGCCTCAACCGGCAATGGGCTACCGAAATCCTGTTCGCCCTATTCCCCGCGCGGAAACCGCTGGTTCTCCTCCAGCACGTTGAGATCCATGTGGTTGCGCATGTAGCGCTCCGAGGCCTTCTGCAGTGGCTGGTAGTCCCAGGGATAATAGGCGCCGTTACGCAGGGCGGTGTAAACAACCCATCGCCGTGCCTGGCTTTCGCGCACGGCAGCGTCGAAGCTTGCAAGGTTCCAGCGTGTCATGGCCTGCGCCGTCAGCCGGTTCAGCGTTTCCGCATAGGCCGGGTCACTGGCCAGGTTATTAAGCTCCTTCGGGTCCTCGGCGATATTGAAGAGCATCGGCGGGTCCTTCTCGCAAAGGGTCAGCTTGTAGTGGCCGTCGCGTAAGGCAACGAGCGGCGCTTCGGAGCCCTCCGCGGCATATTCCATCGGCACGGGACTCCGGCCTCCGGTTCCAAGAGCCAGCGGCGTCAGGTCCTCGCCATCGGTCCAGCGACGCAGCGAGGCAATGTCGATGCCGGCAAGGGCGGCTAGCGTCGGCGTCACGTCCAGCGTCGAAACCGGCTGGTCGATCCGCTTCGGCTGCCAGCCGGGGGCTGCGATCATCAGCGGCACGCGAGCCGAGCCCTCGAAGAAGTTCATCTTGAACCAGAGCCCGCGCTCGCCGAGCATGTCGCCATGGTCGGAGACGAAGAGGATGATAGTGTTGTCGGCCATACGGCCGCGCTCGAGCGTTTCGAGAATCTCGCCGATCTTTTCGTCGACATAGGAGATGTTGGCGAAATAGCCGCGCCGCGCCCGGCGGATCTGCTCCGGCGTGATGTCGAAAGCGGTGTGGTCGCACGCCTTCATCAGCCGCTGCGAATGCGGGTCCTGCTGATCGAAGGGAATCTCGCCAACCTCAGGGTCGAGCGCCGGGCAATCCTCATAGAGATCCCAGAAACGGCGGCGCGCGACATAGGGGTCGTGCGGATGCGTGAAGCTGACGGTCAGGCACCAAGGCCGTTCGTCTTGGCGGCGGGAGAGGTCGTAGAGCTTGCGGGTCGCATGATAGGCGACCTCGTCGTCATACTCCATCTGGTTGGTGATCTCGGCAGTGCCCGCGCCGGTCACCGAGCCGAGATTGTGATACCACCAGTCGATGCGCTCGCCGGGCTTGGTATAGTCGGGCGTCCAGCCGAAATCGGCGGGATAAATGTCCGTCGTCAGGCGCTCCTCGAAGCCGTGCATCTGGTCCGGGCCGACGAAGTGCATCTTGCCCGACAGCGCCGTTTGATAGCCGGCGGCGCGAAGGTGATGGGCAAAGGTCGGAATGTCCGAGCAGAATTCGGCGGCATTGTCGTAGACGCGGGTGCGGCTCGGCAGTTGCCCGGACATGAAGGAGGCGCGCGCCGGCGCACAGAGCGGGCTTGCCGTATAGCTATTGGCAAAGCGCACGGAGCGCTTCGCCAGCGCCTTCAGGACCGGCGCATGCAGGAAATCGGCCGGGCCGTCGGGAAAGAATGTCCCGTTGAACTGATCGACCATGAGGATGAGGATATTCGGGCGGGACATGCTGGTGTCTTTCTTGAAACTCAGAGGCCGATGGCGGCTTTGACGGCGTCGAGGCCGGGCTTGCCGTCGATAGTGGTGACGCCGGCAAGCCAGGGCGTCAAGGCATCCGGATGCGCCTTCAACCAGGCGGTCGCCGCATCCTTGGCGCTGTCGCCGCCGAGGATCGAACCCATCAGCGAATTTTCCATGCCGATGTCGAAGGTCAGGTTATGGAAGAGCTTGGCGGCATTCGGGCATTGCGCCGACCAGCCGGTGCGCGCCAGCGTATAGACTTCGGCGCCGCCGTAATTCGCGCCGAAATAGGCGTCGCCGCCGGAGAGATAGGCGATCTTGAACCGCTCGTTCATCGGATGCGGCGCCCAGGCGAGGAAGACGATCGCCTGCTTGTCCTTCGAGGCGCGCTCGACCTGCGACAGCATGGCCTGCTCGCTCGATTCCACCAGCTCCCAGCCCTTCAGGCCAAAATCGTTGGCGTCGATCATCTTCTGGATATTGGCATTGGCCGGCGCACCCGGCTCGATGCCATAGATCTTGCGGCCGAAATCGTCGCCATGTTTCTGCAGATCTGCGAAGTCTTTGATGCCCTTGTCAGCGGCATAGGTCGGGACAGCGAGCGTGAACTTCGCTCCCTCAAGATTGCGGTTCAACACCTCGGCTGCCTTCGCCTTGTTGAGATCGTCAACGAAAGCCTTTTGCGCCGGCATCCAGTTGCCGAGGAAGACATCGATCTCGCCCGTCTTCATGGCCTGGTAGCCAATCGGCACGGAGAGGGTCTTGATATCTGGCTCGTAGCCGAGCGCGGTCAGTAATACGCCGGTCACGCCGTTGGTCGAGGTGATGTCGGTCCAGCCGGGGTCCGACATATGGATGGTCTTGCAGCTATCGCCATCGGCCCGGGCGATGCCGGCAAAGGAAAGGACGGAAAGAAGAGCGCCGGCGGCCAGCCGACCCGTTGCAGACATGCGCATGACGAAGGCTCCCTCTTGTTATTGGATTCTTTTATTGAACATCACTAGAGTTCCTCCTGTGAAGCGGGCATTTTTCGATGGCTGGCAAAAGGAAATTTTATGGCTGAACGTCTGGTCGATCTTGGCTGGCTGCGGATCTTTCTGGAGGTGGGGCGTTCGGGCAGCCTGTCTGCCGCGGCTTCGGCGCTTGGCCTGACGCAACCCGCCGTCAGTTACCAGATCCGCCGCATCGAAGAGCAGATAGGTGTCCCCCTGTTTCGCCGCCAGCATCGCGGCGTCGCGCTCTCGCCGGAAGGTCAGCGCCTGTTCGAGATCGTCGAGAAATCCGTCGGTAGCGTCGATAGTCTGGTGCGCAGTTTTCGTATCGAGGCGGAGCGTCCGTCCGTTCGCCTGCGGACCGACTACGCCTTTTCCGCTCTCTGGCTGATCCCGCGCATGCACGCATTCCGGCTTCTCCATCCCGAGGTGGATATCCAGATCGTCGCCACGCAGCGGCTGGATCGCGGCGCGCCGGAGAGCGGCGATATCGCCGTCTTCTTCGGCACGCGCAGCGAGTTCGGTCAGACAGCCACCTTGCTTCTGCCGGAGAAGGTCGTGCCGATCTGCACCAGAGGTTTTGCCGACCGGCACGGCCCGTTCACCGATCCCTCGCAGCTCGCCGGCACGACGCTCGTCCATCTCGATTCGGAGATGCCATCGCCCTGGTTCGACTGGGAGAGCTATCTTTCGGCATTCGGCATTGCCCGCGATGCCTATGCCGGGCGCGGCGACCTGCGTTTCAACACCTATTCGCTGGTCGTGCAGGCAGCCCTCAGCGAGCAGGGCGTTGCGATCGGCTGGATGGGTCTAGTCGACACCCTGCTGGCCGCCCGGACAGTGGTGATGGCCGGCCCGATGCTGGAAGCGCCGGAGCGCGGCTATTGGCTGTTGCCGCCATCGGCGCCGAACCCGCATGCCGAGCAGTTGGCGCAATGGTTGCTTGCCGAGGCCGCCGCCGGGCAAACGTGAGCTATTCCGACGTGAGATCGTTAAGAAACGTCTCGCACCAGTGCGATACGTCATTCTCAAGCAGATAGTCCATCATGCCGCGCCAGCGCTCCTGCCGCTCCTGCAGTGGCATGTTGATGGCGCGCGCCAGCGCGTTGGCGGTGCCGTCGACATCATACGGGTTGACCAAAAGGGCACCCTTCAGCTTTCGCGCGGCGCCGGCAAAGCGCGAGAGCACCAGCACACCGGGATTATCCGGGTCCTGCGCAGCAACATATTCCTTGGCAACGAGGTTCATGCCGTCGCGCAGCGGCGTCACCAGCCCAACCTTCGCGAGCCTGTAGAGACCCGCCAGGATCGGGCGGCTGATCGAGCGGTTGATATAGCGGATGGGAACCCAGTCGACCGTGCCGATCGCGCCGTTGACCCGGCCGGCCTGTTCGGCGACGGCATGCTGCATTGCCTCGTATTCCGGCACTTCCGAGCGCGATTTCGGCGTGATCTGCAGATAGGTGACGTTGCGTTGGTGAGCCGGGTTGTTGGTGATGAAGCGCTCGAAGGCGTCGATGCGCTGCGTGATGCCCTTGGAGTAGTCGAGTCGGTCGACGCCGAGGATCAGGTCGCGACCTTCGATGCTCTGGCGGACCTTCTGCACCATGCTGTGCGACGCGGCCCTGCGGGCGAATTCGGCAAAGCCTGCCGTCTCGATGCCGATCGAATAGGCGCCGCCGCGAAAATCATGGCCATGGGCGCTGAAGTGGCCGGGGCTTTTCTCGATGCCCATGCCCTCGCGTTTCAGGCAGCCCGCGAAGTTTTCCAGATCATGGTCCGTCTGGAACCCGAGCAGGTCGTAGGAGGAAAGACCACGCATGATCTCTTCATGCACCGGCATGGCAAGCACGACATCGGCCGGCGGCCAGGGAATGTGCAGGAAGAAGCCGATACGGTTCTTCAGACCCATTTGCCTGAGCTCCGCCGCCAGCGGAATGAGATGATAGTCATGCACCCAGATGATGTCGTCGGGTTCGATGAGCGGCGCCAGCCGATGGGCAAAGAAGCGGTTGACGCGGAAATAGCCGGTCATTTCCTTGCGGGCATATTCGGCAAGATCGAGCCTGTAGTGGCAGATCGGCCAGAGCACGCGGTTGGCAAAGCCCTGATAATATTCCTCGACGTCGGTCTGGGTCAGATCGGTGAGGGCATAGGTGATATTGCCGTCCTGCGTCATCTGCAGCGGTTCCGGCTCGACGTCGCCGCTCGATTTTCCGGACCAGCCCATCCAGATGCCGCCGCGCTCGGCAAGGGCAGCCTGCAGCGCCACGGCAAGGCCACCGGCGGCTGCCGCGCCCTTGTGGTCGGGCACGGAAACGCGGTTGGAAACGATGATGAGACGACTCAACGAATTCTTCCTTTCGAGAAGGCCAAGGCAATTCCGGGAAAAAATGCGCAGCGGCTTCCGTTCGGAATTGCGAAAAAATCAGAAGCTGGAGGGCGCCGTATGGATCGATGGATTATTTGACGAGCGTTGCCAGCACGTCTCTTAAACGCGCGGGCGAGGCAATGGATGCACGCGCCAGCGTTTTTCCGCTGGCATCGCCAATGCGCACGGATTGGCCGCCGACACGGTTGGCGGCGGCAAACATCGTCTCGTCGGTCACGTCGTCACCGATCGCGACCGGGCGGCGTCCCTCGAACGGCTCCTCGGTGAGAAACGCCTCGACCGCATGTCCCTTGCTGGCGTGGGAAGGGCAGATTTCGATTACCATCTTGCCGCGCTGCAGGGTCCAGTCGGGACCGGCTTCCTCCAGATGGCGTTGCATGGCTTCACTGATCGCAGCCTCGTTTGCCGGTGCATGCCGGAAGTGAACCGCGACGGCAGCCCCCTTATCCTCGACGATGGCGCCGGGCCAGGCGAGCGCTTCATGTCGAATGACGTCCTTCAACGCCTGGAAAGCGGGCGGAATATGCGCGCGCCGCAGCCGTCCAGCCGCATCGCGCCGTTCCGCGCCATGCAGACCGGCGACGGGAAAGCGGAAAGGGGCGAAAAGGGGATCGACGAATTCGATGGCGCGGCCTGTCACCAAGGCGAGCGCGCCGCCGAGTTGACGGGATAGCGCATGCAGCGTTCCGGGCAGATAGTCCGGAACAACGATCGCTTCCGGTCTTTCGGCAAGATCGAGCAGGGTTCCATCGATGTCGAGGAACAAGGCCCAGTCCTGCGGATACAATGAGAGTGCGGTAAGGGCCGGCTCGTTCAGCGGCCTCGGCTTGGCTTCACCCTGTTCGGGCTGTTCCTGAGAAGACATGCTGCCTTAGCTAACGCGTTCTTCCCATTCGGCAAGGAAAAAAACGAAATTGCTTGCGGGGAGGCGGTGGCGATCGCCTGGATAACGGCGCCTATGAATGCAAAAGGGGCCGCCTTAAGCGACCCCCCATGAGCTTTGGCCCGTAACTGGCCTGAAGCGGCGAACGCTTCGGGAAGGTGTTGGTCAGAGCGAGGGCTGCCTCGCAACGTTCACAACCATTTCCATGCCAGATACCAAGACCGAAATCCCACTAGACATTGGATCACCTTCCTTTCGTTACGTTTCAGACAACTCAAAGGTAGCTCAAATTCGAGCCGATGCAAGGGGGGCGATCCATTGGAGCTTCACACTTCTTGTCGCATGGAAATTTCCTGCGTTGCCAAATCTCCGGTCGAAGCCCTGTGGCATCGGGCTTCACGAAGAAAATGTTGCGACGCCAAACGTGATCGGACGGAGCGTCAAATATCTGTCATGTTGCAGATCGCGGCATGGAAAATTAAGACTTTATTACCCATTCTGCATAAACAATCGTCCAAGATTTGCCATTCTCCCGCAGGACAGGAAGACAGCGGGAATCGGAGAGAAAGACGTATGTGTCGCTGGGCAGCCTATCGTGGAGACCCCCTCTATCTGGAGGAGCTGGTGTCTTCACCTGCCCACTCCCTGATCGAACAATCCCATTGCGCCACCCGCGCCAAGACGGCGACCAACGGTGATGGTTTCGGCATCGCCTGGTACGGCGATCGGCCGGAGCCCGGGCGCTATCGCGATATCCTGCCGGCTTGGTCCGATTGCAATCTGAAGAGCCTTGCGCGGCAGATCCGCTCGCCGCTCTTCCTCGCCCATGTCCGCGCGGCCACCGGCGGCGGCACGCGGCGCGACAATTGCCATCCCTTCGTCTTCGAGAACTGGTCGTTCCAGCACAACGGCCAGATTTCCAATTTCGACCGCCTTCGCCGGCCGATGGAAGCCATGCTCGACGACCGGCTTTTCAATGCCCGCAGCGGCACCACCGATTCCGAACTTCTGTTCCTGCTGGCAATGCATTTCGGCATGGATGCCAATCCGATCGCGGCGATGGCTGAAACCATCGGCTTCGTTGAGGGGCTGTCATTGCATCTGACCGGATCGGTGCTGGTGCGCTTTACGGCGGCCTTTTCCGACGGCAAGTCGCTTTATGCCATACGCTATGCGACCGACCGCAAGGCACCGACGCTTTACGCCTCACCGGTCGGGTCCGGCAATTGCCTCGTTTCCGAGCCGCTGAACGACGATGTGGATGCCTGGCGCGAGATCCCCGATGGCAGCGCGGTCATGATCGATGACACCGGCGTCCACGTCACGCCCTTCCAGCCGGAAGAGCGAGCAGCCGCAGAGCGCCAGCCGATAGCCGCTATCCCTGCGTAAACTGAGCTGCGATCAGTGCCGCGAGCCGCACGGCCACCTCATCCTTGTCGAGATCGGGCCACTGTTCGACACCGTGATGGCTGATGATCTTCACACGGTTGTGCGTGCCACCCATGATGCCGGTCGCCGGTGAAACGTCGTTGGCAACGATGAAGTCGGCACCCTTGCGTTCCAGCTTGGCGCGGGCATTGCTCTCGACATCCTGCGTCTCGGCGGCAAAGCCGATGACGAGTTTCGGTCGCTGCGTGTGATGGCCGACCGTCTTCAGAATGTCCGGATTTTCCGTGAGCGCCAGCGTCGGGATCGACTCGCCCGGATGCTTCTTGATCTTCTGATCCGACGCCGAGGCGACGCGCCAGTCCGCAACCGCCGCCACCATCACGGCTATATCGGCGGGCAGAGCAGCCAGAACGGCATCACGCATCTCATCTGCCCGCTCGACATGGATGACGTTGAGGCCAACCGGATCGGGTATGGTGACCGGGCCGGAAACGAGGGTGACATCGGCACCGAGCGCCGCGAGCGCTGCGGCGATCGCATGACCTTGCCGTCCCGATGAGCGGTTGGCGATATAACGTACAGGGTCGATCGGCTCATGCGTCGGTCCCGAAGTGACGATCGCCTTCTTGCCGGCAAGCGGCTTGGCGCCGTTATCCAGACGTCTCTCAACAGCGGCGACGATATCGAGCGGTTCCGCCATCCGGCCGGCGCCGACCTCGCCGCTCTCGGCCATTTCGCCGGTCATCGGCCCGACGAAGGCGATGCCATCGCCACGCAGCGTCTCGATGTTGCGCTTGGTCGCCGGATGCGCCCACATCTTCGGGTTCATGGCGGGGGCGGCGAGCACGGGCCGGTCCGTGGCGAGCAATACGGTCGAGGCAAGATCGTCCGCCAGCCCGTTTGCCATCTTGGCGAGCAGATCGGCCGTTGCCGGCGCGATCAGCACGAGATCGCAGTCGCGCGCCAGCCTGATATGGCCGACATCCTGCTCGTCCTGACGTGAAAACAGATCGGTGAAGACATGGTCGGCGGCCAGCGCGCCGACGGCAAGCGGCGTGATGAACTCCTGCGCACCCGATGTCATGACGGGCCGCACGCTTGCGCCGCGCTCGCGCAATCGGCGGATGAGATCGAGGCTCTTATAGGCCGCGATACCGCCGGAGATGATGAGAAGGATGCGCTTTCCTGCGAGAACCATGCCTGAACCCGTCGCCTGTTCTTTTGCTCGTAAGCCTAAGCCTTTGGTGTGTCATAGGCAATCGCGGCATTCTCTCATTACGGTTGTGAGCCGTCCCTCCTGCCATTTCAGGCAGACGATCACGTCGCCCTCACGTCCTTGTCATTTGCCCCTACCCTTGGTCTCGACAAAAGTGAACACGTTAACGACCAAAGGAGCAACGCCTTGAAGCTGATGAAAGTCGCGATGATCGCCCTGCCAATCATGGCCGCTGCCATGCCGGCCTTTGCCGAGCGTGCCTATTCGCCGCAAGAGCAGAAGAACAAGGAGATCGTTCTGGATTTCTACCAGAAGGCGCTGAACGACAAGGATTTCGACGCTGCCTCCAAATATCTCGGCAAGTACATCCAGCACAATCCGATGGCCGCCGATGGTCCCGAAGGCCTGCGTGGTTTCCTTGAGTACCTGAAGAAAAACTATCCGCAGTCGAAGAGCGAGATCAAGCGCGTGATGGTCGACGGCGATTATGTCATCCTGCGCGTCCACGCCATTCGCCAGCCCGGCGACCGCGGCAGCGCCATCGTTGATATCTTCCGGGTCGAGGACAACAAGATCCAGGAACATTGGGATTCGGTGCAGCCGATCCCCGAGACGTCGAAGAACAATAATACGATGTTCTGATCGGAAAGGCCGCAAGGAAGATAGAATCCACAACCTATCCTTAGCTATTCAAAGCATTCCAGCGGCATGATCCCGCAACCAATTCATGTCTTGCGGGATCATGTCCGTGTTCCGAAGTTGCCGGTGCGATCGTTGCGTCGGCAAGCCACGAGATCAGGTGCGCGTAATCGAAAGGCCGCCGTCAACGAGCGAAGCCGTGCCGCTGACGAAGCTTGCGTCATCGGAGGCGAGATAGAGCACCGAGCGGGCAATCTCTTCGGGGCCGGCAACGCGCTTCAGCGCATGCAGGTTGGTGACGAAAGCCTGCTTGTCGGCCGTGTCGTTCATTTCGCGATACATATCGGTATCGACGGCACCTGGCAGTACGGCATTGACGCGCACATTCTGCGGGCCGAATTCGGCGGCTAGCGTCTGCGTCAAGCCGATCAGGCCGGATTTGCTAGCCGCATAGGCGGCAACGCCGGGGAAGCTGACGGTATGGCCGACGAAGGTCGATGTGAAGATCACCGAACCACCGCCGTGCTTGATCATTTCGCCGATCTGATGCTTGGCGGCGAGGAACGATGCGGTGAGGTTGATCGTCAATGCTTCGGCAAAGCCCGCCTCCGAAACTTCGGTGCTGGGACCGGCCTCGCCGAGCGTGCCGGCATTGTTGAAGGCAATATCAAGCTTGCCGTAGCGCTCGACGGCAAGGGCGACCAGTGCCTTGTGGTAGTCTTCCGAGCGTACATCGCCAGCCAATACGGCAGCTTCACCGCCGGTAGCCTTGATCTCGGCGGCAAGGCTTTCAAGCTCTGCCGCGCGGCGAGCACCGATGATGACCTTGGCGCCTTCGGCGGCGAAGAGCTTTGCCGTGGTGCGGCCGATGCCGGAGCTGGCGCCGGTGACGATTGCAACTTTTCCATTCAAGCGGTTCATTGTTCCATTTCCTGTGTGAGGATGTGACTTTCGGTTTGTCCGATACACGGAAGATGGCCTTTTCCGATCGTTCGGATTAGTCTGCAAATAATGGAATTCGAATTCGGAAACGCCGAACGATGTTGAAAATCGACGGGATCGTGACGTTTGTGACCGTAGCAGAGGCCGGCTCGATCAGCGAGGCGGCGCGACGCCTGCGCCTGTCGAAATCCGTCGTCAGCGAGCGCCTGTCGGACATGGAAAAGGCATTGGGCGCGACCCTGCTTCACCGTACGACCCGCAAGCTGACCCTGACAGAGGACGGCACCGCCTTTCTGCAGCGCGCGACCCGCATCGCGCAGGAGGTGCGCGAGGCCGCCGCCGATCTCGCCGAGCGGCGCGGCACGTTGATGGGGCCTCTGCGCATCGCCGCGCCCGTCACCTTCGGGCGCCTGCATCTGGGGCCGGCTCTCTATCCTTTTCTCGCCGAACATCCGGAAATCGAGCTGACGCTCGATCTCGACGACCGCCGGGTCGATGCCGCCTCGGATGGCTATGACGCGATCATTCGTCATGGCCTGATTGCCGACTCACGTCTTGTCGCGTGGAAGCTCGCCCGCAGCCGCCGCCTTCTCGTGGCTTCGCCGGATTATCTCAGCCGCCACGGCAAACCCGCCTCGCTCTCCGATCTCGAAGATCATCGCGGTATTTTCTACACCAATCGCGGCGTCGCCGATTGGCGGTTCGAGGGGCCGGAGGGTGCTGTCGTCATCCGTGCGAAGCTGGCATTGGGCGTCAACAACGGCGATGTCCTCCACGATGCAGCGATTGCCGGGCTCGGCATTGCCTTGCTGCCGGCCTTCATCACCGGGCCTTCGGTGAGGGAAGGGCGGCTCGTCGAAATCGATGTCGGCTATCGGCCGGAGCCGGAGTTCATCTTCATGGCCCATCCGGAGGGACGCAATCCCTCGGCCAAACTCCGCGCGATGGCCGATCACTTGAAGAAGGCTTTTGACGATCCGCCCTATTGGGAGCTGGAGCAATTCCAGCAAAAGTGTGAAGCGGTTTTGCGTCCGGAATTGCGTGAAAACAAATAGCCAGAGCATTTCCGTGACTCCTGAAACGGAAATGCTCTGGCTAACTATGCAATCAGGCTCATGAGATTGGCAATAACGGGCGATCGCTGCGCCTTGAGGCTGGCAAGGCCGAGACGCGCGACAACCGGCGGCCCGTCGATCGGCCTGTAGGCGACGCCATCGAGCTTGATCTGCGCGATGGAGGCGGGGACGATGGAAACGCCGAGATTGGCGGCGACGAGATTGACGACGGAAGGGATCTGCGGCGCCTCCTGCGTCACCACGAGGTCGAAGCCCGCCTCGCGACAGGCCCCGACAATATCGTCGTAGAGGCTAAGCCCCACCATGCGCGGGAAGAGAATGAAAGGCTCGCCCGCGAGCGCCGCGATCGGCACGCGCTCCTTTTTCGCCAGCGGATGATGGGCCGGCAGTGCAATCAGCATCGGCTCGTCGGCAAAGCGCTTCAGGCGCACATCCCTGGGATCTTCGAGGCCCGGACGAATGAAAGCAGCATCGATCTCGCCGCGCATCAGCCGTTCCATCAGCGCATTGGTGTTCATCTCGGTCAGCGACAACCGCACCTCCGGCCAGTGCCCCCGAAACTCTCGGATCGTAGCCGTGACGATGGTGTTGAAGGCGGAAGACGCTGTAAAGCCGAGTGATAGGCGGCCGATCTCGCCGCGATTGGCGCGTTGGGCGGCAAGTTTTGCCTTTTCCGCCGCATCGACAGCCGCTCTCGCTTCGACCAGAAAGGCCTCGCCGGCGGCCGTTAGCTCCGCGCCATGCGGGACGCGGTGGAACAGTTGCGCGCCCACCTCGTTTTCCAGGTCCCGGATCTGCTGGCTGAGCGGCGGCTGGCCGATGCCGAGATTGGCCGCGGCGCGGGTGAAATTCCCCACTTCCGCGAGCGCCAGAAAATAGCGGATATGACGCAGCTCCATCGCTATCTCCAAAAGCTATTGAGATCGCCTGTTCCATATATTGGACTAATGGAGATGATCTGGCTAGATTTTAGCGCAAGAAAGGTTGGGTGCCCCCATGTCTCGCGCCGTTGGCAAGCAGGAAATCACTGCTTCCGAAGTTCCATCAGCTCCTGAATTGACGCTCGTTAAGAGCGAGCCGCCGACGGAGCTTCGCCAATTCCTGACACGCGGCACGCCTGCCTTCCGCCGCGCGACCATCGCGCTGTTCCTGTCCGGATTTGCCACCTTTTCGTTGCTTTATTGTGTGCAACCGCTGATGCCGATCTTCTCTCAGGATTTCGGTGTTACGCCTGCCGCGAGTTCGCTGTCTCTATCGCTTTCGACCGGCTTCCTGGCCTTTGCGATCTTCGGCGCTGCTGCCGTTTCCGAAAGCCTCGGCCGCCGCAGTCTGATGTTCATTTCGCTGCTCGGCGCGGCCATCTGTACGATCATCTGCGCGGTGTCTCCGAGCTGGCATATGCTGCTGGTCGTCCGTGCGCTTGAAGGCTTCCTTCTGGGCGGCGTGCCAGCCGTCGCCATGACCTATTTGGCGGAAGAGATCGAGCCGCGGGGCCTCGGTGGCGCCATGGGTCTCTATATCGCCGGCAACGCCTTCGGCGGCATGGCCGGGCGCGTTGTGACGGGTACGATCGCCGAATATCTGAGCTGGCGCCCGGCGCTGGCAACGGTCGGCATTCTCGGCCTGATCGCCGCAGTCGGCTTTCTTTACCTGCTGCCGCCGTCGCGCAATTTCACGCCGCGCAAGGGCTTCGATGCCGGCTTTCACGTAAAGGCCTGGGGCGGCCACTTCGGCAATGCAGCGCTGCCATTTCTCTTTGCCATCGCCTTTCTCGTCATGGGCTCCTTCGTCACGGTCTATAATTATGCCGGCTTCCGCCTCGTCGCCGCGCCTTACAATCTCAGCCAGACCGAGCTGGGCCTGATCTTTACCGCCTATCTCTTCGGCATCGTCGCCTCCTGGGTCGCAGGCCTCCTCGGTGATCGCATCGGCCATTTCATCGTGCTGCCGATCGGTGTGCTCATCGCAGCGGTCGGTGCGGCAGTCACGCTTTCCAGTTCGCTGCCGCTGATCATTCTCGGCATCGTCCTGGTGACGATCGGGTTCTTCATGGCCCACTCCGTCGCCAGTGCGCTGGTGGGCCGGCTTGCCCGCGGCTTCAAGGGACACGCCTCCTCGCTTTACCTGCTGGCCTATTATCTCGGCTCCAGCATCGCCGGTTCGGTCGGCGGTTATTTCTGGCTTGCCGATGGTTGGAATGCCGTGGTTGCCTTCATCCTCGTCATGCTGGCACTATGTCTCATCAGCGCCCTTGCCGTTGCCAGGCTGGCGCGTCGCTGAGCCCAGGAGGTTGCCATGATCCGCATTGACCACCTCGATCATCTGGTGCTCACGGTTGCGAGCATCGATGAAAGCTGCGAATTCTATGCCCGCGTCCTCGGCATGGGTGTCGAAACCTTCGGGGAGGGCCGCAAGGCCCTGACCTTCGGCACACAGAAGATCAACCTGCACCGTGCGGGACATGAGTTCGAGCCTAAGGCCGAACGGCCGACGCCAGGTTCGGCCGATCTTTGCTTTATCAGCACCACGCCGCTCGATGACATCATCACACACTTGCAGGCCGAGGGCGTCGTAATCGAGGAAGGCCCCGTGCGCCGAACGGGCGCAACCGGTCCCATTCTCTCGGTCTATTTCCGCGATCCGGACAACAACTTGATCGAAGTGTCCAATAGTCTCTCCTGAGATCATACAACTCCATACGGATTGCTTCTTATCAGGCTTGCCTCTGAATGCGGCTGCTTGACTCCCGAATTTTTGGCCTATATTAAACCTATAAGTTAATTAACTGTATGGTTTATTAATCCGCATGGACACATTGAGCATGACCCTTTCAGCCCTTGCCGATCCAACCCGCCGGGCGATCCTGGCGCGGCTGGCGACTGGCGAGGCATCCGTTTCGGAATTGGCTGAACCTTTCGACATGTCGCTGGTCGCTGTCTCCAAGCATCTGAAGGTACTGGAAAAGGCTGGCCTGATTTCAAAGGGGAGGGAGGCACAATGGCGACCCTGCCGGCTGGAGCCGAAGCCGCTGCGGCAGGTCGATGACTGGCTGGAGAACTACCGTCAGTTCTGGAACGACAATCTCGATCGCCTGGAAGCCTACGCGGCACTATTGCAAAAGGGAGGAAAGAATGACCCCAGCAACTGAGGGCGGCAGCTTGCGCCCGCCGCGTGAGATCGTGCTGACCCGCGATATTGCCGCGCCGCGTGCCCTGCTGTTTCGCCTTTGGACCGAGCCTGAACATCTGATGCGCTGGTGGGGACCGCAGACCACGACGGCCTCATCGGTCTCCGTCGACCTGCGGGAGGGCGGCGCCTGGCGGCATTGCATTCTGACGCAGGAGGGCAAGGAATATTGGAGCCACGGGCGCTATCTGGAGATCGTTCCGCCCGAGCGCCTCGTCTTCACGTTCGCCTGGGAAAATCAGGATGGAAAACCCGGCCATCCCATGCAGGTGACCGTGCAATTTCAAGAGCTTGGCGAGAAGACGCGTCTCGTCTTCCGCAAGGTCGAACTGCCTGATGATACCGAACTGAGATTGCAGACGGGCGGCTGGGAGCAGGCCCTCGACAAATACGTTGCCTACGCAGAAGCCACCTCAAGGGAAGGATGAGAGTGATGAAGAAGACCTATCATGGAAGCTGCCATTGCGGCGCCGTCGCTTACGAAGCCGATCTCGATCTGCAGGGCGGCACCTTCAAATGCAACTGCTCGATCTGCAGGAAGAAGCGCAACTGGCTGGCCGTCGCCACGCCTGCCGATTTCCGCCTGACCTCGGGCGAAGACAGCATCGGCGAATATCAGTTCGGCCCGCGCATCCTGCACCACCTCTTTTGCAAGAATTGCGGCATCAGCTCCTTCAACTGGGGCGAAAATCCCGCACTCGGCGGCAAGTTCTATGCGATCAGCATCAGCTGCCTGGACGATGCCACCGATGAGGAACTCGCCTCGCTTCCCGTTGGATATTTCGACGGCCGCGACGATCGCTTCGATCGCGCACCGGAGGAAACGCGCTATCTCTAGCGAAATGGTCTAGCTTTTGGTGGCTAGCCAAATGACGTGACGCGCGCCTGTCTTGCCATTGGCGCGCATGTTGACCACCTCGGCGGTAAAGCCGCTGTCGCGCAGACGCTTTGTAAAGCGCTCGTCAGGTCCCGAAGACCAGACCGCAAGGACGCCACCGGGCCGCAGCGCATCACGCGCCGCCTTCAGACCCTGATAGTCGTAAAGGCCGTCATTGGCCTCCGACGTGATGCCATCAGGGCCGTTGTCGACATCGAGCAGGATGGCGTCGTAAGCCGCCTTGCGGGCGCGGATAAGTGGGCGCACGTCACCCTCGTGGATGGCCACACGAGGATCATCGAGGCAGCCATCAAAGACCGTCGCCATCGGCCCGCGTGCCCAGGTCACGACAGCCGGAACCAGCTCCGCGACCGTAACCTTGGCGTCCGAGCCGAGTTCGCCGAGGGCCGCGCGCAAGGTAAAGCCCATGCCGAGACCGCCGATCAGTATGTGCGGCGTCTTCCGGCCTTTGATTTTCTCGCAGGAAAGTGTCGCAAGTGCGCGCTCGGAGCCGCTCAGGCGGCTGTTCATCAGCTCGTTGGTGCCGAGCATGATGGAGAATTCCTGGCCGCGCTGCTTCAAGCGCAGCTCGCCGCCGCCGGGGATTTTCGCAGTGTCGAGCAAGGTCCAGGGGATCACGGGCAACTCTCCAAAGCAATTCCGGGAAAAACGCGTAGCGGTTTTTCGTCCGGAATTGCGTGTCAAACAGGTTGTTTCGAATTGCCCGGGACCATAGTCTCTAGAAGCTGCCAAGAATAGACGCGCTTATCCCAAACGGATATAGGGCACATCCTTTTTCGCAACTTCGTCCAGCGCTTCCTCATAGCCGGCATCGGCGTAGCGCATGACGCCGAGGGCCGTGTCGTTGGTGAGCGCATGGTCTAGCCGTTCGTCGGCGGCAGCCGTGCCGTCGGCGACCACCGTGACGCCGCAGCTCGTCATGTAGCCGGCATAGCCGCCGCCGCCCGAATGGACGACAACAAGGTCGGCCATGGACGAGCAGAGCATCATGGCGTCGATCAGCGGCCAGTCGGCGATAGCGTCGGAGCCGTCCTTCATGCCTTCGGTCATGATGTTCGGGTGTGCCATGGCGCCAGCATCGAGATGGTCGCGCGAAAACGCGATCGGACCCTTCAGCGCGCCGCTTGCGACAAGCTCGTTGACGCGGCGGGCAAGTGCTGTGCGCTCACCATGGCCGAGCCATGCAATACGCGCTGGCAGCCCTTCGAACGGCACATGCTCACGGGCAAGCTTGATCCAGTTGGTGATGATCTTGTTGTCCGGGAACATTTCCAGAAGCAGATCGTCGATGCGGGCGATATCGCTTTCCTCGCCCGAAAGCGCCATCCAGCGGAACGGGCCGATAGCGCGGCAGAAGAGCGGCCGCAGATAGGCTTCGGTGAAGATCGGGATATCGAAGGCGTTCGCGACGCCGCCTTCCTTCGCCTGGGTGCGGATCAGGTTGCCGTTGTCGAAGACTTCGGAACCCTTTTTCTGGAAATCCAGCATGGCCTTCACGTGCTCGACGATCGAGGCGCGGCTTGCCGCCATCAGTTGGCCCTGACCGTCGTCGCGAAGATCCCTAACTTGCTGCAGATTCATGCCCTTTGGCACATAGCCATAGACGAGATCGTGGGCCGAGGTCTGATCGGTGACGATATCGGGCACGATGCCGCGGCGTGCAATCTCGGGATAGATCTCGGCCGCATTGCCGACGAGGCCGACGGATAGCGCCCGCTTCTCCTTGACCGCCGCATCGATCATCGCCAGCGCGGAATCGAGGTCCGGGGCGATTTCCTGCAAATAGCCGATTTCCTGGCGCTTCCTGGCGCGTTCCGCATCGATATCGACGCAGAGGATCGCAGCACCCGCCATGCGGCCGGCGAGCGGCTGCGCGCCGCCCATGCCGCCGAGCCCGGCGGTCAGCACGAAACGGCCGAAGAGATCGCCGCCGAAGCGGCGCTCGGCGATGCGCATGAAGATTTCGTAGGTACCCTGGATCACACCCTGGCTGCCGATATATTGCCAGGCGCCGGCCGTCAGGCCGCCCCAGCAGATCAAGCCCTTGCGCTGTAGTTCGTAGAACACCTCGGCCTTTGCCCATTGCCCGACGATGTTGCAGTTCGCCATGATGACGAGCGGCGCCTTGTCATGCGTGCGGATGAGGCCGATCGGCTTGCCGGATTGGATGAGCAGGGTCTGGTTCTCATCCATCTCGGTCAGCGCCTTGACGATGCCCTTATGCGCCGCCCAGTTGCGGGCCGCCTTGCCAAGAGCAGCATAGACGACGAGATTGTCGGGATCTTCGCCGACCGAGAGCACGTTTTCGAGCAGCCGCAGCAGGGCCTCCTGCCGCCAGCCTTTCGCACGCAGCTCCGGGCCGCCCGGAATGGGGAATTTCGGGTGACGTGGATTGGCTTTCGGCATGGATTTCCCTTCCCTGTTTTCTTTGTTGTTTCGGCGGCCCGGCTATTTCGGCGGCAGGCCTTCGACGAAGTCCAGCGCGGCCAGAAGCAGCCGCTTGCGCAGCATGTCGTTGCCATAGGCTCCCGGCCCGGCGCGCACCCATCCCTGCATTTCCCGGCCGCGGGACAGCATGGGTTTGACGTCATGCTGCTCCAGCGCCCAGGTGTCGTTGCCTTTGCCAAGGCGGATCAGCATCCCGTCGTCACGGGCGCCGCACAGCAGATGGCCATTGAGCAGAAAGGCCCAGCCGCCGAACATCGCTTTCTCGCTAAGCCCGGGTCGTTCCCCAAGCTCGTCTCTCAGCAATTCCTCAAGACCGGCGTCGCGGGCCATTCAAGCCTCCTGTGCTTTTCAGCCTTTCTTGCCGGCCAGAGCGTGATGCCGAAAAGTGTAGGCGGTTTTCGGACGACATCACGCTCTACTTCTCTGATTCTAGAGCGGATTCAGATTTTAGGTCGAACAGACCTAAAATCATCCGGCTCTAGCGCGTATTTCGCGATCTCGATCCCCATCGCCTTTTCGACGGAGGGATAGACAGTCGGGTCGAGCACGCTGGCAGAGAGCGGAATGATATCCATCGGCACATGCAGGATGAAAACCTTCATGCCTTCGTGCAGCTGGCCGACGCTCAAGGGCTCGCCTTCCGGCGACAGCGTTGATATGACGGAGGGGAAGGTCGCGAGCCGCTTGCCGCCGGTATCCTCGACGGCCATGTATTCGTTCATCACATGCATGACGACGGCCTTGTCGCCTGAGCCGACGGTGACGGTGCCGATATCGAAGGCTTCCTTCGTGTAGACGACGTCCTTCTTCGTGATGGTGCCTTCGGCCAGGATATGACCGCCCGTCGTCTTGCAGATGGCGTCGATGACGGCGCTGCCGCCCTTCTTTTCCGCCTCGATGATCGCTTCGCCGAGCGAAAGCGCCATGGAGATGCCGCCGAGTGCCGCGTGCGTGCGGACGTAAGACGCACGCAAGGGATTGCGGCAGGAAGCGATGAAGCCGCCGGACTGGTCGGAGGCTACACGCAGGATCGGCGAAATCTTCGCCGTCGCACCCTTGACCACCAGCTCGATATAGCGGTTTTCGGCGCGGTTGCCGCCGACGGCGGTCTGGATCATCTGCTCGGGCGAGCCCGCCATGCCGATCGAACCCATATCGCCCGTCGGATGGGCGCGGATGTCACCCACCGCGTCCACCACCTTGGTTCCGAGAATGGCCGATGGCAGCCAGCCGTTCAGCGTCGAGGACTTGCCATTCTGGCCGATGATCAGGCCGGAAAGCTTCTCGCCAAGTTCGTCCTGCAGCAGCTGTGCGGCTTTCACATAGTCGATGCCCTGCATTTCCCAGGGGGTCGTGGAGGCCGGTGCGCCGATGGCGGCTGCCGTGGCAATCCAGTCGTTGTCGTTGAGTTCGTCGATCGACACCAGCTCCGGCTTGCCGACATTGACGGCCGCATAGCCGAGCATGCGGCCATGGTCGGCCCAGCCGCCACCGCCTGCGGCGTAAACGGAGCCGCCCTTGACGGCCGCTTCCACATCCTTGGCAACGAGTACGCGTCCCATTGGCTACTCCCGGTTCTGTTTGAGGTTCTTGTCCATGTCGCGCACCGCTTCGAAAAGAACGGCGGCGCCCATGGCGATGTCGTCATTCTCGGCCCACTCCTCGGCGCAGTGGCTGCGGCCTTCCTTGCAGGGCACGAAGATCATGGCGGCTGGCGCAACCTTGGCGATCCAGGCCGTGTCGTGGCCGGCGCCGGAGGCCATGCGGCGGTGCTTGGCGCCGACAGTCTCGCAGGCACGCTCGAGCGTTTCGAGCAGCACCGGAGCACCGGGGGTCGGCATGTTGTCGGAGACGCGCACCGGCGTATTGATCGTGACGCCGTAATCGGCGGCAATGGTCTTCACCTCGCCATCGATCCAGGCGAGGAAATCTTCCATGTCGCTGCGGATTTCGGCGCGGCCGTCGATCAGCAGCACGACCTTCGAGGGCACGACATTGGCGGCATTCGGCTCGATGCGGAATTCGCCGACGGTTGCAGCAAAATGGCCCGGCGTCTTTGCTTGTTCGGCTGCGCGCTGGCGAATATCGAGAACCAATTGCGAGGCTGCCACCAGCGCATCCGCGCGGCGATCCATCGGCGTGGTGCCGGCGTGGTCGGCGCGGCCTTCCACGGTGATTTCGATGCGGGTGATGCCGGCGATCGCGGTGACGATGCCGATATCCTTGTTCTCGGCTTCCAGCACCGGACCCTGCTCGATATGCAGCTCCAGGAAGCCGGCGAGATCCGGGCGTTTCTGGGAGAGCAGCACCGAAGGGTCGCCGCCGACCTCGGCAATGCCCTGCGAAAGCGTGCGGTCGCCGCTCACGCGGGAGAGCCATGCCTCGGGGATCTGCCCGGTCATGCCGCGGCTGCCGATGCAGGAGACGCCGAAGATGCTGACTTCTTCGGCCAGGAAATCGACGATTTCCAGATCATGATCGAGCTCGATGCCGCGATCCTTCAAGGAGCGTGCGACTTCGAGCGCTGCGATCGTGCCGGCAATGCCGTCGAAGCGGCCGCCGTCGGGAACGGTATCGGAATGCGAGCCGACAAGGATCGTGCCGAGGCCCGGCTTGGCGCCTGCGCGCCGGCCGATGAGATTGCCGGCGGCATCCATTCGCGTCTCAAGTCCTGCGGCTTTCATCCTCGCGTCGATATAGGCGCGCCCTTCGAGGAAGAGCGGCGAGAAGGCGCGGCGCGTCCAGGGGTGTCCGGGCTCGGTAATGCCGGCCAGCGCATCGATATCCTCAGCGATACGGTCGGCGTTGACTGGCAGGTTGTGGCGCTTGGGGTCGGTCATCAGGCAGCATCTCCGGCAATGATTTGGCGAGGCAAGGGGCGGATGAAGCTGCCGGAGCCGGGTTCGGCGAGCACCTTCTGTCCCTCGGTGATCTGCTTGCCTCTAAGGTAGGCGGCCGACACAGTCCAGGGCAGGCGGATGCCGTTATAGGGGCTCCAGCCGACGACGTTGTTGCCGCTTGTGGCTGCGTCATAAACCATCTCGCGTGGCTCCAGCACGACGATATCGGCGTCCTTGCCCGGCGTCAGCGCGCCCTTGATATGGTCGAGGCGGAAATGCCTGGCCGGGTTTTCCGCCATCAGCTTCGCGGCCCAGGTGAGCGGCACGCCGCGTTCCAGAGCACCCTTGACGAAGAGCGGCACCATGACCTCCAGTCCCGGCACGCCAGAAGCGTTCGCCAGCATGTCCGGATTGGTTTTGCGATTTTCCGACCAGCTGACATGGTCGGTCGAGACGAGCCAGACATTGCCTTCCGCCACCTTGCGCCATAAGGTTTCCACTTCGGCGCGCGGGCGGATCGGCGGATTGATTTTCGCCTTGCCGCCGAGACGCCGCACATCGTTTTCCTCGTCGAGTGTCAGGTAATGGATGCAGCATTCGACCGTCGCTTCGAAGCCGTCGCGGCGATAGGCGCGGGCTATGTCATAGCCGCGGCCGAGCGAGCAATGCACGACATGGGCCGGGCAGCCGGTATCTGCACCCGTCTCGAAGATCGTGTGCATGGCGAGCAGTTCGGTGATCGGAGGGCGGGAAAGGCCGTGGGCGCGGTAGTCGGTGACGCCGCTTACCTTCACCTGTTCCATGTAGGTGCGCACCGCTTCGTCATCCTCGTTGTGGACGCCAGCGGTCAGGCCTGTCGGTGCGATCGCGGCAAAGCAGGCATCGAGCAGGGCGGGCGGAATGCGCGGAAAGCGCTTCGGATCGGTGCCGAAGGTGGAGAATTTGAAGGCGGCGACACCGGCCTCGACCATCTCGGCGATGCGTGCCGGGCCTTCTTCCGGGTCGATCGTGCCGTAAAGAGCGAAGTCGACGCGCGACTGCGGCGCGGCGTGGTCAATCTTTTTCTTCACCGCTGCTGCCGAGCAGACGAGATTGCCTTCGTCATAGGGCATGTCGACGATGGTGGTGACGCCGCCGGCAGCCGCCGAACGCGTCGACCAGATGAAATCCTCCTGATCCTTCTGCGAGAGAGAATGGACCTGCGCATCGATCGCGCCGGGCAGGATCAGCGCCTTGCCGAGCAGATGCCGCTCGCGCGCAGCCGGGGGCACGCCGATACCCACTTCGGCGATCTTGCCGTCGCTGACGGCGACATAGCCGGCTTCCACGATGCGTTCAGGCAAAACCACGGTGCCTTGCAGAACTAGATCGAAATCGGCCATGTGCATTCTCTCCGCCGGTCGGTTGGTTCAGTCGGTTGGTTCAGATCGAGCATGATGCCGAAAAGTGTGCGCGGTTTTCGGACGACATCATGCTCTATTTTTTTGTTTCGAGGTCGGATTCAGATTTTAGGTCTGCATGACTTAAAATCATCCGACGCTCGTGACGGTGTCGTGATAAAGCCGCTCCTCGACCCGCTCCAGTGAGCCGAGCGCGAAGAAATCATCATAGGCGATGATGGGCTTGTGGGCGATCAATTCCGAAACGAAAGCTTCGGAAGCCAGTTCCTCCTCGATCGCCTCGACTTCGGCCGAAAGAGGACGATCGACCACATAGAAATCCGCATGTTTGCGTACGACCTCATAGAGCATACGCGCCACGCCTTCCGGCTTGTCGCCGAGAATGTCCATCGCCTGGGCCGAAAGCAGCGCTTCCAGGGCTGCCAGACGCTTCAGCGCCCGCATCTGCCGCTCGAAGCGTTCGATGACGAGTGGCAGGAAGGCGGCCTCGTCTTCCATGCCTGCAGCAACCACCAGCGACTGTGCAGAGACCGGATTGGACATGGAGAGAACGCGTGAGAAGATTTCGCCGGCAAGCTTGATGATCGGGCCGAAGCCGGTGGCGATCTTGCCCTCCGGCACGAGATTGACGGGCAGGCCGCGCCGCTGGCCATTGCCGAGCAGGACGCAGCGATTGAAGGCATTGCGGGCCGCATGCGCCATGCAGATGACAGCGCCTTCGAGCAGAATGGTGACATCGAGCGGCAGCGAACCGCCAGAGGTCATGACGCGGCCATCGACGATGACGGGATTGTCGTCCGAGCGGCCGGTGGCGGCAAGAATCTTGTGGCCGGCGGTCAAAAGGTTTTCGATGACGGCCCCGAAGACCTGGGCGATCATGCGCAGACTCAGCGGATCCTGCACATGGGTCGCGACCGGCCACGGCCATTCGTCCGAGGCGTTGCAGAGCCATGCGCCGATCAGGGCTTCGCGGGGGGTGCCGACATGGCGCACCGAAATCCAGGGGTCGCGCGAAGCACCGAGCGCGCCGGCCGCCATCATGCCGGTCGCCAGCAGGACGCGGATCGAGGCGGCGGCATTGCGGGTTGTCTCGGCGGCGGCGGCGAAGCTGACGGCGTTGACACTGAGCGAGGCGAGGCTGTCGCGCGGCATCATCCTGACGGGAGCGATACCGGCGGCATCGAAGGCGTCAGCCGCCTGCATGCGGCGGCCGCGATAGACGGCCTCGCCGACGCCAGTCAGAACGGCGCCGATCTGGCCCATCAGGCCGATATCCGCGCAGCCGATCGAGCCGGTGCGGCGGACAACGGGAATGACATCGGCGCTGAGAAGCTGCAGGTAGGACTGAATCAGCTCTTGCGAGCATCCGACCTGGCCGGTGAGAGCGGTGTTCACCCGGATCGCCATGGCATTGCGCACGACCGACATGGAAAAGGGTGCGCCGGTCCCGAAGTGATGAGCACGCACGAGGCCGAGATTGAAGGCATCCAGATCTTCGGGAGACCACTCGACATCCTTCATGGCGCCGACGCCGGTCGTAGAGCCATAGACGGGCATGCCGGATTGGATCGTGCTTTCGAGAACGCTGCGCGCCAGCCGCACGCGCGCCATGCCGGCTTCCGATGCGGAGGGCAGGGCGACGCCCGCCCCGATCCGCACCAGATCGCTGAACCCAAGGGGTTGCCCGGTGAGTTCGATGCCGGCTCTCTGACGCTCCATGTCTTTTGTTCTCCTTTTTCGCAAGGCTATGCGAGCCTTATCGACAATGGGATATCCCAAATGCCGAACACCTGATGTGCCATGCGAGCGAGAGTACACGCAAAGCACGCGGTCGCATCATGCATTATAGCCGAAAGAGAGATACATCCGCTCCCGTCGCGACGGCTGCCTTTAAATTCAGCGCGGCCTGCTTGTTCGAAGTCGATGGCGACAGGATTGACGAACGGGCTTTGCAGCCGTTTCTATGCGGAACGATCCGTTCAACACCCGGAAAATCATTGCGATGAAGATTCCTGAACTGCCTTTTACGGTAACGAATTGGGATGAGATTGCCCCCACCAGACATGCGGGCGAAAGCGGCCATGCGCTCTGGCGGACATTGAACATCGGGGACATCCGCGTTCGGATTGTTGAATATACGCCCGGCTATGTTGCCGATCACTGGTGTGATCGCGGCCATATTATCTATGTGCTCGAAGGTGAATTGATCTCCGAGCTGAAGGATGGGCGGATATCGATCCTCACTCAAGGCATGAGCTATCAAGTGTCCGATTTCGGCGACGCTGCACACCGGTCATCGACAAAGACAGGCGTCAAGTTGTTCATCGTCGATTAAAATCGCACTAGGAAGAAACGCAGCTTGGTTGATGGGCCGCTGCAGCCACAATGACGCGGCCGCACGTCAACCCAGATGCCAGGCGATGTAGAGCAGCGTTAGCGCGATCACCCAAAGCGCAAGGCGGCCGGAGCGGCTGTGCTTGGCTTCCGACTTGCCGATCGCTTCCGCCGTCTGCGGATCGAAGCGCAGGCCGTTTTCGCTCATGTGCAGAAGCTCGTGATGGAATTTCTCCGTCTTGGCAGCGATTTCGGGTGCCGCTTCGGCAAGCTTCACGGCAGCCTTCAACCCGTCCTTCAGATCGGTCATGATCCGCTTCGGGCCGAGATTGGTGCGGATCCAGTCGCCGACGACCGGTTCCGAAGCCTTCCACATGTTGAAGCGCGGATTGAGCATGCGCGACACGCCCTCGACCACGACCATGGTCTTCTGCAGCATGACAAGCTCGGGACGCGTCTCCATGTCGAAGAGTTCGGTCACCTCGAAGAGCAGGGTCAAAAGCTTGCCCATGGAGATCGTCTCGGCCGGCTGGCCGTGGATCGGCTCGCCGATCGCGCGGATGGCCTGGGCGAAGCTTTCCATATTGTGGTGGCCGGGTACGTAGCCGGCTTCGAAATGCACTTCGGCGACGCGGAGATAATCGCGGGTGATGAAACCGTAGAGGATTTCGGCGAGGAAGCGGCGTTCCTTCCTGCCCAGGCGGCCGACGATGCCCATGTCGACGGCGACGATCATACCTGTGGGATCGACGAAGAGATTGCCGGGATGCATGTCGGCATGGAAGAAGCCGTCGCGCAGCGTGTGGCGCAGGAAGGACTGGATCAGCGTATCGGCAAGCGTGTTGAGATCGTGGCCTGCGGCCTTCAGCCCCTCAACGTCGGACATCTTCACGCCGTCGATCCATTCCATGGTGATGACGTCGCGGCCGGTGCGTTCCCAATCCACCTTCGGAACGCGGAAACCGGGGTCCTTCTCGGTATTCTCGGCAATTTCCGAGAGCGCAGCTGCTTCGAGCCGCAGATCCATCTCGACCTTCGTCGTCTGCTCGAGCGTCTTCGTGACTTCCACCGGCCGAAGACGGCGGCTGGAGGGCATGAAACGCTCCTGCATCCCCGCCACGAGATACATTGCCTTGATATCGTTGGAGAAGCGCTGGCGCACGCCTGGCCGGACCACTTTGACCGCAACGCGCTTGCGCCCTTCGGTCGTGTCGATCTCCGCCGGATGTACCTGCGCTATCGAGGCAGCCGCGATCGGCTCGCCAAAGCTGGCATAGAGATCGTCGATCCGCCGGCCGAGTGACGATTCGATCGCCGCCGTCGCCGTTTCATGCGGAAAGAAGGCCATCCGGTCCTGAAGCTGCGACAGGTCGTTGGCCATGTCGACGCCGACGACATCGGGCCGCGTTGCCAGGAACTGGCCGATCTTGACATAGGACGGGCCGAGCCGTTCCACCGCCTTTGCAAGCCGGTCGCTGCGCGCCTGGCTCTTTGCCTTGCGGCGGGCAAAGATGCTGACGAAGGATTTGGCCAGGCTGACGGAGGGCGGCAGCCCTTCGGACGGCAACGCCATGACCACGCCTTCGCGCACGAGCACCCAGCCGACCCGGACAAGGCCGAAATATGCGCTGAAAGCAGTCATAGCGCCTCAAGGTCTCTAGAAGCGGAGGCCGCAAGCCGCATCACATGGCTCGACATCATGCTTCAGAGCTTCCAGCCGGAGTGCAGCGCGGCGATGCCGCCGGTATAGTTGGTGAAGCTCACGCGCGAGAAGCCGGCCTCGCGGATCATCGTCGCAAAGTCCTGCTGGTTCGGGAACTTGCGGATCGATTCCACCAGATACTGATAGGGCTCGGCATCACCCGTGATCGCCTTGCCGAACTTCGGAATGGCGTTGAAGGACCAGGTGTCGTAAACGCGGTCGAGCAGCGGCAGGTCGACTTCGGAAAATTCGAGCACGAGCAGCCGGCCGCCGCGCTTCAGCACGCGGTAGGCTTCCTTCAGCGCGACATCGATGCGCGGCACGTTGCGGATGCCGAAGGCGATCGTATAGGCGTCGAAGGAGTTGGGTTCGAAGGGAAGTTCCTCGGCATTCGCCTCGACGAAGGTGAGATTGTCCGAGAGCTTCTTCTTCTCGGCACGCTCGGCGCCGACGGCAAGCATCGAGCCGTTGATGTCGAGCACGGTTGCGTGCGCCAGCCGGTTGGATGCCTCCACGATGCGGAAGGCGATGTCGCCCGTGCCGCCTGCTACGTCGAGCACCTTGTAGGCGGGATCCTTGCGCGGGTTGAGCGCCGCGACCATTCCATCCTTCCAGGCGCGATGCATGCCCATGGACATGACGTCGTTCATGACGTCATAGCGCTTGGCGACCTTGTGGAACACCTCGTTGACGAGGCCTTGCTTTTCGCCATCGGCTACGTCGCGGAAGCCATAGGATGTTTCCATGCCGCCATCGGCGGAGGTGCGGCTGTCTGCCATCGGCTCAACTCCGTTACACTCCAGCGTCGCGCGTTGTATGTGACGCGCAAAGATCGCTGTAACACTTTAAATCCGCTGCATAATCTAATCCCCAGGTCGATCTCGGCCTAAGGAATTATGCAGTATTCGGCGGCGGACCATAGCGAAATCGCGTTTGCCACGCTATCTCATCAGCCAGATCACCAGCCGCAATGTCTTGGGCTATAGCTCAGATCATAAGCGGTTGAAACACAAAGATGGATAGCCATGCCGGAATTACCAGAGGTCGAAACCGTCAGGCGCGGGTTGGTGCCCTCCATGGAAGGCGCCGTTCTCAGGGAATTGGAGCTGCGCCGCAACGATCTGCGCTTTCCCTTCCCCACCGATTTCGCTCGGCATGTTTCGGGCCGCGGCATCACGTCGCTGTCGCGCCGCGCCAAATACCTGCTGATCGATCTCGACGACGGCAAGACGATCATTGCGCATCTCGGCATGTCCGGTTCGTTCCGGGTCGAAGCCGGTCGGGTCACGCAAACACCCGGCGAGTTCCATCACGCACGCTCGAAGGATGAGAAGCACGACCACGTCGTCTTTCACCTGACGGGCGCCGATGGCGAAGCGCGTGTTATCTATAATGACCCGCGTCGTTTCGGCTTCATGGACATCGTCAGGCGGGCCGACATGGTCAGCCATCCCTTCTTCCGCGATCTCGGCCCGGAACCGACGGGCAATGAACTCGGCGCTGATTACCTAGCTAAGCGTTTTCTCGGCAAGGCCCAGCCGCTGAAGAGCGCGCTGCTCGACCAGAAGAACATCGCCGGCCTCGGCAATATATATGTATGCGAAGCGCTGTGGCGCTCGCATCTGTCGCCGTTGCGCCCTGCCGGCACGCTGGTCACGGATGCCGGCAAACCAACGGAAGCGTTGCTGGCGCTGGTCGACGCGATCCGCGAGGTCATTGCCGATGCGATAGCCGCAGGCGGCTCGTCGTTGCGCGATCATATCCAGACCGATGGCTCGCTCGGCTATTTCCAGCATTCCTTTTCCGTCTATGATCGTGAAGCGCAGCCTTGCGGTACGCCCGGTTGCGGCGGTACGGTCAGTCGCATCGTCCAGGCGGGGCGCTCTTCTTTCTATTGCGCCTCCTGCCAAGGCTGATTGAAGGGCCAAAGCTGATTTTAAAGGGAGAGAGAAGTGGCTTACGAAACCCTCATCGTCGAAACACATGGGGCCGTCGGCCTCATCAGGATCAATCGGCCGCAGGCGCTGAATGCGCTGAATTCAACGGTCCTCTCCGAGTTGAAGCAGGCCTATGCCGCGTTTCATCTCGATGATGCCATTGGTGCGATCGTGCTCACCGGTTCGGAAAAGGCCTTTGCCGCCGGCGCCGATATCAAGGAAATGCAGGCGCTCGATTTCGTCGACGCTTACAAGAATGATTTCTTCAGCGGCTGGGCGGAGATCGCCAATGCCCGCAAGCCTGTTATCGCGGCGGTCAGCGGTTTTGCGCTCGGCGGCGGCTGCGAAGTCGCCATGATGTGCGATTTCATCATCGCCTCGGAGACGGCGAAGTTCGGCCAGCCGGAAATCACGCTCGGTGTCATCCCCGGCATGGGCGGCTCACAGCGTCTCACGCGTGCTGTCGGCAAGGCGAAGGCGATGGATCTGGTATTGACCGGCCGGATGATGGATGCGGCGGAGGCGGAGCGTTCGGGCCTGGTGGCGCGTGTCGTGCCGGCAGACAAGCTCCTGGACGAAGCGTTGGCTGCCGCCGCCAAGATCGCATCGCTATCGCTGCCCTCGGTGCTGATGGCCAAGGAAGCGGTCAACCGCGCTTTCGAAACCACGCTCGAGGAAGGATTGCGCTTCGAGCGCCGTCTGTTCCATAGCCTGTTTGCCACGGAGGATCAGAAGGAGGGCATGGCCGCCTTCGTCGAGAAGCGCAAGCCGTCCTTCAAAAACCGCTAAGAGCCTGGATTCAGGAATTACGCGGGTTTGGCGAGAATCCGCGTTGACGCCGCGGCTCATTCCGGTTATATGCCCGCCACAGTTTGGAAAGCCGCTCTGGTTTTCCGCAATTGCTCCCGCATTGCTGGATGAAGTGGCCGCAGGGCCCGCGCTGCAACGATGGAGTTTTGTTCGAATTCTAAGAGAGGCATACATGGCCAATACTACCTCGGCGAAAAAAGCGACCCGCAAGATCGCCCGCCGCACCGATGTCAACAAGGCTCGTCGCTCGCGCGTTCGCACGTTCGTTCGCCAGGTCGAAGAAGCCATCGCATCGGGTGATGCAGATCGCGCAAAGGCAGCTTTCGTTGCTGCCCAGCCGGAACTGGCTCGCGCAGCCACCAAGGGCGTGCTTCACGCCAACACCGCTTCCCGCAAGGTTTCGCGTCTTGCCAAGCGTGTGAAGGCTCTTTCTGCCCCGACTGCATAATCTTTCGTTAACGATTTAATCGTTAGAGTTAAGCCCGGCCCTCGTGCCGGGCTTTTTGGATTCGGCCAAAAAATTGCCGCATTGCCAAAAATGGCCGGTCGATCATGTCATTGACGTGACAGAAATATACCTTTGGAAACAAGGGCTTGCGGCAGGATATCCCAGCGCTGGGTGATCTGCATGACGCATTGCCGGCTCACAACTGAGTCAAGGGATTTTTTATTTTTTTTCTTTTGAAAGCTGTGAGAATCGCGTTCGACAGGAATCTCTTTGATTCAACAGCGATTCTTTTTTGAAGGGCTTGTGACAGTCAAAAATGGCCTCCCGAGTCAATGGCTGCCTCTTAATTTTGTGTAAAATTCATCGTTGATATCTGCCTTCGATCCTGCCTAAATGGATTTCAACAAGGGGCGCGGATCTCACCTGAAACAGCTTCGGCAAACACCGTCACTAAAGACGGTGTGGGTGGTTTTGTCTCTTGTAACGGAGCAGTTCAGTTTCGTTTTTTCAAACAGTTGACGAGTAAAAACCGGAAGCGGCAGCGCTTGCGGAACGAGGAAGCTTGTCTATCCTTTGCAGCCCAATTTATTGGCGCGGCTGCGGGGAGGGGAGAAAAATTGACAGCTGTTGGAGTGTTCAGTCGGAATACGAGGGCCGATTGATACTCCGGTTACAGACGTTGAGACGAAGACAGCTTTAAAGAGCGGTTTTCGCCACAGTGTTTCTGTAAAGCCCGCTGGCCGGGCGTGGCTGATGAACCGGTATGCGGCGCAGCTTGGGACAACGAGCGCGATCGTCATGCCATGGCGAAGAACCAAGGGCGGCAGTGAAGTGCTCTCGCCCTATAAAGAGACTTTGGAAGGCGGCACTAT